>NZ_CP061725.1:5285397-5596303 GCF_014764405.1 Micromonospora craniellae | reverse complement strand
TACGCGTTCGTGCACCGCCTCAACGCCGTGAAGCAGGCCCGGACCCGGGAACGGAAGATCGTCGAGTTCGTCGCGATGTTGGCCCGGCACGAGACCATCCCCCCGCAGAAGGCCAGGCCGCCGCAGTCGGCGTCCGGGTGACCGCCTGCCGCCGGTGACGGGCGGTCCGACCGGCGGGCGTGTGTACGACGCTGCCCACCAGGTAGGCAGGCGCACTATCGTTGCGGCGTGCTCATCCGTTTCGACATCCCCGCCGATCCCGCCTACCCCGGCCGCGTGGCCGCCGCGATGAGCAGTGACCAACTGCGCAGGTACGCCTGCGTCGGCGCGGTGCTGGCGACGATCGGCGTGATCGGTCTCGTCGTCTCGTGGGGGTCGTCGTGGGGCGAGCAGATCACGCCGCTGTGGATGGCGATGGCCGTCGGCGGTCTGCTGGCGATGCTGTACTGGCCGTGGGTGCAATGGCGCGCCCGGCGCCGCTCCGGCCGCTACGCCGTGGACGGCAGCTACGAGATCACCGACGACAACATCATGATGCGCAGCGGCTCGGAGTTCGGCGGCATCGCCTGGGAGGGTGTGTCCCGGGTGAAGGACACCCCGGAGTTCTGGGTCGTGTACGTCGACCGGATGCCGGCGACCGTGATCCCCCGCCGGCTGATGTCCGCCGAGGACGCCGAGACGTTACGGGCCTTCATGGCCGCCCGCAGGCTGCTTCAGGACAATGCGCGTCGACGCTGAGCCGGTCCTTCGCGAGAGGCCCCACCCGCGATCGTCGAGCGAGCCCGTCCGCCGTAGCGGGAAAACAGACGATCACGTGCGGAGATCGGGCCGTCAGCCCATGCCCGAGCTCAAAGGGGGCCCAGGACCTCGTCGGGTGAGGCGTCCAGGGAGAGTGTCTCCAGCACCTGGAGCAGTTGACGCTCCTCGTACCGGAAATGGCTCTCCATGATCGCGGCGACACCCTCCAGGTGCCGATCAAGCTCGGCGACCGGCGCGGACCGGTCGATGGCGGCCTGCAGGCCGCCGAGCAGGTGCGCGATCATCGAGTGATCCTGGCGGAGCCGGCGCAGCACGGGTGCCAGCTCCGGGTGGGCCGCCTCGATCGCCGGGAACAGGGTGTCGTCCTCGCCCCGATGGTGCCCGTCGAGTGCGGCGCAGAACCCGTGGCAGTAGAGCAGCAGGTCACGGGTGGCCGCCTCGCCGGATGTCCCGTCGGCGACCGCGCTGCGGACGAGGTCGAGCGCATGGCGCAGGCGGGTGTGGACCTGGCGAAGCTCGTAGCTCCAGGCGACGAGCCTGGTCGTCTCGCGCTCAGTCACGCGAAGACGAAGGATGCGACGTGAACACCGTCGGCCTCCCTCGGTAGGGCGCCTCCATGCCTGACACGGTCTGCCACCGGCACGCGACGCTCACCGGAGCTTAGTTCATGGGTAGCCTGCCCGTCGTGATCGAGTTCGTCGAACGGCACACCGTCCTCGCGGTCGTGGTCGGGTCGCGGGCGTACGGGCTGCACGGCCCGGACTCCGACCACGACCGGCGCGGGGTGTTCGTGGCGCCCACCCGCGCGTTCTGGCAGCTGGACAAGCCCCCCCCCCACCCACCTGGACGGACCGGCCGAGGAGCAGTTCTCCTGGGAGATCGAGCGTCTCTGCGTCCTGGCCCTGCAGGGCAGTCTGCCCTTCTTATATAAACGTCACTTCGCGTGGTGCAGGTCACACCGGAGGCCGACCCGCACGGTGGGCGTTACCCTCGGGCGGTGGACGCCACCTTCTTCTTCGATCCCGCCTGCCCGTGGACCTGGCGCACGTCGCGCTGGCTGGTCGCCGCCGCCGAAGCCCGTGACCTGCGCATCGAGTGGCGGGCGTTCAGCCTGAGCATCCTCAGCGGCGGTCAGGCCCCACTGGAGCACGCCGAAGCGATGGCGGCGTCGAGCCGCGCACTGCGGCTGGTGGAAGCGCTGCGCGCGGAGGGACGCCACGAGGACGCCGGCCGCTTCTACACCGAACTGGGCACCCGTACCCACGACGCCGGCAACCCGCCCAGCGACAAGCTGGTCGCGGAGGCCGTGACGGCAGCCGGTCTCGACGACATGGCCGCCGCGCTGGACGACGACCGCTGGGACGCCGAGGTGCACACCTCGCACGCGCTGGCGTTCGGCTCGGCCGGGCCGGACATCGGCTCGCCGGTGCTGATGGTCCCCGGCGCCGACCGGGGTCTGCACGGCCCGATCCTCACCGAGGTCCCCGACCTCGACGACACCCTGCTGCTCTGGGACAGCCTGCTCCCCCTGTTCCGCATGTCGGCCTTCCACGAGGTCAAGCGCGGCCGCCGCTGACCTCTCCCCCGCCGCACACCCACCTCGCCGCCCCGCGCCGCTCGGTCCCCCCGGGCGGCGCGGCCACTGTGCGGAACCTGCCTTCCCGCCCTGGTCGCCCCCCGCCACGTCGATCATGGCCTTGTGGCACCCGAGATGTCCGGACACTCCGCATCGACGGTGATCTCAACTCCATGATCGGCGTGCCAGGGCGGGCAGCGGCGGACATGGCGGGGCGGGGTGCGCGCGGGCGGGGTTGGGGGCAGGATCGGTGGCATGCTCGCGCGCTTCAAGGACCTCTGTCTCGACGCCGCCGACGCCCGTGCCCTGGGCGGGTTCTGGGCCGGCATCCTCGGCGGATGCCTGGTCGACACCGGGGACGGTGACGGCAGGGTCGACCCGCCGACGGAGCGGTCCTCGGCCGAGGCGATCTGGATCAACCGGGTGCCGGAGCCACGAAGCGTCAAGACCCGCGTACACCTTGATCTGTGGCTGGCCGAGCCGCAGCCGACGGCGCTGCTGGCGGCCGGGGCGCGGATCGTCCGCAAGCCCGACTCGGAGATCGACTGGTGGGTGCTGGCCGACCCGGAGGGCAACGAATTCTGTGCGTTCGCGCCGCGTCCCACCACTTGAGTGATACCGGCTGACCGACGGGTCGACTAGCGTGGCACCTGCCGTGCCGTCAGCGCGTACGCCGTCGCCGCCGTTACGCCACCGGCCCACGCCGATCCGCCGATCGGTGGGTTCTCGCGGGAACACCCCGTCACCGGTCCACCGGTTGGGCAGGATCGTCCCCAACGAGGAGGTGCCGCCGTGGTGCAGGACACCCGCGCGATCGCCCTGACGTTCGAGGTGAGCGGCCTGCCACCGGTCAAGACCGAAGGCGCTGTCCATCTTCGCTGCCGGCCACCGGCAGGCGACGAGGGTCCGCGCTCTGCTCCAGGCCGCCTGCGAGGCGGCGCAGAAGACCGGCTGGACCCCGTTGTCCGGCCCGATCGAGGTGGACCTGACGCTGCGGTGCCCGCCCGGGCACCGCACCTCCGACGCCAGCACCCTGCTGGGCGGGGTGTGTGCGGTGTTGCAGGACAAGAAGCGGGTGACCAGCATCGGCCTGGCCCACCTCGGTGTCCTGGTCGACGTCGCCCTCTACGACGACGACAAGCAGATCCGCCGGTTGTCCTACATGGAGGAACCGGGCGAGGACTTCTCGTACCAGGTCCGCGTCGCCGCGGTACCGAACGTGGTTTGACGGACGGTCGCGGTCGGGTACCGCAGCCGCCGACGAAGGGAGCACCGATGTCGGAGCCACATGTCACGCTGGAACCTCGTGACCCGGTCCAGGAGAAACTGCGCGGGCCCTTGGAGCAGCAGCTGACATCGGCACTCCAGGTCGCCGCCGACCGGATCCGGGACTCCTACACCGGCGAGCCGGTGGAGCAGGTCTGCCAGCGGCTGCTCGACGAGACCCGGGCCGGTCTGCACCCGGACATCGCCGCGGGCTTCCAGCCCGACATGGACGAGTTCTGCCGGGTCGCCGTCGCCATCGTGCGCGGCGAGACCACCTGAGCCGGGCTCGACGACGGCACGGGTCAGGACCGGACCCGCACGCTCCGGCCCTGACCCGTCCGGCGTGGGCAGCGCACCACCCGGCCGACGCCGAGCGCTGACTCGATCGGACCGGCCGACCAGCCCACCGGCCGGCCGCTTCAGAAGTGCGTGAGCAGGTCGGGAAAAGCGCGCAGATGCAGTACGCCCTCGTCGCTCGGGTCCAACTCGTCGTGCTCCAACACCCAGGTGTTGTCGTTCGGGATGAACACCGCCCGCCAGCCGGCCGCCCGCGCCGGCAGGATGTCCGACCGCGGCGAGTTGCCGATCATCCACGCCCGGGCCGGGGCGACGGCGTGCTCCCGGACCAACCAACGGTACGTCTCGACGTTCTTCTCCGGCACGATGTGCGCCGCCGTGAAGTGGTGCAGCAGCCCGCACGCGTCCAGCTTGCGCTGCTGCTCCTCGCGCTCCCCCTTGGTCAGCAGCAGCAACTCGTGCCGCTCGGCCAACTCGTCCAGCGCGTCGGCTACTCCCGGCATCAGCTCGACCTGATGGTTCACCAGCGCCACCGCCAACTCGTCGATCTCGTGGCGCTCCGCCTCGGTGGCGGGCCGCTCCCGCAGCCGCTCCAGGCACTCCCGCAGGCTGCGCAGGAAGACCTTGCTGCCGTACCCGTGCGCGACGGCGTTGGCCCGCTCGATGTCGTCGAGCACCGCCCGCAACTGCGTCCGGTCGAGCGTCGGATGGTCCACCCAGCTCAGAAAGTCGTCGATCACCCGCTCGAAGACGACGTTGTTCTCCCAGAGCGTGTCGTCCGCGTCGAAGACGAGCACCCGGCCCGGCTCGATCAACCCGTCATGCGTCACGCTGCGACCTTAGGCAACCCGACCCGACCCCGGCGACCCAGTTACCTTGCCCCGAACGGCAGCAGCAGGCACCAATCTTGGATCACCGGTCGCGCAGGCCGAAGAGGTGGTTGCCGACGAATTGTTCGCGCCGGTCCTGGGCCTCGGGGCGCAGTCGACCGCCCCGGGTGAGCATCACCATGCCGTGCAGCAGGCTCCACCCGAGTTCGGCGAGCGTGTCGTCGTCCTGAGCGACGGCGGACGCGGTCAGCGCCGCCCGCAGCTCGCCGAAGGCCGCCGCGACGGTCGCCGGCACCTCCTCGGCCCCGAGGGTGAGGTCCGGAGTGTGAGCGAACATCGCGTCGTAGATCTCCGGATGCGCGTAGGCGAAATCGAGATAGGCCGCCATCACCGCCGGCCACACCTCGGCCGGGCAGTCGACCGCCGTACGGGCAGCGGTCAGCGCGGCGGACAGGTCGGCGAAGCCCCGCACCGCGACCGCGGCGACCACCGCATCGCGGTCGGCGAAGCGTTCGTAGAGGGCCCCGAGGTCGACGTCGGCGCGCTCGGCCAACCGGCGCGCGGTCACCCCCGCCCAGCCCTCGGCCTCGGCCAACCGCCAGGCGGTGGCGACGATCGCGTCGCCGCCCGGCTCACCGTCTCCCTGCTCTGCTCCGGACACCCCGTCGAGCGTAGTCGCGGTACATCGCGGTGAACCTGTCGCGACGGAATGGCGACTCTGTGCACCGGCCGGTCAGCGCCGCAGCGTGAGGATGAGGTCGGCGACCAGGGCCGACCAGCCGGTCTGGTGCCAGGCACCGAGCCCGGCGCCGTTGTCGCCGTGGAAGTACTCCGGGAAGGCGATCAGGTCCCGCCAGTCCGGATGGGTCTGGAACAGTTGCGCCGCGCCGTAGATCGGCCGCCGCCCCCAGTCGTCGCGGGTGAACAACGCGATCAGCCGGGCGGAGAGGTCGTCGGCGATCTCGTCCAGGGTCTTCTTCACCCCGGAGCGGGTCGGGTACTCCACCTGGAGGTCCTCGCCGAAGAACGCCGCGTAGTCGCGCAGCGCGCTGATCAGCAGGAAGTTCGTCGGCATCCAGATCGGGCCGCGCCAGTTGGAGTTGCCGCCGAACAGGCCGCTGGTCGACTCGGCCGGCTCGTAACCGACGCAGAACTCCTGCCCGCCCAGGGTCACCGCGAACGGCTTGTCCAGGTGCGCGCGGGACAGCGTCCGCAGGCCGTACTCGGAGAGGAACTCGTCGGTGTCCAGCATCCGGGCGAGCACCCGGACCACCTGCTCCGGGCCGCACATGGACAGCAGCCGCTGCTGCCGCCCGTCCGGGCCGATGCGTCGGGCGCCGACCACCGAGGCGTACTCGGGGCGGTTTGTCAGGAACCAGCGCAACCGGGCACCCAACTCCGGCAGCCGGTGCAGGGTCCGCGCGGGCAGCCGGGTCACCGCCGCCAGCGGCAGCAGCCCCACCACCGAACGCACCTTCAGCGGCACCTTCGTGCCGTCGGCCAGCCGCAGCACGTCGTAGAAGAACGCGTCCTCGTCGTCCCAGAGCCCCTGGTCGTACGCGGCCGCCGCGATGTAGGTGAAGTGCTCGAAGAACTTCGTCGCGGTGTCCACCCAGGTGCGGTCGTGCTCGGCCAGCACGATGGCGATGTCCAGCAGGTTGAGCGCGTACATCGCCATCCAGCCGGTGCCGTCGGACTGTTCCAGCACCCCGGCCACCGGCAGCGCGGCCGACCGGTCGAACGGGCCGACGTTGTCCAGCCCGAGGAAGCCACCCTCGAAGACGTTGTTGCCGCCGGTGTCCTTGCGGTTGACCCACCAGGTGAAGTTCATCAGCAGCTTGTGCATCATCCGGGCCAGGAAGTCGTGGTCCCGGCTGCCGTCGATCTCGAACACCTTCAACGCCGCCCAGGCGTGCACCGGCGGGTTGACGTCGCCGAACGCCCACTCGTACGCCGGGATCTGCCCGTTGGGGTGCAGGTACCACTCGCGCAGCAGGAGCAGCAGCTGTTCCTTGGCGAAGCCGGGGTCGACCCGGGCGATGCTCACGCAGTGGAAGGCCAGGTCCCAGGCCGCGTACCAGGGGTACTCCCACGGATCCGGCATGGAGATCACGTCGAAGCTGGTCATGTGCCACCAGGCACTGTTGCGCCCGTGCCGACGCCCGGCCGGCGGCGACGATCCCGGATCGCCGTCGAGCCACCGTTTGACGTCGAAGTGGTAGAACTGCTTGCCCCACATCAGTCCGGCGATGGCCTGCCGGGCGATCAGCGCCTCGTCGGCGCTGGCCTTGGCCGGGATCACCCCGTCGAAGAACCGGTTCGCCTCCGCCCGCCGCGCCCACACCACGGCCTCGAAGCCGTCGCCCAGGTCCGCCGGGGGCGCGTCGCCGCCGCCGGGCGGCGGGGCCGTCCGGGTCAGCCGCAACCGGATCTGGCGCTGCCCGCCGGCCGGCACGTCCAGCACGTAGTGCAGCGCGCCCTTGGTGCCGGTCAGCTCCGGGTTCACCGTCTCGGCCCCGTCGACCACGTGGTCGTTGATGCCGTCCTTCGGGTACGGCGTCCGGCTCGGCAGCCCCCAGAGCCGCTCGGCGTTGGTGTCGTTGTCACAGAGCAGCGGGGTCGGGTCGCCGTCGCCTTCCAGCCGGACCTGCCCGAGCACCCAGTGCTCACCGACCAGCCGGGCACCCTCCCCGACGATCTGCGGCACCCGGTCACCGCCGGGCAGCCCCCACGACCAGGTGTTGCGGAACCACAGGTGCGGCAGCACGTGCAGCCGTTCGGGCCGGTCCCCCCGGTTGACCACGGTCACCACCACGCACAGGTCCGTCGGGGTGGCCTTGGCGAAGTCGACGGTCACCGCCCAGTACCGGTCGTCGTCGAAGATGCCGGTGTCGACCAGCTCGTACTCGGTGTCGTCGCGACCGCGCAGCCCGTTGACCGCGACCAGCTCGTCGTACGGGAAGGCGGCCTGCGGGTAGTGGTAGCGCCAGCGCATCCACGAGTGGGTGGGCGTGGAGTCCTCGTACCACCAGTAGTCCTTGACGTCCTCGCCGTGGTTGCCGCCGTCCCCGCCGAGTCCGAACATCCGTTCCTTGAGGATCGGATCACGCTCGTTCCAGAGCGCGAGGGCGAAACAGAAGGTCTGCCGGTCGTCACACACGCCCGCCATGCCGTCCTCGGACCACCGGTAGGCTCGGGACCGCGCGTGGTCATGGGGGAAGTAGTCCCAGGCTGTGCCGTGCTCGCTGTAGTCCTCCCGTACCGTCCCCCACGCCCGCTCGGACAGATAGGGACCCCATGCACGCCAGTCCTGCTCGCCGGCATCGGCCTGGGCGAGCCGGACCCGTTCGGCGTCGGGAGCCGGTGCAGAGGACGAACCGTCAATGATCACTTGTACATCTTCGACGCCGCCGGGGTACTTCACCACAGCGGCCATTGTCGTCGTGTCGTGTTGCACCTCGCCGCCGGTGGAGGAAAGTTGATCGAGATTCGCTTCGGCTCGCAGGTCTGCGGAGAGCTGGCCAGCGCCGCCGGCCGCGAGTGGTTGGTGCCCGACGGCCTCGGCGGGTACGCCATGGGCACGGTCGGCGGGCTGCGCACCCGCCGCTACCACGGGCTGCTGGTGGTGCCGGGAGAAGCCCCGGCAGCCCGCAAGGTGGGCCTGGCCAGCCTCGATCCGGCGGTGCTGCTGCCCTCCGGCGCCCGGGTCCGCCTCGGCGCGCACGAGTGGATCTCCGGCGACGTCGACCCGCGCGGTTTCGAGCTGCTGGAACGCTTCGACCTGGCCGACGGGCTGCCCCGCTGGCGGTGGCGCATCGGCGACGTGGTGATCGAGCGGGAGCTGGCCATGCTGCACGGCCGCTCCTGTGTGGCGGTGGTGCACCGGTTGATCAGCGGCGGGCCGGTCGAGCTGGAACTGGCCGCCGCCTGCACCTGGCGGGACGCCCACGGTGAGCGCCGCGCCGACGGGCCGCCGCTGCGGATGGACCCGGTCGACGGCGGCGCGCTGATCGAGGGGGCGTACCGGCTGTCCGGACCGGGCTGGACGCCGCAGGGCAACTGGTGGCGGGGCGTCTACCACCGCGAGGAGGCCGCGCGGGGCCTGCACCCGGAGGAGGACCTCTGGTACGCGGGCCAGTTCCGCGACACGCTGCGCCACCCCGGCGACACGATGTCGGTGCTGGCCTGGGCGCAGGACCCGGGCCCGGCTCCGGCCCCGCCGCCGGCCACCGAGGTGGTCGCGTCGGCCCGGCGACGCAACCGGGAGGTGGTCGCGTCGGCCAAGCCCGCCGACGACGTCGAGGCGACGCTGGCGCTGGCCGCCGACGCGTTCATCGTGCGCACCAACGACACGCCAGTGGAGGTGGTCGCCGGCTACCCGTGGTTCGGCGCCTGGTCCCGGGACACGATGATCTCCTACGAGGGTCTGTTCCTGCGGACCGGCCGGGCCTATCTCGGCCGTGAGCTGCTGCGCTCGTACGCGGCGACGCTGTCCGAGGGGATGCTGGCGAACACCGCCGACACCGGCCGGGTCGAGTACAACACCGTCGACGGCACGCTGTGGTTCCTGCACGCGGTCAGCCGGCACGTCACCGTCACCGGCGACACCGACCTCGGTGACGAGCTGTTGCCGGCGTTGCGCGGCGTGGTCGACGCCCACCTGGCCGGTACCCGCTACGGGATCGCCGTCGACCCGGCCGACGGGCTGCTCACCGCAGGCGCCCCCGGTGCCGCGCTGACCTGGATGGACGCCCGCGTGTACGGGGTGCCGGTCACCCCGCGCCACGGCAAGCCGGTCGAGGTCAACGCGCTGTGGATCAATGGGCTGGCCGGGGTCGCCGAGCTGGCGGAGCTGGCCGGGCAGGACGCCGACGGGCTGCACCGCCTTCACGAGCGGGCGGTCAAGGCGTTCCGGGACCGCTTCCCCACCCCGTCCGGCTGGCTGCACGACGTCGTCGACGCGCCCGCCCCGGCGTACCCGCTCGGTGGCGCGGCCTTCCACGACGACGACCTGCTCCGGCCCAACCAGCTCCTGGCCTGGTCGTTGCCGTTCGCACCGCTGGAGGCGGATCCGCGCGCGGTCGGGCTGGTCGGGGCCGGGCTGCTCACCCCGCTCGGCCCGCGCAGCCTCTCCCCCGACTGCCCCGGCTTCACCGGGCGGCACCGGGGCGGACCGGCCGAACGGGACAGCGCCTACCACCAGGGCACCGTCTGGCCGTGGCTGATCGGCCCGTACGCCGACGCCGCTCGACGGGCCGGTCTGCCCGTCGACACGCTGTTCACCGGGCTGGAGGCGCACCTGACCGAGTACGGCCTCGGCTCGGTCAGCGAGACCGCCGACGGCACGGCCCCGCACATCGCCACCGGTTGCCCGTTCCAGGCCTGGTCGGTGGCGGAACTGCTGCGCGCCCGCCGGTAGCCCTTTACACCCCCGCAACGGCTACGTCTCCGCCGGTTATCCAGCCCCGAGCAGGATTGGTCCCGATCCAGCCGCGACACCGACGGGCCCGCCGGGGGGCCTGACGCCGGGCGCGCGGGGACAACTCCAAGGGGGCGCGTATGTCACCGAACGCCGACGTGATCGACATCAACGCCGCACGCTCGCAGCGAGTGCTGATCCTGTCCTGGGAGTACCCGCCCGTCCTCGTCGGCGGTCTCGGTCGCCACGTGCACGCCCTCTCCGTCGCCCTGGTCGCCGCCGGCCACCAGGTCACCGTCGTCACCCGCCACGCCGACGGCACGCCGTTGGAAGAACACGTCGACGGTGTACGCGTCGTCCGCGCCGCCGAGGACCCGGTTACCTTCCCCCTGGCCACCGGCTCCCTGCTGGCCTGGACCATGGCGTTCAACCACACCCTGACCCGGGCCGCCCTGCGCGCCGCCGACACCGGCGACTACGACGTCGTCCACGCCCACGACTGGCTGGTCGCGCACACCGCGATCACCGTGGCCGAGCACCTGGACCTGCCGCTGGTCACCACCATCCACGCCACCGAGGCGGGCCGGCACCAGGGCTGGCTGCCCGAGGAGATGAACCGCACCATCCACGGCGTCGAACACTGGCTCAGCAACGCCTCCACCCGGCTGATCGCCTGCTCCGGCTACATGCGCGACCAGGTCACCACGCTGTTCGACGTACCCGCCGGACACGTCGACGTGGTCGCCAACGGCGTCGACGACCGGGCCTGGCGGGCCCGCCCCCGCGCGGTCGCCACCGCCCGTGCCCGCTTCGCCGGGGACGGCCCGTTGATCGGGTACGCCGGCCGGCTGGTCTACGAGAAGGGCGTCCAGCACCTGGTCGACGCCGTACCCGAGCTGCGGGACCGGCACCCCGGGCTGCGGGTGCTGATCGCCGGCGACGGCCCCTACCGTGGCGAACTGGAGGACCGGATCGGGCAGCTCGGGCTCGGCGGCACCGTCCGCTTCGCCGGGTTCCTGGACAACACCCAGCTTCCGGCGGTGCTCGGCGCCACCGACGCGACCGTCGTCCCCAGCCTCTACGAACCCTTCGGCATGGTCGCGCTGGAGGCCGCAGCGGCCGGTGCACCCCTGGCGGTGGCCCGCACCGGCGGCCTGGCCGAGATCGTCGAACCCGGCGTCACCGGCGTCACCTTCCCGCACAGTGACCCGTCGGCGCTGGCCGGCGCGGTCGGCCAGCTCCTCGGCGACGAGGTCTTCGCCCGCCGGGTCGCCCGAGCGGCCCGCACCATGGTCGGGCGACGGTACGGCTGGGCCACCATCGCCGCCCGCACCGCCGAGACCTACGCGACCGCCCGCCGCGAGCACGGGCCCACGCCCTCCCGGCGCCCCGCCGTCGACGCGTCGCTGCGCCGCCGCACCATCACCATCCCCGACGGCAACCTGCTGGCCGTGGGAGGGGCCGCCTGCTGACGGTCGAGACACGCGCGCGCGAATAGGTGATCCCCGATCCGCTGGCTAATGTGTACGCCGGACGGTGGATGGGGGACACGTGCGAGCGTTGATCGCCGGCCGGTACCGACTGCTCGACCTGGTCGGTCGCGGCGGGATGGGCACCGTGTGGCGGGCCGACGACGAACTGCTGCACCGGCAGGTCGCCGTCAAGCAGGTCGTCCTGCCGGACCGGCTCGGCGGTGACGAACTCGACCACCTGCGCGCCCGTACCCTGCGCGAGGCCCGCACCGCCGCCCGGCTCAACCACCCCAACGTGGTCCGCGTCTACGACGTCGTCTCCGACGCCGGCACACCGTGGATCGTCATGGAGTACGTGCCCTCGCGCACCCTCCAGGACGTCCTCGACGCCGACGGCCGACTGCCACCGCACCGCACCGCGCGCATCGGTCTGGCCCTGCTGGACGCGCTGCGGGCCGCGCACGACGCCGGCGTCCTGCATCGCGACGTCAAGCCCGCCAACGTGCTCCTCGCCCACGACGGCCGGGTGCTGCTGACCGACTTCGGGCTGGCCGTGTTCGACGGCGACGGGGCGATGACCGGCGCCGGCACCATCCTCGGCTCCCCGCAGTACGTCGCCCCCGAACGCGCCGCCGAGGGCGTGTCCAGCGTGCCGGCCGACCTCTGGTCGCTGGGCGCCACCCTGTACGCGGCCGTCGAGGGCCGCTCACCGTACGCCCGCAGCACCGCCATGGCCACTCTCAGCGCGCTGGCCTCCGCGCCACCGGACCCGGCCCGGCACGCCGGACCGCTGTCGGCGGCGCTGGCCGGGCTGCTGCGCCGCGAGCCCGCGCACCGCGCCGACCACCCCGAGGCCCGCCGCCGGCTGCTCGCCGCCGCCGGCCCCGACGAGACCCCACCCGAGACCGGCGACGAGACCGCTCCCCTACCCACCGAGCCGGGCCGGGGCCCTGCTGCTCAGGCCGGACCCGACGAGCATCCGCACGACGTCGAGGGCGCCGACCGAGGCTCCCACGGCCGGGGCGGCGTGGCACGCCCCTGGGCGCTCGCCGCAGTCGCCGTCCTGGTCGCGATGGCAGCGGGTATCGGGACCGCGTTGACCGTGGTCGGCACCGGCGGTGACCGCTCCGACTCACGCCACGAGGCCACCGACCTCCCGCCCGGGACGGCCCCCGACGAGGTGGGTGCCCCGGGGCCCGGCGGACCCCGTCCACGCGACGGCAGATATCCGCCACCACCGCCACCGGGCGGGTTCGTGCCGCCCCCGTTGCCCTGCGTGCGACCCTGGGTTCACGGTGGACCGATCGACACGGCGACGCCCGTGGCCGACAGGGAGTTCCGGCCACCGGCCGGTTGGGCATGGCACACCGACCGCAGCGGCTTCCGGGTGGCGATACCCGACGGATGGCGGTACTCGCGCGACAGCGACGTGGCCTGCTTCCAGGATCCGACTACCGGCCGGGCGTTCAGCGTCGCCACGGGAGCCGACCCGAGCACGGGTCCGCTCGCCCGGCTGCGGGCGGTACGGGACCGGGAGCTCGCGGCCGGCACCCTCCCCGGTTATCAGGAGTTCCGTCTCGGCCGGATCGGCGACAGCACCGAGTGGGAGTTCGCCTGGCTGACCCCTCACGGCGACCGGCTCCGCGCGGTTCAGATCGTGCCGGACCGGCCGGCTCGCTCCGGCCGGTCCTGGACGCTGGGCTGGATCACCCGGGAAGGGGACTGGCAGAACGCGGCCGCCCCACTGGCAATCGTGCGCGCCAGTTTCTGGCACGACCGCTGACCGGCCGGGCGTGCTACCGGTGTCCCGCAGACCGTCGACCGCTGTGGCGGTCATCGGGGGCACCCGGTGTCAGCCGCCGTACCAGCATCCGGTGCGGTCGCCAGTCCGGAAACGGTACGACGTCGCCGACGTAGTCGAATCCGGCGCGTTGCAGCGCACGCCAGACCCGGGTATTGGTTTCCGCGACCGCGAGCGCGATCCGCTCCTCGGAACGTCGGCCGAGGAGTTCGACCGTCATCCTGTGCCCGAGGCGGTATCGCCGCATCTCGGGTAGCACGAACGCCTCACACACAGCAAACGTGCGCCCCGCCCACTCGACGGCGAGGTCCGAGTCGTCGGACGAGGTCAGGTCGCGCCACCACAGGGTTTCCGGTGGCAGTGGGCAGCCCATCACGGCACCGACGAGTTGACCGCCGAGATAGCCGACGGCCGCCTCGAATCCGGGCGCCGCAGCGGTCCACTCCAGACGCTCCTCGACCGTCGGCACGCTGTGGTCCACCAAGCGGAGATCCGCCGCGTGCACCTGCCGGTAGACCGCGGCGAGCACCTCGACATCCACCTCGTTCGTGATCACGACGGTGTCGTTGCGCCCGTCGACCGCCTCGACGGTCGTGGCTTTCGGTGCCATCAACTCTCCTTCAACTTTGGTTAGGCAAACCTAATTTGGCGGAGAGGCAATGGCAAGCCCGCGACATCTCCCTTGCCGGTGCCATGCGTGACGTCGCTAGGCTCAGAGCGTGGACAGGGAACGGCACGACGACACTGACCGGCTACGCGTCTCCGACCGGGAGCGGGAAGAGGTGGTAAACCTCCTCGGCAAGGCGGTCACCGAGGGCCGGATCACCCTCGACGAGTACTCGGAGCGGGCCGGTGCCGCACACGCCTCGCAGACGCGTGGTGAGCTGGCCCGGCTGACCACGGACCTGCCGGACGGTCGACCTGCCAGCACCGCCGGCGCCCTCCCAGTGACGGAGAAGCTCCTGGCCGTCTTCGGCAACGACGTGCGCGCGGGCGCCTGGCAGGCACCGGAGTCGATCGAGGCTCGGGCCGTCTTCGGGGACTGCCGGATCGAGTTGCATCAGGCCCAGCTCTCCAGTCGGGTGACTCGGATCGAGGCAGAAGCGATCTTCGGCAACGTCACGATCGTCGTACCGGAGGGCACGGACGTCCGGCTCACCGGCAGCGCGATCCTCGGCGAGAGGAAGTCCAAGCTCACCGGGCCGGTCACCCCGGGCGCCCCGGTCATCGAGGTGCACTGCCGCGCGATCTTGGGCGACGTGACCGTCCGGGCGCCCCGCAAACGCTGGTGGAGCTGATCAGTCTTCGCCCGCTGCGGCACGGGCCCGCCGGACCCTCCGGTCGCCGAACCAGAGCGCCAGCCCGACCCGGCCCCGGTAGGCGGCGATCCCGCCCCAGACCAGGATGATCAGCCCCGTCCACCACCAGAACCGGCCGCCCACCCCACCGGACGGACTCGCCTCCCGCACCCGACCGCTCTCGATCACACCGTCGGCCACGTCGATCGCGAGGATCTGATCCGGAGCGGTCAGCATCGTACGCGGCTCGGCAGCACCCGGCGACAACGCGAGCACCCGCACACCCCTCACGTTCCCGTACGCGGTGCGCTGATCGATCTCCAACGGCTGGTCGAATCGGGTCGGTGCCAGTGGCTCCGGCCGGTACGCCACGACCAATGCCGACCCGTCCGGTCCCCAGCCGAGCAGGCGGATGGTGGTCACGTCGGAGACGGCCGGCACGTCGAGCGGTCCTGCGTCGCGGCCGGTCACCGGATCCACCCGGCGCAGGTGCCATTCGGTGCTGTCCACGCGACGGTGGCCAGGGTCAGCCATCGACCGTCCGGTGTCCGCGCTCCCTTGCCGGCCAACGTGGATTCGTAGGGCAGCGGGAACGACGACAGCCGCGTACCGTCCCGCGCGGTCACCCAGACCGTGTTGCCGATCTGGTACGCGAGCCGGTCGCCGGCCGGCGTGAACGCGACCGAGCGAGCGAAGATCGGTTGAAGGTCCGCTTCCTCGGCCGTGTCGTCGACCAGGTCGGGGGCGATCTCCCGCAGCCGCCGCAACGCGTCATGCCCGTGGCGTTTGACCGTGCCCACCGAGCAACCCAACACCTCGGCGACCCGCGCCTCCGTCAGGTCCTCGTAGAACCGCAACACGATCACCACCCGCTGACGCGGAGTCAGCTTCCGCAACGCGGCAGCGAGACCGAGACGCAGAACGCTGGCCTCGGTGCCGTCACCAGCTGACCGCTCCGGCGGCCGCGCCACCAACCGACGACGCCGCCACCAGGACACCTGCTGGTGATACATCACCCGCCGCACGTACGCCTCCGGGTCACCATCGGCAACCCGCCGCCAATGCCGATACGTCCGCGCCAACGCCACCTGCAACAGATCCTCGGCGAGCTGATGATCCCCGGTCAGCAGATACGCCGTACGCGACAACCTCGGCGAACGATGCACCACGAACTCGTGGAACGACTGGACCATGCCCACCCCCTCACCGCTCTAGAACGTCAGCGGGCACACCGATGGTTGGGGTGGTCCGGTCAACGACCGGTCAAACCGGTGCGGGGACGGGCGCCCCTACCCGGTGCAGCGTGCCGTCCGGGTCGACGAAGGCGAACTCACGTAGCCCGTACGGGGTGTCGTGGGGGCTCGCCCAGCCGACCTTCGACACCCGATGCGGCCCAGGCGGCGTCCCGATGACCGTACCGCCCGACTGCGACAGGTCGGCGGTTCGCCACGTCCTATGGCCGACACAGTGGGCCGGCGAGCCGGCTCCGACTGCCATAATCCCTGGTGGTCAGGCCGGTCCCCGGGCAGCGCCACGACGGTGTCCCCTGTGGAGGGTAACGACGGTCCCCCCTGCGGCTGCGCGGCGAACTACAGTGACGTAGTTTTGGGCGCTCAAGATCCCTGGGGAGGGCGAGCCGAGATGATGGGTCCGTCGCACGCGCTGTCGGGCGCGGCGGTATGGCTGAGCGGGTCCTGGGCGCTCCAGCAATTCTACGACTACGAACAGTCGCCGCTGGCGCTGGCCGTCGGCACCGCCGTCTGCGCCGGTGCCGCACTGCTGCCGGACATCGACCTGTCCGGCAAGGTGACCCGCAACCGGGGCGGCGCGACCGTGGCCCGCACCTTCGGCGTATTCTCGCTGTTCGTCGCCGAGGTGGTAGAGAAGATCTCGCTGGGTGTCTACTACGCCACCAAGCTCAGCCGGGATCCGAAGCGCAACAACGGCCACCGGACGCTGACCCACACCATCCCGTTCACCCTGCTGGTCGGTTGGGGCACCACCACGCTGTGCGCCCGGTACGGCAAGTGGGCGGTCATCGGCATCCTGTTCTTCATGATCGGTCTGGCGCTACGCGGCCTGTTCGACAAGTGGGCCGAGCGCGCCGGGTGGCTCATCGTCACGCTGGTCTCGGCCGGTGCCGCCGTGTTCGTCGCCGCCAACCTGCCCGGTGATCGCGGGTATCCGATGATCGGGCTGGCGGTCGGCGTGGGTTCGTTCGTGCACATCCTCGGCGACATGATCACCCGAGCCGGCGTACCGATCCTGTGGCCGATTCCGATCAAACGGCGGATGTGGACACCGATCAGCCTGCCCGACAAGATCGCGATGCGGGCCGGCGGGCGGGTCGAGACCGTCTTCGTGCGTACCGGGCTCATGGTCGTCTCGGTGCTGGCCGCGCTCGGCCTGGTAGCCCCCTCGGTGCTGGAGAGATTCAACCTCGACATCTGACCGCCGTCGAGACGAGACCCACCCAGCCTTCCCGGGCCACTGCGGGACGATCTCGGCAACGAGGGTACGGGCTGGCGAACTGCCCCGGACACAGGGCATCTGGGGTGTCCATAACTCCATGATCCACGGGTAGGTGGGGTGCTGGGGCGAGCGCCAGGGGTCTTGACGTCGGTTCGTCATTGGCTATTGACGTGGCTGTAACACGTGACCTACCTTCTGCCGAACCGCTTAGTCGAAGCGTTTCGACGAGCTTGCGAGGGAGGTGCCCGTGGCCACCATGCAGGACGTGGCACGCCTCGCCCGGGTCTCGGTCAGCACCGTGTCGTACGTGCTGACCGGCACCCGCCCGATCTCGCAGGCCACCCGGGACAAGGTCCTCGCCGCGATGGCCGAGCTGGACTACCAGCCCAACGCCATGGCGCGTGGGCTGGCCAGCCGACGCAGCCGGATTCTCGGGCTGCTGCTGCCGATGGACGAGCGCGGTCTCGGCGCCACCGAGACCGCCTTCGTCACCGGCGCGGCGGCCGCGGCCGGCGCGGCCGGCTACCACCTGGTGCTATCCCCCATCGGCGTCGGCGACCTCGACGAGCTGCGCCGGTTGGCCAGCCAGCGGATGCTCGACGGCGCGCTGCTGATGGAGGTGCAGCTGCACGACCTCCGGGTGGACGTGCTGCGGGAGGTCGGCGTACCGCTGGTGTTGATCGGTCGCACCGCCGACACCACCGGCCTGTCCTACGTGGACATCGACTTCGAGCAGACCGTCCAGGAGGCCGTCGGTCACCTGGTCAATCTGGGTCACCGCCGGATCGTGTACGTCAACCACTCCGCCGACACCCTCGCCGAGGGCTACGGCCCGGCGCTGCGTACCCGGGACGCGTTCACCACCGCGATGACCGGACACGGCCTGGAACCGCTGATGATCCCCGCCGAGGACAGCGCCGCCGGGGGTCGGGCCGCGCTGGACACCGCCCTTCGGCAGGCACCCGATCTGACCGCGATCCTGGCCATGAACGAGAACGCCGTGTTCGGCCTGCTCGGCGAGCTGGCCAACCGGGGCCGCTCGGTCCCCGACGACGTCTCGGTCGTCTCGATGGTCACCTCACCTCAGGTCGCCGAACTGGCCACGCCCGCGCTGACCGCGATGAGTTCGCCCGGCTCGGCGGTGGGCCGGATCGCCATCGAGACGCTGCTGCGCCATCTCGACGGCGGGCGGGGCGAGATCCAGCAGCAACTGTTGCCGTGCGCGTTGGAGGTCCGGGGTTCCAGCGCTCCGCCGCGCACGGCCGACGAGAGTGACACGGGGGCCGGCGGCGACCAGCCGGCTCCGGGCAACGAAGCAGCCCGCCGTCGCGCTGCCACGCGACGACGGGCTTGAGGAGTACCGGCTCGATACTCACCAGGGAGACTAGCAATGCGACGATTCCGCAGCGTAGCCGTGGCGGCCACGGTGGCCGCGCTCACGGCGACGAGCCTGGCCGCCTGCGGCGGCGACGGGGACGACAGCGGGGCGAACGTCCTCAAGCTCTGGCACTACGAGAGCGCGAACAGCGCGATGGGCATCGCCTGGGACCGGGCGATCGAGATCTTCTCCGACGAACACCCCGGGGTCGAGGTGCGCTTCGAGCGCAAGGCGTTCGAGCAGATCCAGCAGAACGCCGGCATGATCATCAACTCGGCCGAGGGCCCCGACATCATGGAGTACAACAAGGGCAACGCCACCGCCGGGCTGCTCTCCTCGCAGGGCCTGCTCACCGACCTGACCGCCGAGGCCACCGAGCGCGGCTGGGACAAGGCGCTGAGCCCCAGCCTGCAGACCACCGCCCGGTACGACAAGGGCGTGATGGGCTCGGGCAACTGGTACGGCGTACCCAACTACGGCGAGTACGTGATGGTCTACTACAACAAGGAACTCTTCGCCGAGCACGGCGTGACCGTCCCGACGACGCTGGCCGAGATGACCGCCGCGATGGACACCTTCGTCGCCAAGGGCGTCACGCCGCTGGGCATGTCCGGCGCGGAGTACCCGGCCGGTCAGCTCTTCTACCAGCTCGCGCTCTCCCGCGCGGACCGCGACTTCGTCAACGACTACCAGCTCTACGCCAACCCGGTGGACTTCAAGGCCGACCCGCTCAGGTACGGCGCGGAGACCTTCGCCGAGTGGGTCCGCAGGGGCTACATCGCCAAGGACTCCGCCAGCCTCAAGGCCGAGGACATGGGCACCTCGTTCATCTCCGGCAAGGTCCCGATGATCGTCTCCGGCAGCTGGTGGTACGGCCGCTTCAAGAGCGAGATCTCCTACGACTGGGACAGCTTCCTCTTCCCCGGCAACACGATGCACGCCGGCTCCTCCGGCAACCTCTGGGTGGTCCCGGAGACCAGCAAGGCCAAGAACCTGGCGTACGACTTCATCGACATCACCATGCGGCCCGAGATCCAGGCGCTGATCGGCAACAACGGCGGCGTGCCGGTGGCCGGCGACCCGGCCGCGATCAGCGACGAGAAGGACCGCAAGCTGATCGAGAACTTCAACACCATCAGCGGCCAGGACGGTCTGGCCTTCTACCCGGACTGGCCGGTACCCGGCTACTACGACGTGCTGGTCTCCGGCTTCCAGGGCCTGATCAACCAGTCCAGGTCGCCCGAGCAGGTCCTCGACGCGATCGCCAAGCCCTACCAGGACGGCGTCGCGGAGATCACGCGCGACTGAGCGGCGGCCGGGGCGGGCGTACCCGTCGGCGTCACCCGAGGCGCCCGCCCCACCCTGGAAGGACCTCCCATGGCAGTGCCCGACACCGTCGCCGCCCGCCCGGGGGCGACCCCGTCTCCCCCGACGGGCAAGACCCCGCGCCGACCCCGACGCCCCGACGCCGGCTACTGGCTCTACCTGTTGCCCGGCGCGGTGATGTTCCTGCTCGTCATCGGCGGCCCGCTGATCTACACCGGCTACCTCTCCCTGACCAGGTGGTCCGGCGTCGGCGACCCCAGCTTCATCGGCCTGGACAACTACCGCACCCTGCTCACCGACGACGTCTTCTGGACCTCGTTCCGCAACACCATCGCGATGATCGTCGCGATGGTGGTGCTGCCCACCCTGATCGGCCTGGTTCTCGCCGCCGTTCTCTTCGACACCATCGGACGCCGGTTCCGGCCGCGTACCGCCGCCGCCCTGCGGGCCGCCTTCTATCTGCCGCAGGTGCTGCCGGTCGTGGTGGCCGGCATCGTCTGGGGCTGGATCCTGCGACCCGACGGCGCGCTCAACGGGCTGTTCGACGCGATCGGGCTCGGCGCGTTGAGCCACGACTGGCTCGGCGACCCGGGCACCGCACTGCCGGTGGTGATGGCGGTGATGATCTGGGTGCAACTCGGCTACCCGGTGGTCGTCTTCATGGCGGCGCTGGAAAGGGTCGACCCCGAACTCTACGAGGCGGCCGAGATCGACGGCGCCGGCTGGTGGCGTCGGTTCCGGGCGATCACCCTTCCGCAGATCCGGCCGGAGACCTTCGTGGTCGGCCTGACCTGCACCATCGCCGCGATGAAGGTGTTCGGCCCGATCTACGCGCTGACCCGGGGCGGGCCGGAGAACGCCACCAACGTGCCCTCCTACTTCGCCTACTTCACCTTCTTCAAGCGGCTCAACGTCGGCTACGGCTCGGCGATCTCGATGGTGCTGACGCTGATCATCGTCGTGGTGGCGGTGCTGTTCATCCGGGCGCAGAACCGCGCCGAACGACGGGACGGAGGGCTGTAGATGGCCGTCACGCTCACCCCGCCCCGCGCAGGCGGGCGTACCCGCCGGGTGCCCGACCGGCACCACCGGGGCGTCACCCGCTGGATCGTGCTGGCGCTGGTCACCGTCGCCGCGCTGGTCATGCTGGTGCCGTTCGCGTTCATGCTGCTCAACGCGTTCAAGTCGCCCGGCGACTACTCGAACAACGGCCCGCTGAGCTGGCCGACCGAGTTCTACACCACCGGGCTGCGCACCTACTGGGAGCAGGTCGACTTCCCGGTCAAGCTGTGGAACTCGATCCTCATCTCCGGCTCGGTCGCGGTCCTCGCCGTGGTCGTCTCCCTGCTCAGCGCGTACGCGCTCGGCATCGGACGGGTCCGCGGCCGACTCTGGATCATCGGGCTGTTCCTGCTGGCCAACATGCTGCCGCAGGAGGCCCTGATCTACCCGCTCTACCACTTCGCCAAGGAGGCCGGGCTCTACAACACCCGACTGGCGGTGATCATCATCTTCACCGTCATCCAGGCCGCCTTCGGCACGTACCTGCTCGCCTCCGTGCTCAGCACCTTCCCGCGCACGCTGCTGGAAGCCGCCGCGCTCGACGGGGCCGGCAAGTGGCGGATCCTGTGGCGGGTGGTGCTGCCCAACGTCCGGCCCACCATCTCGGTGCTGCTGGTCTTCTTCTTCATCTGGACCTGGAACGAGTTCCTCATCCCCCTGGTCATGCTGATCGACAACCAGACCCAGACCGTGCCGGTCGCGCTCGCCTCGTTGCAGGGCGACCGACTGATGGACGCCCCCACCACCAACGCCGGGGCGCTGCTCAGCCTCCTCCCGGCCATCCTGTTCTTCCTCGTCTTCCAGCGCACCCTCGCGCGCGGCATCACGGCAGGAGCCGACAAGTGAAGTTCACCGACGGATACTGGCAACTGCGTCCCGGGGTGAGCGTGCTGCGCCCGGGCACGGTCGAGTCGGTGGAGCCGGACGAGCGGTCCTTCACCGTCTTCGCCCCGATCGGGAAGATCACCGGGCGCGGCGACACCCTCAACCGCCCGGTGGTCACCGTACGCTTCTTCTCCCCCGCCCCCGGCGTGGTCGGGGTGACCGTCGGGCACCACTCCGGTGGGCTGCCCAAACAGCCCCGTTTCGCCCTCGCCGACACCACCGCGCACCCGGTGCAGGTGGACGTCACCGGGCTCAGCGCGCGGCTGACCACCGGTGAGCTGACCGTACGGGTCGCGCTGACCGGCCCGTGGCGGGTCGACTTCCTGCGTGGCGACCGGCTAGTCACCTCGTCCACCGAACGCAGCATCGGCGTGGTCACCGACGCCGAGGGCCGCAAGTACGTGCACGACCGGCTCTCGCTCGGCGTCGGCGAGACGATCTACGGCCTGGGCGAGCGCTTCGGCGCGTACGTCAAGAACGGCCAGACCGTCGACATCTGGAACGCCGACGGCGGCACCGCCAGCGAGCAGGCGTACAAGAACGTGCCGTTCTATCTCAGCAGCGCGGGCTACGGGGTGTTCGTGGACCATCCCGAGCACGTGTCGTTCGAGGTGGGCTCCGAGGTGGTGTCGCAGACCCAGTTCAGCGTGCCGGGGCAGTCGCTGACGTACCACGTGATCGACGGCCCCACCCCGAAGGACGTGCTGCGCCGCTACACCGCGCTGACCGGCCGCCCGGCCTGGGTGCCAGCCTGGTCGTACGGGCTGTGGCTGTCCACCTCGTTCACCACCTCCTACGACGAGAAGACGGTCACCGAGTTCATCGACGGGATGGCCGAGCGGGACCTGCCGCTCTCGGTGTTCCACTTCGACTGTTTCTGGATGCGGCAGTTCCACTGGGTCGACTTCATCTGGGACCCGGCGACCTTCCCCGACCCGGAGGGGATGCTGCGCCGGCTGCACGAACGCGGCCTCAAGGTGTGCGTCTGGATCAACCCGTACATCGCCCAGCGGTCGTACCTGTTCGAGGAGGGCCGGCAGGCCGGCTACCTGGTCCGTAACCCGGACGGGTCGGTCTGGCAGTGGGACAAGTGGCAGGCCGGGATGGCGCTTGTCGACTTCACCAACCCGGACGCGGCACGCTGGTACGCCGACAAGCTCAAGGTGCTGCTGGACATGGGCGTCGACTGCTTCAAGACCGACTTCGGCGAACGCATCCCGACGGACGTGGTGTGGCACGACGGCGCCGACCCGCAGCGGATGCACAACTACTACGCGCACCTCTACAACAAGGCCGTCTTCGAACTGTTGACCGCCGAACGCGGCGAGGGCGAGGCGGTGGTCTTCGCCCGATCCGCCACCGCGGGCGGGCAGCAGTTCCCGGTGCACTGGGGTGGCGACTGCGAGTCCACCTTCGTGGCGATGGCCGAGTCGCTGCGCGGCGGCCTGTCGCTGGCCGCCTCGGGCTTCGGTTACTGGAGCCACGACATCGGCGGCTTCGAGGGCACGCCCGACCCGGCGGTGTTCAAACGGTGGATCGCCTTCGGGCTGCTCTCCTCGCACTCGCGGCTGCACGGCTCCGGCTCGTACCGGGTGCCGTGGGCGTACGACGAGGAGGCGGTCGACGTGTTGCGCCGGTTCACCCGGCTCAAGATGGCACTGATGCCGTACCTGGCGGCAGCCGCCGACGAGGCGCACCGCGAGGGCGTACCGGTGATGCGGCCGATGGTTCTGGAGTTCCCGGACGACCCGACCGCCGCGTACCTGGACCGGCAGTACATGCTCGGCCCGGACCTGCTGGTCGCGCCGGTGATGAGCGCCGACGGGCAGGTCACCTACTACGTGCCGGCCGGCGCATGGACCCACCTGACCAGCGGCGCGCAGGTCACCGGCCCGGGCTGGGTCACCGAGAAGCACGGCTTCGACAGCGTCCCGGTGCTGGCCCGGCCCGGAGCGGTCATCCCCTTCGGTACGGTCACCGACCGGCCCGACTACCGCTGGGCCGACGGCGTCACGCTGCGCCTGTACGCTCCCGCGCCCGGGCAACGGACCCGGGTACGGGTGCCGGCACCGGACGGCGGGCCCGGCACCGAGTTCGAGGTGTACCACCACGACGGGACGGCCACCGCCGAGGTGGTGGCGGGCGACTCGTCGGGGTACCGCTGCGAGGTCACGGAGGTGACGAAGTGAGTGTCGTCGTGTTCCCGAGGGCTTTGTCTGGGGGTCGGCCACGGCGGCGTACCAGATCGAGGGCGCGGCGCGGGTCGACGGACGCGGGCCGTCGATCTGGGACACCTACAGTCACACACCGGGACGCACCCTGAACGGGGACACCGGCGACGTCGCCGCCGACCACTACCACCGGTGGGAGTCCGACCTGGACCACATCGCCGCGCTGGGGCTGGACGCCTACCGATTCTCCATCGCCTGGCCCCGGGTGCAGCCCGGCGGCTCGGGCCCGATCAACCAGGCCGGGGTGGACTTCTACTCCCGGCTGGTGGACGGGCTGCTGGAGCGCGGTGTCCAGCCGGTCGCCGAGGTCGGCGGCGCGACATGGCAGCCGGACAACGACACCGGGCCGTGGATCCGGTTCTGCCTCAGCGCCCACCATCAGCAGGCCCAACTGGTCCGGCAACGGATCGACCAGGCCGCCCGCCTGTGGGATCTGCTCGACGGCTGGGTCGGCCGACACGCGCTGCCCGAGCGGGTCGTCAGCGCCCTGCAACTGGCGGCGACCGGCGGCCGGGTCCGCCGCACGGTGTACCAACACGACGAGGCCCTCACGGACGACCAGGCCGTCCGTGACCTTGGGGCGCTGGTCAAGGTGGGCCTACTCGAACAGCGTGGCCAGACGCACGGTAGGCGCTACGTCGCCTCGGCGACGCTCCGGGACTTGGCCGCACCGGCACTACGCCCCAAGGAGATCGTCGACCCCTACCAGCGGTGACCTGTCCCGCCCGGCACAGCCAACGGGCCGGTCAGACGCCGACGCGTTGCTCCGGCACGGTCAGGCCGTACAACGCCATCAGCTCCGGGGTGTCCACCCGGCTGCCGTCGGCCACCGCGTCGCAGGCGATGTCGACGATCTGGTCCTTGTGCGCCAGCAGGTAGGGCCGGGCACCGACGTCGGCACTAGCCAGGGTGGCGATGCCCGGCCAGTGCCGGCGGCCGAACAGCATCGGGTAGCCGCGCAGCCCGTTGTAGGTGGCACAGACCAGCACGTCGGGGAAGGGCAGCGCGGTGACCCGGCGGATCGCCTCGGCGGTCAGCCCGGGCATGTCGACCGGGACCACCACCGCCGCCTCCACCCGGTCGTCGTCGATCCCGGCCAGGCCGGCGCGGATGGACGAGCCGACCCCGGTGCCCCACGCCCGGTTGACCACCACCGTGGCCCGGTCCAGGTGCGCGGTGTCGCGGACCTGGTCGGCAGCGGCCCCGAGGACGACGACGATCTGCCCGCAGCCCGCCTCCGTCAGCGTGTCGATCATCTGGTCGACCAGCGGTCTGTCCCCCTGGTGCAGCAGGGCTTCGGGGCCGCCGATCCGACGGCCACCTCCCGCAGCGATGATCATTCCTGCGATCCGGTTCAGAGCCACGTTCCCTCCAGAGTGGGACCGGGTGAGCACCGTGGCGCTGTCCGTCCCGTCCGACGCACATCGTTTGCAACGACCACGGCGCAAGGAGAGTGGCGGGGCAAATCGGATAAATTAGGTAACTAGCTCATCCTTCGGCATGCGTCGGACGTATCCGACAGTCGACGCCGACCGCTCCTGACACAACTCGGCCTTCTCGTCAAGGAGTCGGTCGGCCGCAGCGCCCCCGCTCGGTCGTCCACGCCCGCATCCCCGAACACATGGACTCGCCGCCACCGGTCGCCGCATGGCAGGCTGCGCTAACGGGTGCTTCCACGGAACGCCCCATCCACTGACCCCGTATCGCTCTGGGAAGGACAAGCGTGTCACGCCGCCTCTTCACGTCCGAATCGGTCACGGAAGGCCACCCGGACAAGATCGCTGATCAGATCAGTGACGGTATTCTCGATGCCCTGCTCGCTCAGGATCCGCATAGTCGGGTGGCGGTGGAGACGTTGATCACCACTGGTCAGGTGCATGTGGCGGGTGAGGTGACGACGAAGGCGTACGCCGACATCCCGTCGATCGTGCGGGAGACGATCCTGGGGATCGGGTACGACTCGTCGAAGAAGGGGTTTGATGGGGCGTCGTGTGGGGTGAGTGTGTCGATTGGGGCGCAGTCGCCGGATATTGCGCAGGGTGTGGATAGTGCCTTCGAGTTGCGGACGGGTTCGTCGGAGTCGGCGTTGGATGCGCAGGGTGCCGGTGATCAGGGGATGATGTTTGGTTTTGCGTGTGCGGAGACGCCGGAGTTGATGCCGTTGCCGATCGCGTTGGCGCATCGGTTGGCGCGTCGGTTGTCGGCGGTGCGGAAGGTTGGTTCGGTGCCGTATCTGCGTCCGGATGGTAAGACGCAGGTGACGATCGAGTATGAGGGTTTGCGTCCGGTTCGGTTGCACACGGTGGTGGTGTCGTCGCAGCATGCGGCGGACATCTCGTTGGAGTCGTTGTTGACTCCGGATGTGCGGGAGCATGTGATCGGGCCGGAGTTGGAGGGTTTGGGGTTGGATACTGAGGGTTATCGGTTGTTGGTGAATCCGACGGGGCGGTTTGAGATCGGTGGTCCGATGGGGGATGCCGGTTTGACGGGTCGGAAGATCATCGTGGACACGTATGGCGGGTATGCGCGGCATGGTGGTGGGGCGTTTTCGGGGAAGGATCCGTCGAAGGTGGATCGGTCGGCGGCGTACGCGATGCGGTGGGTGGCGAAGAATGTGGTGGCGGCGGGGTTGGCGGAGCGGTGTGAGGTGCAGGTGGCGTATGCGATCG
This sequence comes from Micromonospora craniellae, assembly GCF_014764405.1. Classification (NCBI taxonomy): domain Bacteria; kingdom Bacillati; phylum Actinomycetota; class Actinomycetes; order Micromonosporales; family Micromonosporaceae; genus Micromonospora; species Micromonospora craniellae. The sequence goes on along the minus strand of NZ_CP061725.1, from coordinate 5,569,562 downwards.
GTAAGGCGCATCCGGTGAGTTTGTTCGTGGAGACGTTCGGTACGGAGACGGTGCCGGTGGCGTCGATTGAGAAGGCGGTGTCGGAGGTGTTCGATCTGCGTCCGGCGGCGATCATTCGGGATCTGCATCTGTTGCGTCCGATCTATGGGCAGACCGCGGCGTATGGTCATTTCGGTCGGGAGTTGCCGGACCTGACGTGGGAGAACACCGATCGGGCCGCCGACCTCAAGTCGGCCGCAGGAGCCTGACGAGAAGCACGAGAGCCGGTCCCGGCGGCTGCCAAAGCCGCCGGGACCGACGCCGTCCGGGGCTGCCCCGAAAGGCACCGGCCGCACCCGACACCCGGCCGTCCGTGTCGGACGGTCGGGCCGGTGCGGCCGGTGACCTGGTGGTCCTCAGGTTGTCAGTGCAGGTTGGTGTTGGTGGCGCGGGTCATGTCGACAAGTGCCTTCATCTTCGGCAGCCCCTCGACGTGGCTGCCCGCCTTGATCCGGCCCGACCAGTGGTCGTACCGGTCGCTGAGCTGCTCCAGGCTAAGGCTGGCGGCGCTGACGATGCAAGCGCTGACCGGGTCCCGAGGCTTGCCCTCCACCTCGACCTGCTCACAGTCGACGCCGTAGCGCGACATGTTCTTTCAGCTGGCCGCCGAACTCCTCGTCGGTGAAGCCCATCAGGGTGGAGAGGATGCCGACCGACTTGCCGAGCCCCTCGAAGAGGATCTTGTTGCTGTCGGTCTTCTGCTTCTCGGCGTTGCGGGTCGCCTCGTCCGGGGTGTTGCCGTTGACGACGTAGGTCGTCGAGTAGTGGATCACCTCGGTGGTCCGGGTGTTCGCGTTCTGGTCCAGCACCTGGAGCACCCGGGTGGCCCGCTGCTGGACGAACAACCGAAAGCGTGGAAGAAACCGCAGGTGAGACACGGTCAGCCGACCCTTTGCCACAATGCTTGGAGATCGAAATCGGGGTGAACTCTGCGCGACGGGAATGCAGCCGACCCGCCTATGCCGCGTCGGCATAGCACTCCACCACCGACAGATCCAGCGGGAACCGCACCGCGGTCTCGCCGAACAACAGCGCGGCGGCCCGCCGCCCGGCCCGGTCGACCGCCTCGGCGACCCGCTCGGCCTGCCCGGCCGGGCAGTGCACGATCACCTCGTCGTGCTGGAAGAAGACCAACTCCGCGTCGGTGCCGGTCAGCTCGCCCCGCAGCACCGCGAGCAGCGTCGAAGCCCACTCGGCGGCGGTGGCCTGGATGACGAAGTTGCGGGTGAACCGCCCCCGCGACCGGGCCGCCCGGGCCCGGGGCGACTGCGGGTCACCGGCCGAGTCCGGGTCGGACGGCCCGTCGTCGCCCGCGCCGAAGCCGGCCGTCCCCGGCGGGCAGGTACGCCCCAGCCACGACCGCACCAGGCCGCCCGCCTCACCGGTGCGGGCCGCCGCCTCGACATGGCCGAACGCGGTCGGGTAGTTGCGCCGCAACACCGCCAGGGCCGGCACCGCCTCGCCGCCCGTCTGCCCGTACATCGCCCCCAGCAGGGCGAGCTTGGCGCGACCCCGGTCACCACCGAACGCGTCCCGGGCCAACGCGGCGTACAGGTCACCGGTGGCACCGGCTGCCGCAAGCCGGGCGTCGCCGGACACCGCAGCCAGCACCCGCGGCTCCAGTTGCCCCGCGTCGGCCACCACGAACCGCCACCCCGGGTCGGCCACCACCGCGCGACGGATCACCTTCGGGATCTGCAACGCGCCACCGCCCCGGGTCGCCCACCGGCCCGACACCACCCCACCGGGGACGTACTCCGGCTGGAAGCGCCCCTCGCGTACCCAAGCGTCCCGCCAGGCCCGGCCGTGTGCCGTCCAGATCCGGTAGAGCTCCTTGTACTCCAGCACCAGCGGCACCGCCGGATGATCCACCCCCCGCAACACCCAGGCCCGGGTGTTCGGCAGCTCCACCCCGGCCCGCGCGAACGCCCGCAGCAGCTCCGCCGGGCTGTCCGCGTGCACCTGCCGTACGCCGAACGCCTCGGCGATCCGCGCGGCCAACTCGGCCAGCCGGCGGGGCGGCCCGCCCACCGGAGACGGCTCCCCGAGCAGTTCTGCCAGGATCGCGTCGTGCACGTCGGCCCGCCAGGGCAGGCCGGCCGCGCCCATCTCGGCGGCGATCAGCGCACCGGACGACTCGGCGGCCACCAACAACCGGAACCGCCCCGGCGCGTCGGTCGCCGCGATCCGGCCGAGCTGGTCCGCGTACACCCCGGCCAACGCCGTGATGCCCGGACCCGGCGGCCCGGGCACGGCGTCGAAGAGCGCGCCCTGCCCACCGCCCGGCGGGGCGGCCACACGCGGCGGCGGATCGGCCGGCACCGGCGCACCGGTCAACCGCGCCCACGCCGCCGCCAGCGCCCGGGGTTCGCCCCAGCGGCCGGCGTACCCGAGCAGCAGCGCCTCGGTCAGCTCCACGTCGTGACACCGCGCGACACGGACGCCGGCCCGCAGCAGCGCCGGATAGAGCGTGGCGCCGCAGGCCCAGACCCAGCGCGGCGAGTCGACCCGCTCCCGGACGGCCACCGCGGCGGCCAGGTCGGCGACGGGCTCCGGCGGCCCCACGGCGGTGCCCGCGGGGTCGAGGGGTTGCAGCACTCCCCCACCCCGCTCGTCGGGCGCCACCGCCACCAGCACGAACGGCATTCTTCCGTCCGGGTGCGACAACCCGGCGGGCACCTGCCCGCGGGACCGGAGCAGAGTCAGTCGGCGTTCGACCACGAACGGTGGGACAGTGCGAGGCGGTAGCCGTCCGGATCCTCGACGGTGATCCCCCACCGGTCCCAGTAGGCGCCCTGGGAGACCCGGCGACCGCCGGCGGATTCGAGTCGGGAGCGGCGAGATCACGGGACGGTCGGGCGATACGGATGCTCGCGGCAGGGTCGATCATGATTGCTCCCTCGGCAGGCCGAGAGCATCGTGCAACCTCAACCAATGTCGAGGTCAAGTTCCTCGACCGGCGCAGCCGGGTGGACTCACCTGTTAGCCAAGGAGGTCAGATGGGAAGTGAGGCTGCGGCCCAGTTCAACATCCACGAGGCCAGGACGAACCTGTCGCGGATCATCGAACGCGTCGAGCACGGCGAAGAGATCGTGATCAGTCGGGCCGGCCAACCGGTCGCAAAGGTCATCCCGCTCGTGCGCCGGGTCAATCGCACCGCACGCGGATCCCTGCGCGGCAGGGTGGTGTTCTCGGACGACTGGGACTCTTCTGAGGTGAACGACAGCATCGCAGACGACTTCGGCACGACAGCGTGACGCTCCTGCTCGACACCACCCGCGACTCCGTCGTACAGAAGTACGACGTACCGGTGCTGGCGGTCTGAGCCGAACTGTTACCTGCGACCAGACGCCGGCCATCTCACTCGGCCGCTGTCCGTCCCCGACCCGACGGGTCGGGGACGGACGGTGTGGGCTACTTGCTGACGCCGGCGGTGAGACCGGACTGCACCTGGCGCTGGAAGACGATGTAGACGATCAGCACCGGCAGCATCGCCATCGTCACCCCGGCGAACAGGCCGGACCAGTCGGAGCGGTAGCCCTGGTTCACCGACAACTCGATCAGGCCCTGGGAGATCACCTGGTTCTTCGGCTCACCGGCCACCGACTGCATCAACAGGGTCGGCAGGTACCACTGGTTCCACTGACCGAGCACGTTGAAGATGCCGATGCTGATCAGGCCGGGCTTGGCCATCGGAAGCATTACGTTGAAGAACAGTCGACTGTGCGAGGCCCCGTCGACCATGCCCGCCTCCGCGATCGCGGTGGGCAGCGTCCGGAAGAACGAGTGCATGAAGAAGACGGTGAACGCCAGCGACCACGCCACGTAGACCAGGATCAGCATCAGGTGCTTGTTCGGGCCGAGGAACGGCAGCACCACACCGGTGTTGTGGACGCCCTTGAACAACGGCACCGCAGCGAGATAGATCGGCAGGGTCAGGCCGGACAGGAACATGTAGTAGATCAGCCGGTTGCCGCGGAACTCGTAACGGGCGAGCACGTAGGCGGCCATCGAGCCGAGCAGCATGGTGAGGAACACGCTGCCGGTCAACACCAGCACGGTGTTGAGGAAGAAGTCGCCGATGCGGCCCTCGGTCCAGGCCCGGGCGAAGTTGCCCCACTGCAACTGCTCCGGGATCAGCGACAGCGGCCTGCGGATCACCTCCGAGTCGGTCTTGAGCGCCGACATCACCACCCACAGCAGCGGGTAGATCACCATGATCGCCCAGACGGCGAGGAATAGGTGCGAGAAGCCGTTGAAGAACCGTGCCCCGGCACGACCGCCACCTACGGCGGCACGCTCGGCCGGCGTACGCCCCGGTGGCGGGGCATGGTGGGGCCCGGCCGGTCCACCCGGGGTGTGGGTCACCGTGCTCATCGTCCAGGTCTCCTCAGTACTCGATCCGCTCACGACGGGTGATCCGGAGCTGGAGCGCGGCCAGCAGGATCGTGAAGATCGCCAGCGCCACACCCATCGCGCAGGCGTAGCCGAACTGGCCCTTCTGGAAGGCGGTGAAGTTCAGCACCGACGCGAAGATCTCGCTGGCGTGGTTGGGACCGCCCTGACTGGGTGTCATCACGAAGACCAGGGCGTACATGTCCAGGGCGATGAAGCCCAGGTAGACCCAGGCCACCGAGACGGTGTCCCGCAGCAGCGGCAGGGTGATCCGGAAGAAGGTGTGGAAGCGTCCCGCACCGTCGAGGATGGCCGCCTCGTACACGTCCTTCGGGATCGACTGCATGGCCGCCGAGAACAGCACCATGTAGAAACCGGCGCCGCTCCAGACCGCGATCAGCAACAGCCACCACAGCACCGCCGGTACGCCGAGGAAGGGCTCCGGGTCGTACACGAAGGTGATCGGGTCTTCCTCGCTGACCAGCCCGATCTTCATCAGGACGCCGTTGATCAGGCCCTGGCTGTCGGCGCGGTAGATCTGCTGCCACATCACCGCGATGACGACCAGGGACAGCACCTGCGGGAAGAAGAAGATCACCTTGTAGAAACCGGAGCCGAAGACGCCCCGGACGCCGGCCTTGTCCTCGCGGCCGCCCACGTTGAGCAGGAACGCGAGGAACAGGGCCAGCGCGATGGTGAACAGCGGCACGGTGATCAGGAAGAAGACGTTGTGCCAGAACGCCTTTCTGATCAGCTCGTCGGAGAACAGCCGGATGTAGTTGTCCAGCCCGACGAACTGCTGCCTGTCGGAGTAGCCTCCCCAGTCGGTCAGCGAGTACCCGGCAGCCTGCAGGAAGGGCCACACCACGTAGAAGACGTAGAGCCCGACCGGCAGTGCCAGGAAACCCGTGACGAAACGCGCAACACCGTGCCGCATTTCTCCCACTTCCTCGTTCGGTTAGGTCCGGGCGGCTGTCACGCGTCGCGGGTCTGCTTGGTGATGGACGAGTCCTTGGCCACCTTGTCGGCGGCAGCCTGCATCTTGTCGACGAACTGCGCGGCGGTGAGCCGGCCGGCCATCAACTCCTGGGAGAGGTTCTGGCTCTCCTTGTCCATGTCCGCGTAGAAGTTCCAGAACTTGATCGAGACCAGGTCCTTCGGCGCGTTCTTCATCAGTTCGTTGGCGCTGGCCAGGGCCGAGTCCTGGACGTTGTCGCCGGAGCCGACGGTGGAGGCGAGCGACTTGGTCAGCTCGGCGAACTTCGCCGAACCGGCCTTGGAGAGGACGGCCCGCAGGAACTCCTTGGCCGCCGCCTTGTTCGGGGCCTTGCTCGGCACCACGATGCCCTCACCGGCACCGGCATAGACGTCGTTGGGCGCCTTGTCGGTGGCGCCCAGGCCCCAGTAGTCGGAGATCTTCATCTCGAAGCCCGGCGGGATGGTCGCCGCCATCTCGTTCTTGAGCCAGGTGCCGACCTGGATGAAGGCCGCCTTGCCGTCGAGCCATGCCTGCTGCGACTGGGTGTGGTCGAGCCTGCCCGGGAGCACCAGCTTGTCCTTGACCAGCTTCTCCCACACCTCCAGAGCGGGCAGGATGCCCTCGGCACGCCAGGCGTTCTCCTTGAGGTTGTCGATGTCGATGACCGCCTGCTTGCCGGCCGACTTCCAGATGGTGGCCATCAGCGCCCAGCGCGGGTAGTAGCCGTGCACGGCGTCGTAGACGTACGGCGACATGCCCTTGGCCTTGATCTTCGGAGCCAGCGCGAAGAACTCGTCGAAGGTCTTCGGCGGGGTCCAGCCTTCCCGGTCGAACAGGGCGGAGTTGTACCAGTTGCCCCAGACCGTGTAGGCGATGTTCACCACGAAGAACTTGCCCTGGAAGGTGCCGTCGGCGACCGTCCCGGGCAGCAGGGTATCGGCGACGGTGCCGCCGCCTTCCCAGGCCGGGGCGGCGAGCAGGTCGTCCAGCGGCTCGATGGCACCCTCGTTGACCAGGGTGCTGACGTCCATCATGTCGGCGCCCGAGTTCATCACGACGTCGCTGGGCGTGGTCGCCATCTTGGGCTGTTCTTCGGTCTTGATCTTCTGGGTGGAGCTCATGTTGACGGTGACGTTCGGGTGCTTGGCGTTGAAGATCGCCTGGTCCTCCTTGGCCCAGGCGTCACCCAGTCCACCGTTGAAGATGACCACCTTCACGGCGCTGCCGTCCTGCACGCCGAAGGGGTTGTCGGTGCTCTTCTCCCCGGCGTTGTCGGTGTTCTCGCTCGGCGTGCTGCCCGCGCAGGCGCTGAGCAGACCCACGGCCGGGGTCACCAGGAGGCCCGCGGCGGCCGCGCGGCGCAGCAGGGTCCGGCGGTTCAGATCGGAGGAAACGGACATCTCTGACTCTCCTTGTGGTGTCGGGTCAGGCGGTGCGCCGGAGACGTCCGGCGTACCGCGACTCGAGGGCGAGGTTGTGCTCGTCCCCACCGGGGACGTTGGCGGAGAGGTAGATAGGGGGTGCCTCTCCGGCCTGGTGGAACCGTCGTACGACCTCCGCTGTCAACAGCTGCGCCAGCAGCGCCGAGGTGACCGAGGAGACCGCACAGACCGCGCCGCCGCCCTCGAGCGGCAGCAGTGCGTCGCCGTACGGCGCGCCGTTGTCCAGCACGACGTCGGCGAGATCGACGAGCCGCCGGCCGGACGGATGGCGCGGGGCGACCCGTCCGGTGTGCTCGACCGAGGTGACCGCGATCAACGGGTGACCGCGACCGGTGACCAGCAGGGCCAGTTCGACCACCGAGCCGTTGATGCCGGACTGGGACGCCACCACGAACACGTCCTGCGGCTGCGGCGCGGCGATCTCGTAGAGCTGGTGGGCGATGGCCGGGTCGCGCTCCAGCTTCGGGTCGGCGAGCACGTCACGCGGGGCGTCGCCGTGCAGCACCAGGTCGTGCAGGGAGATCCGGTTGGAGGGCACCAGCCCGCCGGCCCGGGCCACCAGTTCGGCGGCGAACGCCTCGGAGTGCCCGGCGCCGAACGCCTGGAGCACCCCGCCGTCGCGCAGGCTGGCGGCGATCAGGTCGGCCGCCCGGCCGAGCGGTTCGGCCTCCCGGTCGACGAGCCGGTCGAGGACCGGACGGACGGCGGCCGCGTACCCCTGGGCGCTGATCATGCGCTGGCTCCCCTCGCGGCCTTGTGCCCGTCTACGGCCTGGGCGGTACGCCGGAAGGCCGCGTGGGCACGGTCGTGGGTGCGCTGGGCGACCGCGATGTAGAGCAGGTCGAGGACGACCAGTTGCGGATGCCGGGCCGACAGCGCGTCCGGGCGGAACGTGGTGGCGTGGCTGGCGGTCAGCAGCACGATGTCGGCCAGTTCGGCCAGCGGCGAGCGGCGGAATCCGGTCAGCGCGATGGTGGTCGCGCCCCGGCTGCCGCCCTCGGCCACCATCTCGATGGCCTCCCGGGTCTGGCCGCTGTGCGAGATGCCCAGCGCGACGTCGCCCGGTCGCAGCAGCGCGGCGGAGGCGAGCCCGGAGTGCACATCGTTCCACGCCCAGGCGGCCACCCCGATGCGGTGCAGGCTGAACTGCATCTCCTCGCCGACCAGGGCGCTGCCGCTGGCGCCGAAGATGTTCACCCGGCTGGCCCCGGCGATGGCGGTCGCGGCCCGCTCCACCTCGCCGAGGTCGAGCAACGCGGCGGTGTCGTGCATGGCCCGGGTGTCGGCCGCCATGATCTGTTCCAGCACCCGGTCCAGCGGGTCGCCGGGCTGGATCTCGCGTCCGATGTCGACCGTCCACCCGGCGGACCGGGCCCGCCCGGTCTCGGCGGCGATGCCCAGCCGCAGGTCGGCGTAGCCGTCGAAGCCCATCGCCCGGCAGAACCGGGTGACCGTGGCCGGTGACGTGCCGCTGCGCTCGGCCAACTCGACGATGGTGGCCCGGGCCGCCGCCTCCGGGTCGCTGAGGACGTGCTCGGCGACCCGGCGCAACGCGCCGGTCAGCTCGTCGGCCCCGCTGCGCACCCGAGCGAGAATCCCGCCCGAGGCGACGCCGAGGGCGCCCCGCCGGTCAACCCGGTCGGCGTCGGCCACCGCGGTGCCCGCGGAGGTGTCCGCCTCGTGATCAACCATGGGACGCCTTTCGGAAAAGACTGTTAACTGATAGTGGTAAAAGTTCTTACTGAAGCCACCTCCGTGTCAAGACCGTGGGCGAAGTTTTCAAACTGTTACCTGGGGCACAGCGTCGGGCCTCGGCTACGGCTTGTCCACGAGGTGTACCGCGACCAGCATGAACGCAGATCGATCAAGGAGGTGGGCGCCGATGTCCGGCACCGTCGTGCTCGGCCTCGATATCGGCGGTACGTCCACCCGGGCGCTCGCCGTGACCCTCGACGGCGACCGCCTCGGCACCGGCCGAGCCGGCGGCGGCAACCCCACGAGTCACGGTGCCACCCGCGCCGCCGGGGAACTCCTGACCGCACTGCGCGCGGCTCTCGCCGGCATCGACCCGACCCGGGTCCGCGCCGGTGTCATCGGGCTGGCTCGACAGCGGGACCGACCCGGGCGAACTCGGCCGGCGGGTGCTCACCGAACTGATCGGCTCCGCCCAGATCGCGGCCCGCCCCCGGGCCACCGTCGACGCGCTCGTACAGGCCGTCACCCGCCGCCCTCCGGTGGAATTGTCCCGACTCGCCCCGCTGGTGCTCGACGCCGCCGCCGTCCGCACCGAGGCCCGGCGACGCTGGCCACATGCACCGGTCCGACGGGCCGGGGACGGCGCAGCAGCAGCCGCCTGGCTGGCCGCCCGGGACCTCCCCGAGGCAACCGACCCGGCCGCCCTGCACGCCCGCCTGGTCCCCTCACTCACCTGACCCACCGGCCGCCCGTTCGCCATCCGCCGCTCTTTCTCCACCCGCCGTGCACACTCGCACTCGGGCATCCCACTTTGGGCACTCGTCTGGGACTCGCACTCGGACACTCAGGCACTCCGGAACGACTCCGGGGCTGTCAGCCGCACGCTCGCCGCCGCGAGCGCATACCCTCGGGATCATGCGCCGCCTGGCCCGACTCGCCGCCCGGACGCCGGCCGACCGTGAGCGCTACCTCGACCTGCTGCGGGCCATGGCGATCATGATGGTCGTCCTCGGGCACTGGGCGGTCGCGGCGATCCGCTACGACGAGCACGGGCAGCCCGACGGCCACTCCGCCCTGCCCGCGATCCCATGGGCCTATCCGCTGACCTGGGCGGTCCAGGTGATGCCGGTGTTCTTCCTGGTCGGCGGCTACGCCAACGCCGCCTCGCTGGCCGCGCACCGGGGGCGTGGCGGCGACGCGGCCGGGTGGCTGCTCGGGCGGAGCGCCCGGCTGTTACGCCCGACCAGCGCGCTGGTGCTGGTGCTGGCCGGGGGCGCGCTGGTCGCCAGGGTGGTCGGCGTCGAGCCGAGCATGGTGCGCACCGTCGTCTGGTTCGCCACGATCCCGCTGTGGTTCCTCGCCGCCTATCTCGTGGTGGTGCCGCTGACCCCGCTCATGTACGCGCTGCACCGCCGTTTCGGACTGGCCGTACCGGTCGCGCTGGCGTTGCTCGTGGCCGCCGGAGACCTCGGCCGGGCGGTCGGTCCTGAGGCGGCGGCCCTGCCCAACTACCTGCTCGGCTGGCTGGCCGTGCACCAGGTCGGCTTCGCCTGGTTCGACGCTCGCCGGGGGCACTGCCATCCGACCGGAAACCGCCCGGCCGGCGCCCGACTCGGCCTGCGGACCCGCTGCCTGCCGATGTCCCGCCGCGCCGCCCTGGTCCTGCTCGTCGCCGGTCTGGGGGTCGCGGTGCTGCTCACCGGCCCGGGCCCGTACCCGGTCAGTATGATCAATCTGCCCGGGCAGCGGCTGGACAACGCCGCACCGCCGAGCGTGGCATTGCTGGCCGTGGCCACCGCCCAACTCGGGCTGATCCTGCTGCTGCGGGAGCGGGCCGAACGGTGGCTGCACCGCAGCCGCCCGTGGCAGGCGGTGATCGCCGTCAACTCGGTCGTGCTCACCGTCTTCCTGTGGCACCTGAGCGCCGTGATCCTGCTGGTCGGCGCGCTGGACTGGCTGGGCGTCCTACCCACCCCTCCGGCCGGGTCGGCGGCCTGGCTGGCTTGGCGGCTGCCCTGGGTGCTGCTGCTCGCCGTGGTGCTCGCCGCGCTGGTCGCGGTCTTCGGCCCGATCGAGGCCCGCACCGGCCGCTCCACCGCGAGTCGCCGGGACGGGCCCGACGACTCGAAGCCCGCCCCGGCCCGGACCGACGACGGTGCCGCCCACCCGCCGGAAGACGGCCATCCACCAGGTGGCGGGCGGCCGATCAGCCGGCGGGCGGCCGTGCGCGGCGCGCTGACCGTCGCCGGTTTCGCCGCCGTCGGATACGCCCTGGTGGCCAACAGCGCCACCGCGAAGACCGCGCCTGAACCGCTCGGGCTGCCCGTCGCCGCCCTGGTCGCCTACCTGGCCGGGGCGGGCGTCCTGCGCCTGCTCAGGTCTGGGTGGGGAAGCCGAGGTTGACCCCGCCGTGGCGGGGGTCCAACCACCTGCTGGTGACCACCTTGCCCCGGGTGAAGAACGCCACCCCGTCGGCGCCGTGCGCGTGCAGGTCACCGAAGAGCGACGCCTTCCAGCCGCCGAACGAGTAGTACGCCATCGGCACCGGGATCGGCACGTTGACGCCGACCATGCCGGCCTCCACCTCGTGCTGGTAGCGGCGGGCCGCACCGCCGTCGTTGGTGAAGATCGCTGTGCCGTTGCCGTACGGGCTGGCGTTGACCAACGCCACCGCCTCGTCGTAAGAGCCCACCCGCAACACCGAGAGCACCGGGCCGAAGATCTCGTCGGTGTAGATCGACATGTCCGGGGTGACCCGGTCGAACAGCGTCGGACCCAGCCAGAAGCCGTCCGGGTCACCGTCGGGCGTCACGTCCCGGCCGTCCACCACCGCCACCGCGCCGGCCGCTACCCCCGCCTCGACGTAGGACCGGACCCGGTCCGCGTGCGCGGCGGTGACCAGCGGACCCATGTCGCAGCCACGCCGCCCGTCGCCGGTGCGCAGCCCGGCCACCCGGTCCGCGATCCGGGCCACCAGGTCGTCGGCGACCGGCTCCACGGCGACCAGCGCCGAGATCGCCATGCACCGCTCCCCCGCCGACCCGAACCCGGCGTTGACCGCCGCATCGGCGGCCAGGTCCAGATCTGCGTCGGGCAGTACCACCATGTGGTTCTTCGCACCGCCGAGCGCCTGCACCCGCTTACCGGCCGTGGTGCCACGCTGGTAGACGTGCCGGGCCACCGGGGTGGAGCCGACGAAGGACACCGCCCTGACCGTCGGGTGGTCCAGCAGCGCGTCGACGGCCTCGGCGTCGCCGTTGACCACGTTCAGCACCCCGTCGGGCAGTCCCGCCTCGGCGAACCACTCGGCCAGCAGCAACGCCGCGCTCGGGTCCTTCTCGCTCGGCTTGAGCACCACCGCGTTGCCGGCGGCGACCGCCACCGGCACGAACCACAGCGGCACCATCACCGGGAAGTTGAACGGGCTGATCACCGCGACCACCCCGAGCGGCTGCCGCAGACTGTACGAGTCGACCTCGGTGGAGACGTTCTCGCTGAAACCGCCGCGCAGCGCCGACGGGATGCCGCAGGCGTACTCGATGACCTCCAGACCGCGCTGCACCTCCCCGGCGGCGTCGGCGAGCACCTTGCCGTGCTCGGCCGTGATCACCTCGGCGAGCCGGTCCCGACGCGCGTTGACCAGCTCCCGGAAGGCGAACAGCACCGCCGTTCGCTTCGCCAGCGACGCGTCCCGCCAGGTACGCGCCGCGCGCTCGGCCGCCTCGACGGCGACCGCCACGTCCGCGGCGGAGGCCAGCTCCACCTGCCCGGTACGCCGACCGGTGGCCGGGTCGAACACGTCCCCGCGTCGGGTCGAGGTGCCGCCGACCCGCTTGCCGTCCACGAAGTGCCCGATCAGGTTCATCGAACAACCTCCACGCGGATCGCCTCGACCAGGATGGCCAGTCCCTCGCGGGCCTCCCCCTCGGTGAGCGTCAACGGCGGCCCCATCCGCAGGACGTTGCCGTGCAGGCCACCCTTGCCGACGAGCAGCCCACCCTGTCGGCACGCCTCGAACACCTTCCCGGTGAGCGCCGGATCCGGTTCGCCGGTGCCCGGCCGGACGAACTCCACGGCGAGCATCAGGCCCTTGCCGCGTACCTCGGCGACCTGGTCGAGCCCGGCCACCGCAGCGCGCAGGCCGTCGCCGAGGATCGCGCCGACCCGGGCGGCGTTGGCCTGAAGGTCGTGGTCGAGCAGGTAGTCCAGGACGGCGTTGCCGGCGGCGGCGCTGACCGGGTTGCCGCCGAAGGTGGAGAAGCTGATCGCCGGCACCGACTCCAGCACGTCCGCCCGACCGACCACCCCGGCCAGGGCGAACCCGTTGCCGATGCCCTTGGCGAAGGTGAGCAGGTCGGGCGTGACGCCGTGGGCCTGGTAACCCCAGAAGTGCTCGCCGGTACGCCCCCAGCCGGTCTGCACCTCGTCGGAGACAAGCAGGATGCTGTGCTCGTCGAGGACCTTCTTCCAGCCGGCGAAGAGGCCGTCCGGCGGGTGCACGAACCCGCCGACGCCCTGGATCGGCTCGGCGATCAGGCAGGCCACGTCGCCGGAGGTCTGGGTGGCGAGCACCTCGCGCAGGTCCTCCACCGCCGCGTCGATCCGGTCGCCCTCGGGCAGCCGGGCGAGCAGACCGCGAAGCCGCTCACCGGAGTGCAGCCAGGCCACCTGGAGCGGGTTGAGCGCACTGGGCGACCAGCCCCGGTTGCCCGTGACGCCCATCGTCGCGTACGTGCGGCCGTGGTAGCTGTTGCGGACCGCGAGGATCTGGTGCGAGCGGCGGTAGTTGGTCGCCATCAGCAGCGCGGCCTCGTTGGCCTCGCTGCCGGAGTTGGTGAAGAAGACCCGGGCGTCCGGGATCCCGGAGAGCCGGGCGATCTTCTCAGCCAACTCCACCTGCTGCCGGATCAGATAGAGCGTCGAGGTGTGCACGATCCCGCTGGCCAACTGTTGCTGCACCGCCTCGCGGATCTCGGCGATGTCGTAGCCGATCATGTTGGTCAGCACCCCGCCGAAGAAGTCCAGGTAGGTGCGCCCCTGCGCGTCGGTGACGCGGCGGCCTTCGCCGGAGACGAGTTCGATCGGCTCGGCGTAGTAGAGCGGCATCCAGGACGGCAGCACGGCCCTGTGCCGTGCCAGCAGATCGTCGGTCATCGTCGCACCCTTCGGTTCGCGGTAACCGCGACGGTGTCACCGCCGTCGCTGCCCGGACAAGAGCCAACGTGTCGCCCAGTGACCGGCACCCGTTGACAGAACGTCAACGCTTTCCGTCGTCGACCGCAGTTTCGACCACGTTTCCGGCAACGGACAGAGCCTCCTGCTCACGTTTTCCGCCAATCCTCCGCCGGTACGCCGGTCCGTGCAGCGTCACCGGCCGGTACGATCCGATCCGTGCCCGAGCGTCCCGTCCCACCGCCCGTGGCCGTGTCACCCCCCGACGCCGGACCGACCGGACCACCGCCGCTCACCGGTGGGCGCGATCCCGTCCCGCTGCCGTGCAGCGACCCTGCCGATCCGGCTGCCGCGATCTTCGACGGCATCAGCCGCTGGGTCGGCAGCCCGCCGATACGGGAGTTGGTGGCCGGCTTCGGCGGAAGGTGGCCCGCCGGCGACCTCGGTGCCGTGCTGGCCGCGCTCGACGGGTTCTCCGCCCGCCACTGGGACTTCCGGGCCGGGCGCGAGCGACCCGAGGCCCGGGAACCCGACCTCGACGAGCGCAGCGCCGCCCAGGTCCACGCCGCCGCGAGCACGCTCGGCCTGGTCCGGCCGCGACCACCGGCCCGCACCCGTTACGCGCACCTGGTGGTGCTGGGCGGCCTGGCCCACGCCTGCCTGCGGCGGGTCGCCTACGCCGCCCATCTGCTGCGCGGCGATGTCGGCGTCACCGGCGAGGTGGCGGTGCTGGGCAGCTACCGGCCGTTGTCGGAAGTGGAACGACGCACGCTCGCCGACGCCGGTGTGACCGGCTGCGACACCGAGGTCGACGTGCTCGACGCGGCGGTCCGGCGCACGTTCGGGCGCAGCGTGCCGGATTCCGAGGACGGCCTGGACGCCGGCCATCCGCACCACTCCTGGTCGTCGCGGACCTACCGGCCGACCGGGCTGCCGCAGGTGCGGGTACTGGCCGCCCCGTCCAGCGAGCCACAGCGGCGTCGCGCGCACACCGCCGACACCCAACGGTTCTGGGCCGAGCATGCCCGGCTCCTCCCCGACGAACCGGTCCTGCTGGTCACCGCACCGATCTACGTGCCGTTCCAGCACTGCGACGCGCTGCGCACCCTGGCCGTGCCGTACGGCTGCGAGATCGACACCGTCGGCGTCGACCCCACCCTGCCCGACCTGACCCGCCTGCCGGAGCCCACCCTCACCCCCGGCCGTTACCTCCAGGAGATCCGCTCGGCGATCCGTTCCATGCGTGCCCTGCACACCACGCTGGCCGAGGTCGGTCAGCACGCCCGCCGGACCGGCTGACGATCGAGAGGACCCGGGCCGCTCAGGCGGGGGCGGTGGTGCGTACCGCTTCGGCGAAGACCTCC
Source organism: Micromonospora craniellae (assembly GCF_014764405.1). Taxonomy (NCBI): domain Bacteria; kingdom Bacillati; phylum Actinomycetota; class Actinomycetes; order Micromonosporales; family Micromonosporaceae; genus Micromonospora; species Micromonospora craniellae. The sequence continues at coordinate 5,554,476 of NZ_CP061725.1, read as the reverse complement.
GAGCGGTGCTCGAAGTTGCGGAACCGCCCGTAGCTGGGGGCGGCCGGCGACAGCAGGACCACGCCACCGGCCGGCGTGACCTGCCGGGCCAGGTGGACCGCGTCGGCCAGGTCCTCGACCAGGTCGGTACGCACCTTGGGCAGCCCGTCCAGCGCCTCCACGATGCGTGCCCCGCTGTCCGGGATGCCGATCACGGTCAGTTCCCGCTCGGCCAGGTGCTCGCGCAGCGGGGTGTAGTCGACACCCCGGTCGGCGCCACCGACGATCACGGTCAACGGCCGCCCGTCGTACGCATCGATGGCGTGCATGGCCGCGTACGGGCTGGTCGCCAGCGTGTCGTCGACGAACGTCAGGCCCGACGGGTCGCTGATCTCGGTCAACCGGTGCGCCAACCCCTGGAACCCGGCGACCGCCACGGCCAGCGTGTCCTTCCGGTCGACCAGGTCCACTCCCAGGGCGTCGAGCACGGCCAACGCCACGCACAGGTTGCCCTCGTTGTGCCGGCCGACCAGCGGCAGCACCGCCCGGGGGAACAACGGCTGGTCGACCCGGTGGAACCAGGGCGTACCGTCCGGCCCGGCGGCCACGTTCACCGACTCCGCGCTGCCGGCGCGTACCGCCGCCCGGTCGCCCAGCTCGAACGCCAGCCGAGGGTCGGCGCCGTTCACCACGACCGTCCGTGGGCCGTACGCCAGCAGGTTGAGCTTGTCCCGGTAGTACTCCCGCTCACCGCCGTGCGCGTCGAGATGCTCGGGGAACAGCGCGGTGACCACCGCGACCCGGGGCGAGTCGGTCAGGTCGCTGCACTGGTAGCTGGACAGCTCCAGCACGTACAGCTCGGACTCCGGCAGGTCCAGCGTCGGTACGCCGATGTTGCCGCCGAAGACGTTCGGCCGGTCCACCGCGGTCAGCAGGTGGTGGATCAGGCTCGACGTGGTGCTCTTGCCCTTGCTGCCGGTCACCCCGACGGTGCGCGGGCCGTGGTCGGCCATCCACAGCGAGGTGCCCTGGGTGACGGTGGCGCCCTGGCGACGCAGCTCCACCAGCCACGGGTGGGTCTGCGGCACGCCCGGCGACCGGACCACCACGTCGGCGGCGACCAACCGGGCCAAGCCCTCCTCGCCGGTGACCAGCGGGGCCGCCTCCGCCAGCGGCCCCTCCCAGGGCAGCGAGAGGAAGTTGGCGCTGTCGTCGACGGCGACCAGGTCGGCCGGGCCGTGAGCGGCGATCGCGATCACCGCGGCCCGGCCCTCCCGACCCGCCCCCCAGACGGCGACGGTACGTCCGCGCAGGTCAGACAGGCGCACAGCTTCTCCTCGGGTGTGGCGGCAACGGGGCACGTGCGGGGTCCGGCGGAGCCGGGCACGGCCGGACGAACCAGGGCCTAGTATGGCGTGTGCCCAATACGCAGCTGGCGCGGATGGACGCGTTCACCTTCCCGTCCTACTCGATCGATCTCTCGACCGGGGAGGCGTTGTTCGACTACGCCCTGACCGGGCCGGACGGCGAGCAACGATTCACCGAGGTGATCACGCTCCCGGTGCCCGACGAGTCACCGTCGGACGCCGCCGAGGCGGCGCTCGGCCGGGTGCTGGAGCTGCTGCACGTCGTGGCCGGCGTCAGCTACTACAAGGCCGCCGCGCCGGGGCAGCTGGTGCTGCCGGCGCCGCTGGGCCCGGCCGCCGCCGGGTTCGTCACCGCCGTCTACACCAAGGGCCTGGCCGAGTACGCGTACCGCAACCAGTTGCCGTACGTGCTCGAACTGGCCCCGGTGATCCCGGACGGCCGGGTCGCCGCCGCCCCGGAGTACGACAACTCCGGCCGGCGGCCCCTCTCGGCGGTCGGCGGCGGCAAGGACTCGATCGTCAGCCTGGAGGCGATGCGTCGCGCCGGCCTGGACCCGGTCCCCTTCTCGGTCAATCCGAACCACGTGATCAACGCGGTGAACGCGGCCTCCGGGCTCACCTCGCTGGCCGCCCGGCGACGACTCGACCCGGTGCTGTTCGAGTTGAACGCGGCCGGCGCCCGCAACGGGCACATCCCGGTCACCGCGATCAACTCGCTGATCGCGGTCGCCACCGCCGTGCTGCACGGGCTGGGCCCGGTGGTGATGTCCAACGAGCGCTCCGCGTCCGACCCGAACCTGATCTGGAACGGCCACGAGGTCAACCACCAGTGGTCCAAGGGGGTGGAGGCCGAAGGAATGCTCCGGGCGGCCCTCGCCGAGCACGCCGGGCTGGTCGAACCGTACTTCTCCCTGCTGCGCCCGCTGTCGGAGCTGCACATCGCCCGGCTGTTCGCCACCATCGACCGGTACGACGACGTGGTGACCAGCTGCAACGCGGCGTTCAAGCTGCGCGACGCCAGCGAGCGCTGGTGCCGCGACTGCCCCAAGTGCCGCTTCGTGTTCCTGGCCCTCGCCCCGTTCATGCCCCGCGAGCGGATCACCCGCGTCTTCGGCGGTGACCTGCTCGCCGACTCCACGCAGATCCCCGGCTACCGGGAACTGCTCGGCGTCGACGGGCACAAGCCGTTCGAGTGCGTCGGCGAGGTGGAGGAGTCGGTGGTGGCGCTCAGCCTGCTCGCCCAGCAACCCGACTGGCGGGACGCACCCGTCGTACGCGCCCTGGTAGCCGCCGTGCCGGACAGCGCGTGGGCGACGGCCGCCACCTCCGACGCCTTCACCTCCGGCGGCGGCCCCAGCTATGTCCCGCCCGCCTACACCAAGGCCCTGCACTCGCTGACCGAGTGACGGGCGTCAGCCGAGCCGCCCGCCACTTTCCCCGTCGATCACGGAGTTGTGGCAGTCGTTATCGACATCTTGACAGCATTTGTCCTCGCCACGACTCCATGATCGGCGGGGCGAGGGTGGACGGTCAGGAGGGGCGGATGGCGGTTAGGGCCAGGAGGGCGACGTGTAGGGAGAGGCAGGCGTCCACGGAGTCGAGGTCGACGTCGAGGATGCGGCCGATGCGGGCCAGCCGCTCGTAGAACGCCGGGCGGGACAGGTGCGCCGCGCTGGCCGCCGCCGACTTGTTTCGGCCCTGCTCAAGGTACGCCCGCAGGGTGCCGAGCAGGTGCTCCCGCGGGTGCTGGGCGTCGTACACCAGCAAGGCACCCAGCTCGCGCTCGACGAACGTCTGCAGGCGCGGCTCGTCGCGCAGCAGGTGCAGCAGCCCGGCGAGCCCGACGTGCGGCAGCCGGAAGATCGGCAGGTCCCGCCGGTCGTTGCGGGCGGCCTCGGCGACCTGCCGGGCCTCGATCAGCGACCGACCCGCCTCCCGCAGGCTGCCCACCCCCGCCCCGGCCGCGATGATGAGCCCTCCGGCCCCCCGGCCCGGCTCGACCCCTCGCCCGCCTCCGGCCGCCCGGATCGACGCCACATCGGCAGGTCGGGACTCGGGTCGGGTTCGGCGCAGTGCTGCGGCGAACGAGGCCAGCGCCCGGTCCTCCGCCGCCGGGTCGGGCAGGGCCAGCAGTGTCCCCACCGCCTGGTCGTCCACGGCGCTGGTCAGCCCGGTCAGGTTCGCCTCCCGCACCGCCTGGCCGACCGCCTCGGCCAGGTCCCGCAGCCGGGCCGGGCCGGGGTCACCGCCGTTGCCGGTGCCGGTGGGGCCGCTCTCCGGGTCGTCGGCCCGGTGCCGGACCACCACCCCGACCAGGTGCCGGCGTTCCAGCACCAGCCCGAGCCCTCGGGCTCGCAGGGCCACCTCGTCCACTGGGCGGGAGCGGTCCAGCAACGCGGTGAGCAGGGTGCGGTGGATCTGCCGTTCCAGGCCCTCGGCGTCCCGCCGGATCAACCGGCCCAGCGCCAGCGTCGAAGCGGCCCGCTCGACCAGGATGGTCAGCCGGGTCGGCGGCGAGACCGCGCCGGTCACCGCGTCCCTCACGGAGCTCCACTCGCCCCCGCCCGGCCAGCGCAGCAGCAGCCGCCCCCAGTCTTCGCCCCGCGCGCCGACCGTGGTGACCAGCCAGCCGCTGTCAGGGTCGTACACCGTGCGTCCGGCCGGCTGGATCCGCCGCGAGTGCTGCTCCCACCCGTCGAGCAGCAGCTCGGCGTTCTCTCGCGCCGGGTCGTACGCGAGCACCTGCCGGGACAGATTCTCCAACACCACCGGGCAGCCGGACAGCTCGGCGACCTGCCGGACCACCTCGCCGGGGTCGGCCCCCTCCACCGACAGCTCGGTGAACCGCTGGTGGATCTCCTCCGTGGCTCGCAACTCGGTGAGCTGCGCGTCCACGATCAGCGCGTGCACCGCCTCGGTGACCCGGACGAACGGCGTGGCCCGCCGCAACTCCACCAGCGGCATGCCGTGCCGCTCGGCGGCGGCGGCCATCACCCGGGGCACGCCGGTGTGATAACGGCGGCCCAACTCCACCACCAGCCCGGAGACGCCGACGCCGGCCAGATCGCCGATGAAGGCCCGCAGCCCGGCGTCCGCGCCGGGAAGCCCGATGCCGGTGGTCAGCACCAACTCACCACCCCGCAGCAGGGTGGCGATGTCCGGCACCTCGGCCACGTGCACCCAGCGCACCGGCCGGTCCAGCCCCGCCTCCCCGGCGACCAGGCGCGGCGCACCGTGGCGGACCGGGCCCAGCGCGAGAACCTCACGGACGGTAGGGAACACGAGCGACACGGTACCCGCAGGTCGACCCGAACCTCGACGGTCAGGCGTCGTCGCGGCCCAGCTCCCAGCAGGCCACGGCGGTGGCGGCGGCGACGTTGAGCGAGTCCACGCCCCGCCGCATCGGGATCACCACCCGTACGTCGCTGGCCGCCATCGCCGCCGCCGTCAACCCGGCCCCCTCGGCACCGAGCAGCAGCGCGGCGCGCTCCCGCTGGGCGGGCGTGAGCCGCTGGATCGGCACCGCGTCCGGGGCCGGGGTCATCGCCAGTACGGTGAACCCGGCGGCCCGCACCTCGTCCAGCGCCGCCGGCCAGGGGTCCAGCTTCGCGTACGGCACGGCGAAGACCTCGCCCATACTCACCCGTACGCTGCGCCGGTAGAGCGGGTCGGCGCAGGACGGCGAGAGCAGCACCGCGTCCACCCCGAGCGCGGCGACCGCCCGAAAGATAGCCCCCAGGTTCGTATGGTTGTTCACGTCCTCCAGGATCACCACCCGGCGGGCGGCGGCGAGCACCTCGGCCGCGCTCGGCAGCGGCGTGCGCCGGAACGAGGCGAGGACTCCCCGGTGCACGTGGAACCCGGTGGCCTCGCGCAACACGTCCTGGCTGGCGGCGTAAACCGGGGCGTCACCGGTGTCGAGGTCGGCGAGTTGGTCGACCCGCTTGGCGTCGACCAGGTAGGACCGTGCCGGGTACCCGGCACGCAACGCCCGGCGCAGCACCAGCTCCCCCTCGGCGATGAACAGGCCGTGCGGTGGCTCCCAGCGGGTCCGCAGCTCGACGTCGGTCAGCGCACGGTAGTCGCCGATCCGCTCGTCGTCCGGGTCGGTGATCAGGTGGACGGGCACCCGCCGATTCTGCCGGACCCGTCACCGCCGGCCACACCGGCGTACCCGGGGGGGGCGCGGGACGGGCGTTGGCCGGCATGAACCAGGACGAGTTCGGCAAGCGGACGAATGATTCGGCCTCCACCGTGTCGGCTGTCGAGACCGGCACCCGCCCGGTCGACCTGCCCTACGCCCGCCGCACCGACGCCATCATGGCCGAGCAGCTCGCCCATCTGCTGCGGATGGCGGACTTGTCATTCGTCGACATCCACGTCATTCCCGCGAGCGCCGGTCTGCACGTCGGGCTGGACGGGCCGTTGTCCCTGGCCCGGCTACGGGACGGCACCTGGAGAACCACCTCGGCGGCGAGGCGGCCGGCACCGAGGAGCGAGTAACTACACTTCTGGCCAAATGGGAATGCGTAAGGGGCGTCGCCCTTCCCAGAACCCTCTCGGTCGCCCTGATCAAGGAAGTTGAGAGCCAGCATGGACCTCAGTAACGCACGTTGGCGGAAGTCCACCCGCAGCGGCACCAGCAGCGGCGAATGCGTCGAGGTCGCCGACAACCTGACCGGTGTGGTCGCCGTGCGCGACAGCAAGGACCTCACCGGTCCGGTACTCGCCTTCGACCCCGCCGCCTGGCGGTCGTTCGTCGCCTCCGCCAAGCGCCACTGAGCCAGCGCCAGCCCGCCATGCAACCCGGCTGCCGTGACGCGTTATGCGTCCAGGTCGATGGCGGTGACGGTGTCGCCGAACAGCGAAGGCACCAGCAGCCGATCACCGTGCAGCGCCGCGTGGGACGGCATCCGCAGCAGGTCGGGTGCCTCGATCACGGTGTCGACCCGGCCGTCGGGGGTGATCCGGACGACCCGGGAGCCCCGGGTGACGGCCAGGTAGCAGGTCCCGTCGGGGGCGACGGTGAGCCCGTCCGGCCCGTCGGCCAGCGCGCCGCCGGTGGCCACCGTGCGGCGGCCGGAGAGTCGACCGGGAGCCACCACGTCGAAGGCGAGCAGCGTGTTGTCCCGGGTCAGGGAGACGTACAGGGTGCTGCCGTCCGGGCTGATCCCGATGCCGTTGGGATAGACCAGGCCGGCGGCGGTGACCCGGCACGTCCGGGTCTGTCCCGGGGCCGCGTAGCAGACCGACCCGGTCGGCTCGCCGGCCGTGGCGGTGCCGGAGTCGGTGAACCAGACACCTCCGGCGGCGTCCACGACGCAGCCGTTCGGGCGGAGCAGACGTCGACCGTCGGCGGTGCCGGTGCGGGCGGTGACCGTGCCGTCGGAGGAGATCCGGACCAGTTCCGCCCGGGCCACGTCGCACCCGACGAGGCCGTCTCCGGCGCGGGCGAGCCCGAGGATGCGTCCGCCGGTGTCGGTGAACCACTGCGCGGAGCCGTCGCCGGGGTCGATCCGGACGATCGGACCACGCCCCTGCGGGCTGCCCAGGGCGAGTCCGGCGTAGAGGTGCCCGTCCGCGCCGACGCAGACCGCCTCCGGGTGCGGCAGCATCCGGGCCAGCGTGGCGATCCGCATCAGTCGTCCCCGGTGGACGGGTCGAGGGTGGCGGCGACTCCGGGTTCCTCCACCGGGCTGTACGCCTGGGCGCCCAGGCCGCCGTCGACCGGCAGCACCACCCCGGTGATGTAGCCGGACTCCGACCCGGCGAGGAAGCTCACCGCGGCGGCGACCTCCGCGAGGGTGCCCGCACGGCCGAGGGGGACGAGACCGGTACGCCGGGCGACCTCATTCGGTCCGGCGTCGTCCCAACCCGGGGTACGCACCATCGCGGGGGCGACCGCGTTGACCCGGATACCGCGTCCGGCCAGGTCCAGCGCCAGGGCGCGGGTCATCGCCTCGATGCCGCCCTTGCTGGCCACGTAGGCCGCGTTGCCCCGGAACGCCCGGGAGCCGCCGATCGAGGAGAGCTGCACGACGGCGGGGGCGTCCCCGGCGGTGAGCAGGGGCAGCGTGGCCTGGACCAGCGCGAGCGGGGCGACGAGGTTCACCTCCAACACGCTGCGCAGGTGCGCTGCCGTCTCCCGGCCCACCGGCGCCCGGGGCGGGCCGACGGCGGCGTTGTTGACCAGGACGTCGAGCCCGCCCCAGTCGGCGCGGAGCCGGTCGACGGCGGCCTCGACGGCCGACGCGTCGGTCACGTCGGCGGACAGCCAGGTCAGCCCGGCGGTGGGCGGAGTGTCCAGCGCCGCAGCGCCCGGATGCTCGGGTCGCCGCCGGGCCGGTCCGGCGGTGGTCGAGGGCTCGGGCGGTCGCCGATCCAGCCCGGCGACCCGCCAGCCTCGGGCCAGGAAGGCGGCGACCAGTTCGCCGCCGATCGCCCCGGCCGCGCCGGTGACCAGGACCCGCCTGCTCACCGGGAGACCGCCGGAGCGGACACGACCGGACAGGCCCACCGGTGTCGCTCCCCCACCAGCGGCGGCCGGTGCTCAGCGCACTCCGGTCGGGCCAGCCAGCAGCGGGTGCGGAACGGGCAGCCGGAGGGCGGGTCCGCCGGGGAGGGCAGGTCACCGGCGAGCACGATCGGCTCCGGACCCTGCTGCCGCCACGGGAACGGGTCGGGCGCCGCGGAGAGCAGCGCCTGGGTGTACGGGTGGGTCGGCGACTCGAAGACCTCCCGCGTCGGCCCCTGCTCGACGACGGTGCCGAGGTACATCACCGCGACCTGGTCGCTGACGTGGCGTACCACGTGCAGGTCGTGCGAGATGAACAGGTAGGACAGTCCCATCTCGGCGCGCAGGTCGGCGAGCAGGTTGAGGATCTGCGCCTGGATCGACACGTCCAACGCGGAGACCGGCTCGTCACAGATGATCAGGGCGGGCCGCATCGACAGCGCCCGGGCGATCCCGATGCGTTGCCGCTGCCCGCCGGAGAACTGGTGCGGGTACCGGTCGGCGTGCGCGGCGGTCAGCCCCACCTGTTCCAGCAACCGGACCACCTCGTCGGCCTGCTCGCGGCGCGGCACCAGGTCACGGTGGATCAGCCAGCCCTCGCGGAGGATCTCCCGGACGGTGAGCCGGGGGTTCAGCGAGGCGTACGGGTCCTGGAAGACGTACTGCACCCGGCGGGTGAGTTGTCGACGCTCGGCCGCGCTCAGGCGGGTCAGGTTCCTGCCGTCGAAACGGATGGTGCCTCCGGTGGCGCGTTCCAAACCGATCAGGGCGCGGGCGGTGGAGGTCTTCCCGCAGCCCGACTCGCCGACCAGCGCCAGGGTCTCGCCGGCCCCGATCCGGAAGGAGACGCCGTCGACGGCGCGGACGTGACCGACCGTCCGGCGCAGCACGCTGGACCGGATCGGGTAGTGCACCCGGAGGTCCTCGACCTCCAGCAGGGCCGGGGTGGGCTCAGGCATCGTCGCGTACCTCCTCGGAACGGTGGCAGGCCGCAGCGCGTCCCGGGCCGTCGGCGGTGGGGAGCAGCTCCAGCGTGGGCCGCTGCTCCGCGCACAGGTCGACCCGCCACGCGCACCGGGGGTGGAACGGGCAGCCGGGTGGCAGGGCCTCCGGCGACGGCGGTGTACCCGGGATCGGGGTGAGCCGTGCGGTGGGCGCGGTGAGCGTCGGCACCGACTGGAGCAGGCTGCGGGTGTACGGGTGGGCCGGGTTCTCGTACACCTGGCGCAGCGGGCCGGTCTCGACGATGCGCCCGGCGTACATGACCGCGATGCGGCTGGCGTGCGCGGCCACCACGCCGAGGTCGTGACTGATCAGGATGAGTGCCATCCGGTAGTCGCGTTGCAGCTCGGACAGCAGTTGCAGGATCTGCGCCTGGACGGTGACGTCGAGCGCGGTGGTCGGCTCGTCGGCGATGATCAGGCGTGGGCGCAGGGCGATCGCGATGGCGATCATGATGCGTTGCCGCATCCCGCCGGAGAGCTGGTGCGGGTAGTCGTCGATCCGGCGCGCCGGGTCGGGGATACCGACCCGGCGCATCAGATCGAGCGCCTCCGCGCGGGCCTTGGCCTTGGACAGGCCCCGGTGCACCCGCAGCGTCTCGCCGATCTGCCGACCGATCGGGTGCACCGGGTTGAGCGAGGAGAGCGGATCCTGGAAGACCATGCTGATCTCGCCACCGCGTACGGCACGCATCCGCCGGGCCGAGGCCGTGGTCAACTCCGTACCGTCGAAGGTGATCCGGCCCGCGGCGATCCGGCCGGCGGGCCGGGGCAGCAGGCCGAGGATGGCCTGCGCGGTGACGCTCTTGCCGCTGCCGGACTCGCCCAGCAGGGCGAGGGTCTCCCCCTCGGCGACGTCCAGGCTGACCCCGTCCAAAGCCCGCACCGGACCCACCCGGGAGTCGAACTCGACGACGACGTCATGCAGGGACAGCAGGGACATCAGGTCCTCCTCGTCGGCCGGTGCACCCGACCGGTGCGGTCAGTTCAGCGAGACACCACGGAAGTCGGGCACGTTGGTCGGCGGCGGACCGAAGCCGCTGACCCGGTCCCGCCAGGCGGCCGAGGCGGTCAGTTCGAACGGCCAGGCACCCGGCGCGTCGGCCCAGAGGATCTCCTGCGCCCGCTGGAGCTTGCGTTGCCGCTCCTGCGGGTCCAGTTCCTCGGAGGCGTCGGCGATCACCCGGTCGTACTCCTCGTTGCAGTAGCCGAGTCGCTTGGCGGCGCAGGTGTAGAGCCGTCCGAGCACGAACTCCGCGTCCTGGGTGACCACCACGCCGTCCTGAATGTTCATGTCCCAGTCGAGGGCGAGCAGGTCGTCAAGCCACTGCCCGGCTTCCTTCTCCTGCATCTCCACCGTCACACCGACCTCCTTCCAGGCGCTGAGGATCGACTGGACCAGCGGACGGATGTTGGCGCAGCAGTTCGCGCTCCACTGGATGCTGGTGCTGAAGCCGTTGGGGTAGCCGGCCTCCGCCAGCAGTTGCCGGGCCCGCTGCGGGTCGTAGGTGTAGCCGGGCAGTTGCGCCGCGCCGAACACCGGCTGCGGCACCGGCGCCTTGGCCAGCACGGCGCTCTCACCGAAGAGGTTCTCCTGGATGGAGGAGAAGTCGACCGCGTGCCACAGCGCCTGCCGGACCTTGGGGTCGTCCAACGGCTTGCGCGCGTTGTTCAGCCAGATCACGTAGAACGTGGCGCTCGGTCCGCTCTCGACGGTGACCTCGTCGAACCCGCGTACCTGGTCGAGCTGGTCCGGCGGCAGGGAGTACGTCACGTCGATCTCACCGGTGCGCAGCGCGGTGAGCCGGGCGGCGTCCTCGGAGATCTCCTGGAACTCCAACCGCTCGTACTTGGGCGCGCCGTCCCAGTACGACTCGTTGGCGACCATGTGTGCCCGCTCGCCGGAGCGGAAGTCCTCCAGCTTGAACGCGCCGGTGCCGACCGGGCGGCTCTCGATCTCGCCCGACTCGATCTGGGCCTTGCTGCCGATGTACGCCATCGAGAGGTTGGTCAGCAGTGAGCCGGTGGCCCTGCTGGTGAGGATCTCGACGGTCTGCTCGTCGATGATCTTGACCTCGTCGATGGTGGCGAACAGCGGCGCGAGGGCGGTGCTCGCCGCGAAGAGCCGGTCCAGTGACGCCTTGACGTCAGCGCTGGTCAGCGGCGACCCGTCGTGGAAGGTCACACCCTGGCGCAGGGTGAACCGGGTGGTGGTGTCGTTGACGTTCTCCCAGCTCTCGGCCAGGCGGCCGGTGATCTCGCCGCCCTCGCTGGCGACCAGCGGGTCGAACAGGTGCAGCGCCAGGGTCAGGGTGCTGCGGTCGGAGATGGCGGTGCCGTGCGGGTCGACCGAGAGCATCCGGATCGGCACCCCGACCCGCAACGTCTGGTCCTGGTCGCCGTCACCGGAACCACCGCCGCAGGCGGCGGCCGCACCGACGACGGTCATCGCGAGCAGGCCGGCCAGCAACGACCGACGTGCTCTGCTTATCCATGTCATTGTCTCCTCCATCGTTCGCTCGTGAAGGGTCGGCCGCGACCTCACCGGTGCTTCAGGTGTGGGTCGAGCCGGTCGCGGAGTTCGTCGCCGACCACCCCGCAGGCGACGACGAGCAGGGAGAGCGCGACACCGGGCAGGGTGGAGATCCACCACGCGTCGGCCACGTAGCCGCGGCCGTTGGCGATGGTCAGCCCCCAACTCGGGGTCGCGGTCGGAGTGCCGAGCCCGAGGAAGCTCAGGGCGGCCTCGGTGATGATCACCATGCCGAGTTCCACGGTGGCGACCACCAGCAGCGGCGCGGCACAGGCGGGCAGGATGCACCGCCAGATCAGGAAGAGCGGCCGGGCGCCGAGCACCCGGCTGGCGTCGACGTACTCCCGGTTGCGCACGGCCAGGGTCTGCGCCCTGGCCACCCGGGCGAAGATCACCCAGATGGTCACCGCCAGCACCGCGATGACGTTGACCAGGCTGGGCCCGAGCAGAGCCGCGATCAGGATGGCCAACAGGATGGAGGGGAAGGCGAGCTGGATGTCGGCCAGCCGCATGAGCAGCCCGTCCACCCACCCGCCGACGAAGCCGGCGACGATGCCGACCACAGTGCCGAACAGGCCGGAGATCAGCAGGGTCGCCACCCCCACCAGCAGGGAGACCTGGGCGCCGATGAGGATCTGGCTGAGCATGCCGCGTCCGACGTCGTCGGTGCCGAACCAGGCACGGGAGCCGTCGGAGAGCACGGCGCCCGGCGGTTGCAGCCGGTCGGCGAGGTTGGTCTCGGTGACGTCGAACGGCACCAGGAGCGGACCGATCACGCCGGCCAGCACGGCCAGGCCGATGATGCCCAGGCAGAGCCGGAACAGCAGCGCCGGTGGTCGGCGTCGGGATCGGGTCCGCAGGGCCGTGGTCGCAGTAGCGTCAGCCATCAGTTCACCACCCGCACGCGAGGATCGATGTACGCGTAGAGCAGGTCCACGACGAGGTTCACCAGGACGAACGCGGTGGTGACGAAGGCGATGCTGGCCTGGATCACGGTGTAGTCCCGGTTGCCGATCGCGTCCACGAGCAGCCGTCCCAGGCCGGGCCAGGAGAAGACCTCCTCGACCACGACCGTGCCGCCGAGCAGCGCCCCGAGTTGGAGTCCGGCGACGGTGACCACCGGGATCAACATGTTGCGCAGCGCGTGCCGGAAGAGCACGATGCTCTCCCGCAGCCCCTTGGATCGGGCGGTCTGGATGTAGCCCTCGCCGAGGACCTCCAGCAGCCCGGAACGGATCAGCCGGACCAGGATGCTGGTGAAGGGAAGCGCCAGCGTGACCGCCGGCAGGATCAGGTGTTGCGGAGTGCTGTTACCGGCACTGGGCAGCCAACCGAGCTGCCGGGCGAAGATCAGCAGCAGGATGATGCCGACCCAGAAGCTGGGCAGCGACTGGCCGACCAGCGACAGCACCGAGATCACCCGGTCGGCGACACCGCGCGGACGCAGCGCCGCGGCGATGCCGAGCAGGAAGCTGGCCACCAGCGCGATGCAGATCGCGGTCAGGGCCAGGGTGACGGTGGCGGGCAGCCGTTCGATGACCATCTCGAAGGCGTCCCGGTTGTGCCGGAACGACTGCCCGAAGTCGAGTTGGGTCACCCGGCCGAGGAAGTTGGCGTACTGGATCACGACGTTGCGTTCCAGCCCGAGTTCCCGGCGGGCGTCGGCGACCTCGTCGGCGGTGGCGTCGGGGCCGAGGATGACGCTGACCGGGTCACCGGGCACCAGCCGGACCACCGCGAAGACCAGGGTGAGCGCGCCCCACAGGATGACCACGGCGAGCAGGAGTCTCCGGACCGTGTAGTTGATCAAAGGGTCACCACCTTCCGGTTCTGCCGCTGGGCGGAGTCACGGGCGGGACAGGGAGAGGGTCTGCTGCTGGCAGACGGCGCGGACGACGGCCGGAACACCCACCCGGCCGGTCCCGGAGTCCTTGCCCTCCCATCCGCCGAAGGGCAGGTGCAGCTCCCAGTAGGTGGAGCGGTCGTTGACGACGACGCTGCCGAACTCCAGGTCGTCGAGGGCGTCCATGGCCCGGCCCAGGTCGGCGGTGAAGACGGCGGTGGACAGCCCGTACCCGCTGCGGTTCGCCTCGGCGACCAGCTCCGACGCGGGCAGCGGCACGATCGGGGCGACCGGCGCGAAGGACTCCTGCCGGCTCAGGGCCGCCTCCACTGCGACGTCGCCGACCACGGTGGCCGGCAGGTACTGCCCGGTGGGGAAGTCCGGCAGGTGTCGACCGCCGGTGAGCACCCGGGCACCGTCGCGGGTCGCGGCGGTGACCTGCTCCTCGAAGCGGGTGGCCAGCGCGGGGAGGTGAACCGGCCCGAGCACGGTGGCCGGCTGGTAGGGGTCGCCGGTCGGGTAGTCCCCGGCGCGGGCCGCGACCGCCTCGGCGAGCGGGCCGGCGATCCGCGAGTCGGCCAGGATCCGGCCGCCGGCACTACAGACCTGCCCTGACGCGGTGAAGCAGGACAGGGCGATCGCCTCGGCCGCGTGCATCAGGTCGGCGTCGGCGAAGACGATGATCGGGCCGTTGCCGCCGAGTTCGAGCAGGAGTCGTTTGCCGGCCGCCCGACGGCTGACCGCCTCGCCGGTGGCGGTGCTGCCGGTCAGCCCGACCCCCACCACCTGCGGGTGCCCCACCAGGTGTCCGGCCACGGCGGTGTCGTCGGTGGCCACCAGGGTCACCTGCCCCTCGGGCAGGCCCGCCTCGACCATGCACCGCAGCACCAGGTCGGCCGAGGCGACAGTGGTCGGAGCCGGCTTCCAGACGGCGGCGTTGCCGGTGGCCACCAGCGGACCGAGGTACTCGACCGGGATGTTCACCGGGAAGTTCCAGGGCGTGACGACGGCCCACACACCGGTCGGCCGCCACCGGGTCATCACCAGCTTGTCGGTGGCCGCGACCGGCAGCGTACGCCCGGCCAGCCGGACCGCCTCCTCGCCGGCCAGCCGGAACCCGTCGGCAGCCTTGTCCACCTCGGCCAGCGTGCCCTGGTAGATACGGCCGGTCTCGGCGGTGACCAGAGCGGCGATCTCCTCGCGCCGGGCGAGAAACCGGTCGGCGATCGCCAGGCAACGGTCCCGCCGCGCGTACGGGCTGCTGCGCCGGTCGGCGACGACCGCCGCCGACGCGGCCCGGACGGCCTCGTCCACCGTGTCCGGTCCGGCACGGTGCACCTCGGCCACGACCTCGCCGTCGACCGGGCTGCGCACCTGGTAGCGCGCGGCAGCCGAGTCGGTGTACCGGCCGCCGAGCCAGGATCGGATGTCGGCGGTCACCAGGTGTCTCCGGAGGCGACCGGCGCGCCATCGGCGGCCAGCGAGGCGTGGATCATCTCGACCACCCGGACCGCGGCGAGGCCCTCCTCACCGGGCACCGGCGCGGGCGCCCCGTCGGCGGCGGCCCGGACGAACTCCTCCACCTCCGTGCGGATGTTGGACACGCCGGTGGCGGCGCGGCTGGGCCAGTTGCGGGTGTCGCCGTTGACCGCGCCGTCCGCGGTGGCGTGCAGCAGGTCGACGTGCCCGAGGTCGATCTCGATCGAGCCGCGCTCACCCACCACCCGCAGGCCGGCCAGCGCCCGGTTGGGCCGCCCGTCGGGCAGGGTCCAGTTGTTCTCCATCGAGCCGATGACATCGCCGTCGTAGCGGACGGTGGCGTAGACGGCGTCGGCGTGGGCGGAGAGCACGGCCCGGCCGAGGGCGGACACCCGGACAGCGGTCAGCCCGGTGACGAAGCGGACCAGGTCGGCGTCGTGGATGCCGAGGAACCACGCCACGCTGGTGCGCTCGGACGGTTTAACGGCCACCGCGCGGCTGGTGTCGCGCCAGACGTCGACATGCCACAACGGACCGAGTTCACCGGAGCGGACCAGCTCACGGGCGCGGATCACCCGAGGGTCGAAGCGCAGGATGTGACCGACCGAGAGGGCGTGCAGGTCGGGTCGGGCGTCGAGGATCCTCTGCGCGTCCGCGGAGCTGGTGGCCAGTGGCTTCTCGACCAGCACCCGTACCCCGGCCCGCAGGAACGGGATGGTGGTCTGCGGATGCAGGTGGTCCGGGGTGCAGACGCTGACCACGTCGACCCGGTCGAGCAGCTCGGCGACGTCGCGGTGCACGGGTACGCCGAACCGGTCGCGGAGCGGCTGTTCCGCGGCGGGATCCGGCTCGACCAGACCGACCAGGTCGACCCGCGGGTGCTGGTGGTAGATCCCGGCGTGGAGCTGGCCCATCCAGCCCATCCCCACGACTGCCGCTCTCAGCATCGTCTCTCCGTTCCTCGCGGCCCCGGCAGACTCACATGCAGCCAGTGCAACCTGTTGCAGGGATTCCTACCAGCCCATTCCACTGGCTGCAAGGGATGTTCTAAGAATGAAACTTCAGGTACTGTCCCTGCAATCAGGTTTCACTCTATGAATGGAGTTCGATGGAAACCCCGCCGGTCGACGAGATCTGCCGCCGTTTCGGCAAGCTCTACGTGGCGGCGATCGCCGACGCGCTGGACGATGCCGGCCTGTGGCACCAGGTGATGACCGATGTGCTGCCGCTGACCACCGACATGGCGGTGGCGGGCGTGGCCTTCACCGCGCTGGGCCGCCCCGAACGAAGCACCGACCGTTCCGTACGGCTGGGCGCCCGGATGATCGACGAACTCTCCGCGGGCGAGGTCGCGGTGCTCGACTGCGCCGGTGACCGGACGGTCGGTCACTGGGGCGAGCTGCTGACCAACGGCGCCATGGCCCGCGGCGCCGTCGGCGCCGTCATCGACGGCGGTGTCCGCGACACCGGCGCGATCCTGCCGCTGAAGTTCCCGATCTTCAACCGGTTCCGTAGCGCCCGCGACGCCAAGGGGCGCTGGAACGTCGTCGACATGCAGTCCCCGGTGGTCTGCGGAGGCGTCCGGGTGCACCCTGGCGACATCATCGTCGGCGACAGCGACGGGGTGGTCGTCGTACCCCGCGCGATCGCGATGGACGTGCTCGTCGAGGCCGAGGCGACGGTCCGTACCGAGACGGAGATCCGGCAGCGGGTCCGCGCCGGCGAATCGGTCGGCACCCTCTACCAGCAGTACGAACGGTTCTGACCATGGGCGGCGACGCACCGTCCTGGGGACGCCCCGAGCCCCGACTGACCGACACCGTGCGGGCGTTGCCCCGCATCGGAATCCATCGCTGGCCGGTCACCTGCTGGCCGGCGCCCACCCTGCACCCCGGCGGCAACGCCGTCGTGATCGCCGAGGAGCACGGCGGGTTCGCCTTCGGCGGCAACAAGGTCCGTCAGGTCGACATCCTGCTCGGCCAGGCCCGCCAGGCCGGCGCCGACACCGTCGTCACCTCGGCCGGACCGCACTCCAACCTCTGCCGGGTGGTGGCCGCCGCCGCCCGCGCCGCCGGCCTCGACGTCCATCTCGTGCTGCGCGGCGAACCACCAGCCGAACCCAGCCGCAACCAGGTGCTCTACGAGCTCGCCGGCGCCCGGCTGCACTGGGTGCGGACCACCGACGCGTTCGATCCGGTCCAGGCCGAGACCATGACCGCCATCGCCGACGAGGCCCGGGCGAACGGGTCGACGACGGCCGTCGTCGACGTCCGCACCGCACCCGGAAGCACCCTGTGCGCGTTGGCCACCACCGCAGTCGTCGACGAACTCGCCGACGCCCTCGCCGACCGACCGCCGGACCGGATCATGCTCGCCGGCGGGGCCGGCAACACCGCCGGCGGCGTCCTGGCCGTGCTGGCCGCCCGCCGCGCCACGGTCAGCCTGGTGGTCGCCTCCGCGCTCGCCCCGGCGGCCCAGTTGCGGGCGCTGGTCCGCAACCGGGCGGCTGCCGCGCTCGACCGGGTCGGGCTGCCCACCGCACTGCTCGACGAGGTGTCCCTGGAGGTGACCGACGGGCAGCTCGGCGGCGGCCACGGAGTGCCCACCGAGGCGGCCGTCGCCGCGCAACGGGCCACCGCGCGGGCCAGCGGCGCGTTCCTCGACCTGACCTACAACAGCAAGGCGATGGCGGCGCTGCTCGCCGACTACCGCCCGGGCTCGTGGCTGTTCCTGCACACCGGCGGCTCACCCAACGTCTTCGCCCCGCATCCGTTCCCGGCCGACGCCCCGCAGAGCGACGAAGGAGCACCGTGATGAGCGACTACCGACTTCACCACATGACCTGGCCCCAGGTCCGCGCGGCACTGACCACGGCCACCGTCGGAGTCATCCCGTTCGGCGCCACCGAGCAGCACGGGCCCGCCCTCAAGGCCGGCATCGACTACCGGATCGCGGAACGGCTGGCCGAGGAGGTGGTCGCCGCCGCCGACGGTACGGCCCTGATGACGCCCCCGATCCCGGTCGGCTTCTCCCCGCACCACATGGACTTCCCCGGCACCCTCACCGCCCGGGTGAGCACCCTCTGCTCGCTGCTGGAGGACTACCTGGCCAGCCTGGCCCGGCACGGCCTGGAACGGTTCGTCATCATGAACGGCCACGGCGGGAACCTGGCCTTCCTGCCCGCCTTCCTGACCGAGTACAAGCAGCGCACCGGGCACACCGTGGCGGTGGTCCACTGGTCGATGATGGGCCGCGACGTGGTGGTGGACATCGCCCAGTCCGAGATGTACGGACACGCCTGCGAGGTGGAGACGAGCCTGGCACTGCACCTGGTGCCGGACGTGGTGGTGACAGAGGAGTTGGGCGGGCCCGCTCCGCTGCTGCCCTCGGCGCACGAGCTGCTGCGCGGCCAGGCCATCCCGGACCGGGCCGTCGGCGGGTTCACGCCCCGGTCGCTGGCCGAGTTCAGCACCAATGGGGCCCTCGGCGACCCGGCCAAGCACGACGTGGAGAAAGGTCGCAAACTCTTCGAGGCGGTCCGGGACCGGACGGTCACGCTGATCCGGCACCTCGCCGAGGCGCCGACGGCGGACGCGATCAGCGCCAAGCGGGCCGCCGCGATCAGCGCGGACTGGGGCGTACGCGGATGAGCGGCACCGACGACAGGTCCCCCGAGCGTCGCCTCGCCGACCTCGGCATCACGCTTCCGCCGGCCCGTACCGCCTCCGGGGCGTACGACACCGTGGTGGTCAGCGGCGATCTGGCCGTGCTCTCCGGGCACGGTCCGGTCCGCCCGGGACACCCGCTGCCCACCGGCAAGCTCGGCGCCGAGCTGGGCGTGCCGGAGGGGCAGGCGGCGGTACGCCTGGCGACGCTGAACCTGCTCGCCAGCCTGCGCGCCGCTGCCGGTTCCCTCGACGATGTGGAGCAGTTGCTGACGCTCACCGTGGCGATCAACGCCACCCCCGGGTTCACCGAGCACGTCCCGGTCGCCGACACCGCCTCGGAGCTGCTGCGGGACGTCTTCGGTGGGCGGGGGCGGCACGCGCGGTCGGCGCTGGGGCACTCGTCACTGCCCTTCGACATCCCGGTCTCGCTCGCCCTGACCGCCCGGATACGGGCGCGCAGTACCCAGGACTGAAACCGAGATTGGCCCGGCCGGCCGCTACAGTGTCGATGCCGCAACCCGATATCAGAGGACGCACGTGACTTCCGACAACGGATCGAATCAGAGCATCCTGCGAGCAGTGGCGATCCTCGACGCCTTCCTGCTCGGGCGCCCCGAGTTGCGGGTCACCGACGTGGCGCGGCAGGCCGGGCTCGGTGTCTCCACCGCGTCCCGGCTGCTGAGCACCCTGGAATCCCTCGGCCTGGTCGAACGCGACCCGATCTCCAACCTCTACCGGTTGGGGCCGAAGACGGTGACCCTCGGTGGGGTGGCGCTCAACCAGTCCGCCGTCTACCGCGCCGCCCGGCAGACCGCCCAGAATCTCGCCGCCGAACACGCTCTGGGGGTCAACCTCGCGATCCGCCGCGACGACCACGGCTTCTACCTGGGCAACTTCGAGGGCCGGTCGGCACCTCGCGCGTTCTCGCTGATCGGCCAGTCGATCCCGCTACACGCCACCGGCCTGGGCAAGGCACTCCTGCTCGGCGTCGACCCGGAGCAGCGCCGGGTCCTGCTGGGTGAGTCGCTGGTCGGGTTCACCAACCGCACCATCACCGACCACGACCGGCTCGACGCCGAACTGGCGATGAGCGGGGCACGCGGCTACTCGACCGAGGAGGAGGAACTCGCCCTCGGTCGGGCCTGCCTCGCCGCGCCCATCCGCAACGCCTCGGGCGAGATCGTGGCCGCGCTGTCCATCTCCGGGCCGCTGTCCGCGATCAACCTCGCCGCTCGGGAGGCAGCCCTGGCGACCGCGGTGATCGAGGCCGCCGACGCGGTGAGTGTCGCCCTCGGCCATCACGGCCCCGCCCGGGTCATCGTCACCCAGCGCTGAACCCGACCGGTCGGCGCATCAGGGTCGAGTGCGCCATGGCGTTCCCGGCCGGGCCCCGGGCCCCGGGCCGCTGCCGCTGCCGCTGCGCTTCGCGGTGCGGACCGAGAACCGGCAGCCCGAGCAGTTGACCTACCCGGTCGTCTTCCAGGACAGCGCCGGGGAGGCGCTTGCACGCGCCGGCTGCGTGCCACCGCAGACCGCAGGGTGAGCGGGCCCGGTCACTTCGGCGCCTCGGTGACGTACACCCCGCGCCCCTGATGTCCTTGCAGGACTCCTCGTTCCTGAAGCCGACTGAGCGCCTGACGCACGGTCGGCGGCGAGCAGTCGTACTGGTCGCTGAGTTGGGCGGTCGAGGGCAGCCGGTCGCCCGGCTTCAGTTCGCCGCTCTCGATCGCGGTCTCGATGGCATGCATGATGCGCCGGTATACCGGCTCGGCCGACGGGGATGGTTTGGACATGACGGGGCTCCTGTGAGTTGGCGCCCCCGTCAATCACGCCCTACCTGCACTGACAGCTCAAGATAATAAGCCATGTTGACTTGTATCGCTTAGCAACATAGGTTCGCCAGGCCGGCCAAGGTGTCCGCGCGTCGCGCCAGGGTCGACGCCTGGGCCGCACCCCCTGCCCCTTCCCCTCTTCGACGAGCGCGGTCGCCGGACAGGGGAAGGGGTGAATCCGCATGCCCGCCGAATGCGGGCGAACTTGGCTTACTAAAGCTTGTTAGGTCGTGTGTCATAAGTGCCGTTCGAGGCGCCGGAGCCAGTTGTCGATCATGCTGATGGTGGCGGTGGCTTCGTAGCGCACTGCGAGTTTGTCGTAGCGGGTAGCCACGGCACGGTGCTGTTTGAGCAGGCTGATGCCGCACTCCACGGCGTGACGCTGCCGGTATGCGCTGGGGTCGAAGGCGGGTGGCCGGCCACCCGCCGAGCCCTTCTTACGACGGTTCGCGGCCTGGTCGGCCTTGACCGGGATGACACAGCCGATACCACGGCGCCGCAGGTAGCCGCGGTTGGCCTTGCTGCTGTACGCCTTGTCCGCCAGGACCCGCTGCGGCCGACACCGGGGCCGGCCGACACCGAGACGAGGCACCCGGATGCGGTCCAGCACAGTGGTGAACTGCGGGCTGTCGCCGCGCTGCCCACCGGTGATGACGAACGCCAGCACCATGCGGCCCTGCTCGCAGGCCAGGTGCAGCTTGGTCGTCAGACCGCCCCGGGACCGGCCCAGCGCGTGATCCGCCGGCTCGGCGGCGCTGCTGCCGCCCGGCGGCTCGACCTGCGTGTGACTGCCCCGGCGGGCGCCGGCGGCGTGCTGATGCGCCCGCACGATCGTGGAGTCCACACTCACGTCCCAGGAGATCAACCCGAGCGCGTCGGCCCTACCCTGCAACCCGGCCAGGATCCCCGCCCACACCCCCGCCCGCTGCCAGCGCCGGTACAGCCCGTACACCGTCCGCCAGTGCCCATAGCAGTCCGGCACGTCCCGCCACGGCGCACCCGTACGGACCCGCCACCTGATCCCGTCAATGAGCTGCCGCTTGCTCCACTTCGGCGGCCGACCCGGCTTCTTCCGCCCGGGCAGCAACGGCTCCAGCACCGCCCACTGCGCGTCGGTCAGGTCGTGCCGCCTCGTCACCGCTACGCTGGCCACGAGGTCTCCGTGCAGATGGTTGTCTTGGTCGATAACCCATCTACCGGAGACCTCACCGCATATCGATCACCGACACACCCAGCCGATCACCTCACAGCAGGGCCACGGGCACTTATGACACACGGCCTAGGTGAGGTCCCATGGCACGCACCATCACTCGTCGCCGGCTGCTCGGCGGCGCCGCCCTCCTGACCTGAGCCGTCTCCGCCGCGGCCTGCACCGGCGGAGGTTCATCCCGGCCGGCCAGTTCCGGCGTCGAGCGGCTCACCGTGTTGACAGGAGCGGGATTCCAGGGGCGGGAGGCGCCGCTGCTGGTCGCCCGGGTGTAGGGCTGGTTCAAGGCCGAAGGGCTCGACGTGCAGCTGTTGCCCGGCAAGGGCAGCGGCGAGAACCTAAAACTGCTGGCTGCTGGCCAGGCCGACATCGCGACGCCGGAAGCTGAGCTACCTGCCCGGTGGCATCAACTACACCCTCTTCCCCACGTACGCCCGCATGGCCGGCTTCGACGCCTCCAAGGTGGAGCGGGTGAGCAACCCGGTGCCGGCCCAACACGCGGCGCTGCTGGCCGCCAAGCGGGTCGACGCCATCAGTCAGTTCGTGCCCGCGGTCGATTCGGTCCGGACCATCGCCAAGGAGGAGGTGACGACGCTGCCGTTCGTCGACCACATCGGCGACCTCTACGGCTCGGCGATGGCCGTCTCCACCGAGACCGTCGAGAACCGGGCGGACCTCGTCCGCCGCTTCAACCGGGCGCTGCTCAAGGGGCTACGCCACGCCGTCGAGCAGCCCGAGGAGGCGGGCCGGATCTATGCCGGCCAACCGGAGACGCAGGGTCAGCAGGCCGCAGCCGCGACGGTGGAGCTGACGGCGATCCAGGGTTACGTCGCGCCGCTCGGACAGGGCAGGATCGGCCACTTCGACCTCGGCCGGGTCGCCCGCAACATCGCGATCCTGCAGGGCGCCGGCACGATCGGCCGAGGGCTGAAGCCGGAGGACGTCGTCGCCGCCGACCTGGTCGAGTAGACAGCCCCGGTCACTGATGCCTGTGCACACCGGCGGCGGGCCCGGGCGGGCCCGCACGACGCTGTCCCACGCCGCCGCACCGCTGCTGGGCCTGGACGGGCTGCTCGTCGCCTGGTGGGCGGCGGTCGAACTGTTCGAGGTCGCGCCGTACCTCGTCCCCTCCCCACCGGCGGTCGCCGAAGCGATCGTCGACCAGCCGGGATACCTGCTGCGGAATGCGGGCACCACGCTCGGTACGACGCTGGCGGGCTACGCGCTCGCCGTCGCCACGGCCACGGCACTCGGGATGGTCCTCGCTATGTCCCGACGACTGGCCCGGGCGCTGACCCCCACGCTGCTGGTCCTCAGCACGATCCCGAAGCCGGCCGTGGTGCCGGTCCTGATCGTCGCGCTCGGGTTCGGGCCCGGACCGAAGGTCGTCCTGGTCTGGTTGATGTGCTTCTTCCCGATCGTGCTGGCGACCAACGCCGGGTTGTCCGCCACTCCGTCGGAACTGGTCGAGCTGGCCCGTTCCCTGAACGCCTCCGCTGGCAGACGTTCGTCCTGATCCGGGTGCCGGCGGCGCTCCCGCACCTCTTCTCCGGCCTGCGGATATCGCTACCACTCGCCCTCGTCGGCGCCGTCGTGTCCGAGCTGTTCGGTGGGCTCGGTGGCCTCGGCGTCGTCATCCAGATGGCGGGCACCCGCGCCGATCTCGCCTTCGCCGCCATCGTGCTGCTCGCGGCGATGAGCACCAGCCTGTTCTATCTGCTCGCCGCCGCCTGCGACCGGGCGGCGCCCTGGATCGACCACACGACCGCCTGACCTGCGCCGCCCGGGGCCCTTCCCCGCGCCGATCGCGCGACCGACACCACGAGGAGAGACCCATGTCCAAGCCGACGTACGTGTTCCACGACGCCGCGCCGCAGGCTGACCGCGAGAACGGCGCGATGCTGGACGCGCTGGCGGGCCTGTTCGACCCGTTCTCCCGGCAGCGACTGCGCCTGGCCAAGGTACGCCCCGACGCCCGCTGCCTGGTGGTCGCCGTCGGGGCCAGCTGTATCGCCGCCCCCTCGCCGAGATGGCACCACAGGGCGAGATCATCGCCACCGAAATCGACCTGGACGCCTGTCGCCGGCATCCGATGGCCAAGCTGCTGCGGCACGACATCCTGACCGATCCGCTGCCGCCGGGGAACTTCGACGTCGTACACGTCCGGCTGCTCCTGGGCCACCTGGCGCCCGAGGGGCGGGAGGCCGTGCGCGCGCGACTCGCCGGCGCCCTCGCCGTGGGCGGTGTGCTGATCGTGGAGGAGTTCGAGGCGACCTGGCGTACCAGCGCCCTCGACGCGCCGGACCTCGACAAGGCCGACCGGTTGTTCGCGGCGTACCACGACGCGTTCCAGGCCACCCTGCGCGACTCCGGCAACGACCTGAACTGGGGCCGCCGGGCCCACGGAGCGCTGCGGGGCCTCGGCCTGGAGATCGAGACGAACGGCCACACCACCAGTTGGGTCGGCGGCCAGGCCGGCTGCCGACTGCCCCGCGCCACCCTCGGCGTCATCCGCGACCGGCTCGTGGCCGCCGGCATGTCACCGGCCGACATCGACGCGCTTCGCGCCCTACTGCTGGACCCGAAGCTGGTGGTCAAGGGCAACCTCGCCCTGTCCCACATCGGCCGCTCCGTCTGAGCCGGCCCGCCCGGCGTTCGTCGGGCTCGCCCGGAGCGGGTGGCCTGGTTTCGTCCCGGGAAGCCGGGGAATGTCGGGCCCACCCTTCGCGGGTGGGCCCGAGGAGGAAAGGCGGACCAGGTGAGCGCAGACCACACCCTCGTACCGGCCGACCCGTGGCCCCTGCCCCGGGACGCCACCGTCGCCGACCACATCGTGCAGCGGCTCGCCTGCTGGGGTGTGCGCCGGTACTTCGGCTTCCCCGGTGACGGCATCAACGGCATGACCTCCGCCCTGCAACGCACCGACGAGCAGGCGCAGTTCGTCCAGGTACGCCACGAGGAGACCGCCGGTTTCGCCGCGTCGGCACACGTCAAGTACGGCGGCGGGCCGATCGGCTGCGTACTGGTCACCAGCGGTCCGGGCGCCATCCACGCCCTCAACGGTCTCTACGACGCCAAGCTGGACCACCAGCCGGTGGTGGCGCTGGTTGGGCACACCGCGCTCACCGCGGAGGGCGGCGGCTACTACCAGGAAGTGGATCTGCTCGCCCTCTACAAGGACGTCGCGGCGGCCTTCCTCGCCCAACTCGACCACCCGTCCCAGGTACGGCACCTGGTCGACCGGGCCTGCCGGACCGCGCTGGCCCGGCGTACCGTGACCGCGCTGGTCCTGCCGCTCGACGTGCAGGATTTCGCCGCCGTGCCGAATCCGCCGCACGCGCACGGCTACTACCACACCAGCAGCGTGCCGAGCAGCGTTCCGACCGTGCCGCCGGAGGCGGACGTCCGGCACGCCGCCGAGGTGCTGGGCAGCGGCGAACGGGTGGCCATGCTGGTCGGGCAGGGCGCACTCGGCGCCGCGAACGAGGTACGCGAGATCGCACACCGGCTCGGGGCCGGGGTGGCCACCGCGCTGCTCGGGTTCACCGCGGTGGACCACCGGGAACCCTGGGTCACCGGGGCCATCGGTCTGCTCGGCACCCGCCCGAGCTGGCAACTCATGAAGGAGTGCGACCGGCTGCTGATCGTCGGCAGCAACATGCCGTACTCGGAGTTCTATCCGCCGCCCGGACAGGCCCGCGCGGTGCAGATCGACATCGACGGCACCCAACTCGGCCTGCGCCACCCCACCGAGGTGAACCTGACCGGCGACGCCGCACCGACCCTGCGGGCCCTGTTGCGTGAACTCGGGCCGGGCCCCGGACCGACCCGCTGGCGGCAGACCATCGCCGGGGCCACCGCCGCCTGGCGGCAGGCCCAGCGGAAGCTCGCCGAGCAGGCCGCCGACCCGGTCAACCCGCAGATGCTCTTCGCCACGCTCAGCGAACGGCTGCCCGACGACGTGATGATCGCCGTCGACTGCGGCACCGCCACCGCCTGGTACGCCCGCCACCTCAAGGTACGTCCCGGAATGCTGGCCAGCCTCTCCGGCACCCTGCTCTCGATGGGCGGCGCGATGCCGTACGCCCTGGCGGCGAAGTTCGCCCACCCGGACCGCCCGCTGATCGCCCTGATCGGCGACGGCGCGATGCAGATGAACGGCGTCAACGAGCTGATCACGGTGGCCAAGTACTGGCGCAGCTGGGCCGACCCGCGCTTCGTGGTGCTGGTGCTCAACAACCGTGACCTGGCGTTCGTGAGCTGGGAGCAACGCTCCACCGAGGGCACGCCGATGTTTCCGGACAGCCAGCAGCTGCCCGACATCGGCTACCACCAGTGGGGCGAGGTGCTGGGGCTGCGCGGCGAGCTGGTCGACCACCCGGACCAGGTGACGCAGACGTGGGACCGGGCGCTCCGCGCCGACCGCCCCACGGTGATCAACGCGCTGGTGGACCCGGCCGAGTTGATGATGCCGCCGCACTTCACCGCCGAGCAGGCTCGCAATACGGCTGCGGCGATGCTGCGCGGCGACACCGACTGGGCCGGCATCATCCGCCGTGGCCTGCCCAGCGTTGTCAGCACCTACCGCCCCCGCCGCTGAGGCTGGGATGTAAGGAAGGGTCCCCTGCTATCGCCTGGTGTATAGCAGGGGACCCTTCCTAACCTTCCGGCGTGCCGGCGGTGGGCGGCGCGGATGGTGCGGTCAGCCTCGGCCCTGGAACCAGCGGCGCAGGTCGGACAGCGGGCCGTCGCTGGTACGGCGGTCGGCGGCCGGGTCCCGCTCGACCGGCCGGCGCGGCGTACCCACCAGCTCCCGGCTGGGCGCGGTGAACGTCTGCTCGGACTCGCCGTCGACCGCGGTGGCGATGATCCGGGCCACCCCGTCGATCACCCGGGACTGCACGGTGGCACCGACCGAGTCGTTCGGGTCGTCCGGGTTCGCCGCGATGCCGGCGACCGCGACCTGCGGGGTGTACGCGACGAAGCTCTCCGTGGCGGCGCCGTCGGAGCTGCCGGTCTTGCCGGCCGCCGGGCGCCCTTCCAGGATCCGATTCACCGCCGTGGCGGTGCCGCCGTTGCACTGCCCGAACTCGGACTGCTGGCCAACCGGGCAGCGGGCCGCGTCGGTGGCGGCCCGGGCCACGTCGGCGTCGAGCACCTCCCGGCAGGAGGGGTCGCCCACCGACAGCCGCTCACCGTCCGGCCCGGTCACCGACACCACCGGCAGTGGCGCGCAGTACGTCCCCTCCGCCGCCACCGTCGCGTACGCGTTGGCCACGTCGAGCGGGGTCGTGGCGGACACCCCGAGGGTGAACGCACCCCAGTCGGCCGCACGCTCGGTGGCGAAGGTCGCGTCCGCCTCGGCCCGGAAGGTGATGCCCAGTCGCTGCGCCATCTCCACCACCTTGTCCGGCCCGACCTGCTCGGCCAGCCAGACGAAGTACGTGTTCACGGAGCGGCCGAAGCCATCCCACATCATCCGGTAGCCGTCCATCCAGGCAGGGTTGGCGTTGGCCGGGCACCATCGGCCGTCGCAGCTGCTGTCCCCGTCCGCCGGGTACCGGGTGGGCAGCCGGCTGGGCGCGTCGTACCCGGTGGCCAGTGGCCGGCCGGACTCCAGCGCGGCGAGCATGGTGAACAGCTTGAACGTCGAACCGCCCTGGTAGCCGGTCACGTCGCCCCCGCCGGAGATCAGCGGGTTGACCGTGTTCGGATAGTTGACCTGCCCGTCCGGGTTGGCGGCGAGGCTGTAGTGGCGGTTGACGGCCATGGCGAGCACCCGGCCGGTGCCGGGCTCGACCGCCGCGATCGGCAGGGCGCGCGGGTTGCGGTACCCGTAGACGCTGGTGGCCCGCTCCTGCGCGGTGGCCTGAATCTCCGGGTCCAGCGAGGTGACGACCGTGTAGCCGCCCCGGCGCAGCGCCTGCTCGCGCTCGGCCGCGGTCTCGCCGAACTGCGGCTGTTCCATCCACCAGCGGCGCAGGTAGTCGCAGAAGAAGCCCCAGCCGTCCCGGCCACCGGCGGTGGCGGCGCAGCCGTTGGCCTGCTCGCTCGGGTTCAGGCGCAACTCCTCGGCCTTGGCGTCGGCGGCCTGGTCCGCGGTGATCGCACCGGTCGCGGCCATGGCGTCCAGCACGTACGCCCGCCGGGCCAGCCCCGCGTCGGCGTCGCCGTCGATCGGGCTGTACGCCTCCGGCGCCTGCACCAGACCGGCGAGCAGCGCCGCCTCGGCGAGGGTCAGCTCCGCCGGCACCGTGGAGAAGTAGCGCTCACTTGCGGCGGCGATCCCGTACGCCCCGGAACCGAAGTACGCGATGTTCAGGTAGCGGTTGAGGATCTCGTCCTTGCCGAGGCGCTGCTCCAGCGCGTTGGCGTACCGGATCTCCTGGAGCTTGCGTCCGACGGTCTGGTCGGTGGCCGCGGCCCGCTCCTCGGCCGTGCGGGCCTGGTCGGTCTTGAGCACGTTGCGTACGTACTGCATGGTCAGCGTCGAGCCGCCCTGCTCGGTGCCGCCCTCGGTGACGTTGGTGACCAGGGCCCGCGCCAGGCCACGCAGGTCCACCCCGCTGTGGTCGTAGAAGCGCCGGTCCTCGGCGGCCACGATCGCCTGCTGCATCACCGGCGCGATCTCCGCCAGCGTGACGTCGGTGCGGTTGACGTCGTAGAACGTGGTGATCAGCGTCTTGCCGTCGTTGGCGTAGAGGTAGGAGCGTTGCGGGGTGGCCGGGGTCCGCAACACGTCCGGCAGTTCGGCGTAGCTGCCGAGCGCCGCCTTCGCGGTCAGCCCGACCAGCAGGTTGGCCGGGAGCGCGGCGGCCGCCACGACCAGGCCGGCGAGCACACCGGTCACCAGCACGGTGAACAGTCGCGACAGTGGCGTAGGGGTGGCCATGGTCACCAGGATTGCCGCGAAAGCCACGATCCGACCACTGAATCGGGCCAGTTGTCAGCCAATTCACGGCCGGATGCCAGAGGTCTCTGCGCTGGCCAGCGCCATTGGATAGAGGAAACCGGGACGTACGGGACACCTGGCGCGGCTGGCAAGTGTAAGGAAGGGTCCCCTACTAACGCCTGGTGTATAGGAAGGGTCCCTTCCTTACACCTAGCCTGCCGGGCCCGACGGACCTGCCGGGCCCGCCGTCGCGACGCTGGCGCTGGTGGCGTCGCGCAGGATCTCCCGGGGCAGCAACCGACCGGACCGGTAGGCGATACCGACGCCGGCGATCAGCACGAAGATCGCTCCGAACGTCTGCAGGGAACCGATCAGCGCCCCGCCGAGGCCGAGCAGCGGGCTGGCGATCATCAGCATGGTGCCGTCGCCCATGCTGAACATCCCGGACCGGGCCACCGCCCACCCGGTGAACAGCCAGCCCACGCTGTAGCAGGTCGCTCCGACCAGCACCAGCGACCGGGCGGTGGCACCGAAGACCGGGGTGTCCTCGGCGAACCCGGCGAAGGGCAGCATCAGCACCGTGCCGGCGATGCTGACCAGCAGCCCGGTGACGGCACTGCGGCGGCTGCGGGTGGCGGCGAGCAGGCCGGCCAAGCCGAGCAGGGCCAGCAGGCCGAGCCAGATCGCGGCGACCCAGCCGATCAGGTACACCGCGCGGCCGTCGGCCGGGTACGGGTCGTTGCCCACCCCACCGTCGCTGGCCATGGCCACCGCGCCATAGAGGATCGCGTACGCGGGCAGCAGCCAGACCGCGGCGCGGGCCAGGCGGCGCAACGACCAGGCCCAGCTCGCGTTGGTGGCGGGGCCGGGTGGCGCCGGCTCGTCCATGAAGGGCAGGACGCCGAACCCACCGCCGGTACGTCGGCTGCCGAGCGGTCCGGCGGGATGGTGTGCCCCGGGTACGTCCGGCGCGGACCACAACCGTTTCAGCGGATCCATCGGCCACCTCGCTCCTCCACGAGCGGTGCCGGAACGCGCCGAGGCGCCCCGATACCTGGTCACCACCCGCCTAGGACTGATGGTGGCAGGCACCGGAGCGCCTCATGAGCATTTCTCGCATTTAGCGCGACCGGCGACAGGACTGGCGGGGCGGTCCGGACCGGTCACTCCGGCCCGGACCGACCCCGGATCAGCCCCGCTCGCGCTGGTCGGCCGGGTCGTTCAACAGACTCCCCGGGGAGACCGGCTCGGGCGCGGGCAGGCCCTGCGGCTCCTTGCCGCCGGTGGCCTGCGCCTCGGCGACGCGTACCTCGTTGTGGATCTCCTGGGCCGCCTGGGCGGCGGCCTCCGCCGCCTCGGCCGCCTCCCGCTCCACCGCGCTGGCGTCGGCGGACGCCTGCTGGGTGGGCGCGTCGCCGACCATCTGGCTCAACCCGCCGAGCGCGCCGCCCATGCCCTCCAGGGCCTTGGTCAGCTCGGCCGGCACGATCCACACCTTGTTGGCCGTGCCGTTGGCGATCTGCGGAAGGGCCTGGAGGTACTGGTAGGCCAGCACCTTCTGGCTCGGGTTGGCCTGGTGGATGGCGTCGAACACGGTCCGGACCGCCTTCGCCTGGCCCTCGGCCTGCAGGATACGGGCCTGCCGGTCACCGTCGGCACGCAGCACCGCGGCCTGCTTCTCGCCCTCGGCCGAGAGGATCTGCGACTGCTTGTGGCCCTCGGCGTTCAGGATCGCGGCCCGGCGGTCCCGCTCGGCGCGCATCTGCTTCTCCATCGAGTCGCGGATGCTCGGCGGCGGCTCGATCGCCTTGATCTCCACCCGGGTCACCTTGATGCCCCACCGGCCGGTGGTCTCGTCCAGCACGCCGGAGAGGTGCCGGTTGATCTCCTCACGGCTGGTCAGCGCGCGCTCCAGGTCGAGCGAACCGATCACGTTACGCAGCGTGGTGACGGTGAGCTGCTCGATCGCCTGAAGGAAGTTGGAGATCTCGTAGGTGGCCCGCACCGAGTCGACGACCTTGAAGTAGAGCACGGTGTCGATCGAGACGACGAGGTTGTCCGAGGTGATCACGGGCTGCGGCGGGAAGCTGACCACCTGCTCGCGCATGTCCACCTTCGTCCGCACCGCGTCGACGAAGGGCACCAGGATGTTCAGCCCGGGGTTGAGCGTCCGCTTGTACCGACCGAGCCGCTCCACCACGTCCTGACGCTGCTGCGGCACGATCCGCACCGACTTCGCCAGGGTGATCACCGAGATCAGGGCGACCGCTATCAACAGGACGGGGACGATAAGTTCCATCCGTTCACCTTTCCGCTTCGGGTAGCTCACCGGGCGTCGCAACGTCCCGCCAGACCAGGGCTACCGCTCCCTTGACCTGAATAACCTGCACCCGTTCACCGGGTTCCAAAACCTGGGTGGCGTCGTAGGCACGCGCGCTCCACACCTCGCCGTCGATCTTCACCATGCCCTGACCGGCGTCGACCTGCTCAAGAACCAGAGCGGACGAGCCCTCGATCGCCTCCACCCCGAAGGCGGTCTCGCCGGTCTCCATCGCGGTCTGTCTGTGCCGCTGGATCACCGGCCGCGCCGCGAGCACGGTCAACGCCGACACGGCGGCGAAGACGACTGCCTGTATCGCCACCGGCGCTCCGAACGCGGCGGCGCCCGCGGCGGCGAACGCACCGACCGCGAACATGATCAAGAAGAGGGTCGCCGTGAAGATCTCAGCGACGGCCAGTACCACACCCAGCACGATCCACATCACGGCATCCACGTAACGATCGTGACATGACAATGCACGTGTCATCGAACTGTCATGATCGGAGGCGCCCGACCACCGCCGTCGAAGGAGCCTTCGTGTCCCTGCGTCCGGAAACAATACGGCACGTCAACGCCCTGGTGGCCGACGCGCAGTCCGCCGGTCACGTGCCGTCGCTGGTCGTCGGCGTGGTCCGGGACGGCGCGCTGGCGCACCTGGCCGGCGCCGGTGACCACCCCCGCCCGGAGGTCGACCTGCAGTACCGGATCGGCTCGATCACCAAGACGATGACCGCCGTGCTGATCATGCAGGAGCGCGACGCCGGACGGCTGGCGCTGGACGATCCGCTGCGGCGGCACCTGCCCGAGGCCGAGGCCGCCGGGCCGATCACTCTGCGCCAGTTGCTGGGGCACGCGGGCGGGCTGCAACGCGAGCCGGACGGACCCTGGTGGGAGCGGAGCGAGGGCGTCGACCTGGCCACCCTGCTGGCCGACTTCGGCACCCCCAAGGTCGCGCTGCCCGCGTACCGCACCCACCACTACTCGAACCTCGCGTTCGGCCTGCTCGGCGGCGCGTTGCAACGGGTCACCGGCACCGGATGGGCGCAACTGGTGCGGGAGCGGATCCTGGCCCCGCTGGGCATGCACCGCACCACGTACGCCGCCGCCGCGCCGTTCGCCCCCGGGTACGTGGTGCACCCGTGGCACGACACGCTGCGCGAGGAGCCGCGTACCGACACCGGTGCGATGGCCCCCGCCGGACAGCTCTGGTCGACCGTGGCCGACCTGTCCCGGTGGGCGGCGTTCCTCGCCGACCCCGACCCCGCCGTGCTGGCCCCGGCCACCCTCGACGAGATGTGCGCCCCGGTGTTCCTCAGCGACCTGGACTCCTGGCGGGGCGGCTACGGCCTGGGCATCCAACTCACCCGCCAGGGCGATCGGGTCTACGTCGGGCACGGCGGCTCGATGCCCGGCCACGTCGCCGTCCTGGCGGTGCACCGGTCCAGCCGTACCGGTCTGGTCGGCTTCGCCAACTCGTACGGCTTCCGCACCGGCGGCATCAGTCCGCTCGGTCTCCAGGCGCTGAACCTGGTGCTCGACGCCGAGCCGGCACCGGCCCGGCCGTGGCGACCCGCCGACGCCCCGCCCCCGGCCGACGTGGCCGCGCTGACCGGCCGCTGGTGGTGGATGGGCACCGCGCTGGACGTGACCTGGGACCACAGCACCGCAGACCTGGTGGGGACCCTGCGCGATGACCGGGTCAGCCGCTACCACGCGGAAGGGCCGGACCGCTGGCGCGGGCACAGCGGCCCGGAGACCGGCGAGATTCTCCGGGTCCACCGCGACCTCGCCGGCCACCCGATCGCCCTCGACATCGCCACCTTCCTCTTCACCCGCACCCCCGACGACACCCCGTAACCCCCCGCTCGCAGAGAACGGCACACGTCCCAGACACTCAACCTCGACGAGCTGGACCGATCGGCAGCCCCCGCCCCAACCGCAACCGCTCACCCAGGCTCGGTGACGAAGTCGATCAGGCGTTCCATGGCGTTGATCAGTGGGGTCTCCACCTCGGCGAAGGTGTTCACCCGGGACAGGATGTGCCGCCACATGTCGGCCGGCTCGGCGACGCCGAGCGCGGCACAGACGCCCTCCTTCCACGGGCGTCCCGGTGGCACCACGGGCCACGCCGCGACGCCCAGGGCCGACGGCTTGACCGCCTGCCACACGTCGACGTAGGGATGGCCGGTGACCAGGACGTGCGGGGAGTCCACCCGGGCCACGATCCGGCTCTCCTTGGAGCCGGGCACCAGGTGGTCGACGAGGACGCCGAGCCGACGGTCAGGCCCGGGAGCGAACTCGCGTACCCGGTCCTGGAGCGCGTCGACGCCCTCCAGCGACTCCACCACCACGCCCTCGATCCGCAGGTCGTCGCCCCAGATCCGCTCCACCAGAGCGGCGTCGTGGACGCCCTCGACCCAGATCCGGCTGGCACGGGCGACCCGGGCGCGGACCCCGTCCAGCGCCACCGAGCCGGACGCGGTACGCCGGCGCGCGGCCGGCACGGGGGCGCGGGCCGGTCGACGCAGGGTCACCGGACGACCGTCGAGCAGGAACGCGGCCGGCAGCAGCGGGAAGTTGCGCCGTTTGCCGTGCCGGTCCTCCAGCACGACCGTCCCGGAGTCGAAGCCGACGACCGCTCCGCAGAAGCCCGAGTCGGCGTCCTCGACCACCAGATCCGGTTCGGCGTCGACCTCCGGGGTCACCTTCCGCCGCCGCCAGTCCCCCGCCAACACGTCGTCGCCATACCGCCGCCCCATCCGGCCACGCTAACCGCCGGGCCCGCCCGCGCCGCCGCCGACTCGCCGCCCCGCAGTCGGGCCAAGAGGGCGCGACGGCCCGCAAAAGCCGCGTCAAATAACAAATCACGTGACGTCGTCGCCTGATCGGCGCGCCGGGGAGGTGGGCGCGCGGCAGCCGAGACAGGGGTGGGCGTCAGCACGTACTCTTTCGGCATGTCCACCCCCGCTGCGGGTGCGGCCATCCTTGCGCCGCGCCGGTCGAGCCGGTTCGTTGCCTGGGTACGCGCGTGGCGCGCCGGGCTGGTGCCCTTCGACGAGGTCCCCGACGAGGTCGCCGGTGACGAGGAGCACCTGGTCGCCGACGCGCCCGGCACCTGGACGGACGTGCCGCTGCGGGACGCCCTGCCCACCCTGGCCAAGCTCTCGCCGGACGAGATCCGGCTGGTGCTGCCGGCCCCCGGCGACCCGCGCGGCCTGCCCGGCCCCGGTGACTTCGCCGGCGCCGCGCTGGTGGCCGGTGAGGCGGTGGTCGCCGGTGCGCTCGGTCTGATCCCCGAGGTACGGGTGCACACCTCCGGCTCCGGCGACACCTTCGAGACGGTGCTCTGGCGGGTCTACCCGCTGCCGCCCAACGCCCCGGCGGCAGCGCTCACCCTGCCCGGCGCGGCCGAGGCGGAGGCGGAACTGGCCGCCGCGCTGGCCGACACCACCGACGCGCTCACCCGGCTCGACGTGGCCCAGTGGCGCCCCGAGTTGGCCGGTGCCCTGGAGGCGCTGCGCCGCCCCGACGGCACCACCGACCTGCCGCCCGGGTTCGACCCCCGCTCCCGCCGGCTGTTCGCCCGCGCCGCCGTGCTCGACCGGGTGCTCGCGCTGGCCGGGCACGCGGCACCGGGCGGCGCGGTGAACAACTACGAGGCCCAGCAACGCGACGCCGCGCTGCGCCCGCTCACCACCGCCTGCCGGCAGGCACTGGTCGCCGCCTGCAACGCTCCCCTACGGCCCTGAGACCGACCCGCCGGCTCAGATCTCGTCGATCAGGTCGGCCACCGAGTCGACGATCCGGGACGGGCGGTACGGATAGCGCTCCGCCTCCGTCCTGGTGCTGATCCCGGTCAGCACCAGGATCGTCTCCAGCCCGGCCTCCAGGCCGCAGAGGATGTCGGTGTCCATCCGGTCGCCGATCATCGCGGTGCTCTCCGAGTGCGCGTCGATCGTGTTCAGCGCCGAGCGCATCATCATCGGGTTCGGCTTGCCGACGAAGTACGGCTCCACCCCGGTCGCCTTCGAGATCATCGCGGCCACCGACCCGGCGGCCGGCAGCGCGCCCTCCACGGACGGGCCGGTGGCGTCGGGGTTGGTGCAGATGAACCGGGCCCCGTCGTCGATCAGCCGGATCGCCTTGGTGATCGCCTCGAAGCTGTAGGTGCGGGTCTCCCCCAGCACCACGTAGTCGGGCGCGAAGTCGCTGAGCACGTAGCCCACCGCGTGCAGGGCCGTGGTCAGCCCGGCCTCCCCGATCACGTACGCGGTGCCGCCCGGCCGCTGGTCGGCCAGGAACTGGGCGGTCGCCAGGGCGGACGACCAGATCGCCTGCTCCGGCACGTCCAGCCCCATCCGGGCCAGCCGGGCCTGAAGGTCGCGCGGCGTGTAGATCGAGTTGTTGGTCAGCACCAGGAACGGCTTGCCGGAGGCACGCAACCGGTTGACGAACTCCGGCGCGCCCGGCACGGGCTGCCCCTCGTGCACCAGCACACCGTCCATGTCGGTGAGCCAGCTCTGCACGGGCTTGCGGTCCAGCATGATCGTCATCCCTGGGGGTGTCGGGCCGTCGGCGCGGTCAGGACGGACGGCGCGGCGGAACGCAGCAGACCGTGGGGCAGGTGTCCCACATCGACAGCTCGCCGAGGCGGCGACGCAGCTGCGCGCCGTCCGGGTCGATCCGTTCCCGCACCAGTTCCCGCACCATGGTCACGTAGCGCGGGTCGACGCCGGGGGTGGCGGCCCGGACGAAGTCCAGGCCGAGTTGCTTGGCGGCGTCCAACGCCTCGGTGTCCAGATCCCACACCACCTCCAGGTGGTCGGAGACGAACCCGATCGGGCTGACCACCACCCCGGTCACGCCCTGCTCGGCGAGAGTGGCCAGGTGGTCGTTGACGTCCGGCTCCAGCCACGGCACGTGCGGCGGCCCGGAGCGGCTCTGCCACACCAGGTCGTAGGGCAGGTCCGGGGCCGCGGCGGCGTGCACCAGCCGCGCCGTCTCGGCGAGCTGGGCGGTGTACCGGCCGCCGTGCGGGCCGGCGCTGTCGGCCGCGGAGATCGGCACGGAGTGGGCGGTGAAGACGAGCCGGGTGCTGTCCCGCCGGGCCGGGTCGAGGCGGGACAGCGCCTCGCGTACCGCGTCGACATGCGGCTCGACGAAACCGGGATGGTCCCAGAACTGGCGCAGCTTCTCGATCAGCGGCGCGTCCGCACCGACGGCCGCCCGGGCGGCGGTGACGTCCTCCTGGTACTGCCGACAGGAGGAGTACCCGCCGTAGGCGCTGGTGACGAACGCCAACGCCCGCCGTACGCCGTCGTCGCGCATCTGCGCCACGGTGTCGGCGAGCATCGGGTGCCAGTTCCGGTTGCCCCAGTAGACCGGCAGGTCGAGATCGTGGGCGGCGAAGTCCGCGCGGATCGCGGCGAGCAGGTCCCGGCACTGCTGGTTGATCGGGGACACCCCACCGAAGTGCTGGTAGTGCTCGGCCACCTCGGCCAGCCGCTCCGGCGGCACGCCCCGCCCCCGGGTCACGTTCTGCAGGAAGGGCAGCACGTCGTCCGGCCCCTCCGGGCCGCCGAAGGAGAGCAGGACCACCGCGTCGTACGCCATGGTCCCATTCTTGCCGGTGGTCGACGACGCCCCGGCAACGCCCCCGGCTCCGGGCGGTAACGTCCCCGGGTCGGCGGATGTGAGGAGGGGTCCCCTGCTATACCGCAGGCGTTAGCAGGGGACCCCTCCTTGCATCTCTAGGCGCCGATGGCGTGGTAGCCGCCGTCGACGTGCACGATCTCGCCGGTGGTGGCCGGGAACCAGTCCGACAACAGCGCCAGGCAGGCGCGCGCCGCCGGTTCCTGGTCGGTCAGGTTCCAGCCCAGCGGGGCCCGCTCGGACCAGGCGTCCTCGAACTGCTCGAAGCCGGGGATCGACTTGGCGGCCATGGTGCGCAGCGGCCCGGCGGAGACCAGGTTGCTGCGGATGCCCTGCTTGCCCAGGTGCATGGCGAGATAGCGGGAGGCGGACTCCAGCCCGGCCTTGGCCACGCCCATCCAGTCGTAGACCGGCCACGCCTGGGTGGCGTCGAAGGTGAGACCGACCACCGCGCCGCCCGGCGACATCAGCGGCAGCGCCGCCGTCGCGAGCGACTTGTACGAGTACGTGGAGACGTGCAGCGCGGTCGCCACGTCCTCCCAGGAGGCGTCGAGAAAACCGCCGCCGAGGCAGCTCTGCGGGGCGAACCCGATCGAGTGCACCAGCCCGTCGAGCCCGTCGACGTGCTCCCGGACCTTGTCGGCCAGCCCGGCCAGGTGCTCGGGGTTGGTCACGTCCAGCTCGATCACGGGTGCCGGCTCGGGCAGCCGCTTGGCGATCCGCTCCACCAGCGAGAGCCGGCCGTACCCGGTGAGCACGACCTGCGCGCCGTTCTCCTGGGCGAGCTTCGCCACGGAGAAGGCGATGGAGGCGTCGGTGATGACGCCGGTGACGAGCAGCCGTTTACCGGCCAGCAGTCCGGACATTACGCTCAGTTCCTCCGTGCTCAGGGTCAGTGGCCCATGCCGAGGCCGCCGTCGACCGGGATGACCGCGCCGGAGACGTAACCGGCGCCGTCGCCGGCCAGCCAGGTGACCACGGCCGCGACCTCGTCCGGCGCGGCCATCCGGCCGGCCGGGATCGACTTGAGGATCTCCGCCTTGCGGTCCGCGCTCAGTCCCGCGGTCATGTCGGTCTCGATGAAGCCGGGCGCGACCACGTTGGCGGTGATGTTCCTGGTGCCCAACTCCCGGGTGATCGAGCGGGCCACCCCGACCAGGCCGGCCTTGCTGGCCGCGTAGTTGACCTGACCGGCGCCGCCGGAGAGGCCGACCACCGAGGACACGAAGATCATGCGTCCCCACCTGGCCCGCAGCATCTTCCCCGAGGCGCGCTTGGCGCAGCGGTACGCACCGGTCAGGTTGGTGTCCAGCACCCGGGTGAACTGCTCCTCGGACATCCGCAACAGCAACGTGTCGTCGGTGATCCCGGCGTTGGCGATCAGCACCTCCACCGGCCCCAACTCCGCCTCGACCGCGCTGAACGCGGCGTCGACCGACGCGGCGTCGGTGATGTCGCACCGCACGCCGAACAGCCCCTCCGGCGCCCCACTGCCCCGGTGGGTGATCGCCACCCGGTCGCCCTGCTTGGCGAACGCCTGGGCGATGGCCAGGCCGATGCCGCGGTTGCCGCCGGTAACCAGCACAGTTCGAGACACGGTGGGTCCTCTCCGGAAGATCGCTGCGGGTTGGAGACTAGGCGCTACCGCACGGTAATCACTAACCCGCCCCGCCCGGGAACGGCGCCGTCGTGGTCGAGGAGCGGGGCCGGTCGGCCGAGTGGGCCCCCGCGCCACAGCGGGTGTACGATCATCGCGTTCGCGGGCCGCCCGACGGCGCCGCCCGCCCGGACCCCGACCTCAGGAGGTGATCGCTGTGCGAGATAGCGATCCTCCCAGTCGTGGCCGGGCCGATCACCAGCCACGCTGAGCACCGCTCCGCCTGAGCTGGCCCGCTCCCCACGCACCCCTCTGCCCCACCGCCCGGCCCATCCGCCGGGGCGACGGAGCGCGCGGGTGCGACCGGAAGCAGTCCGGTCACGACTTCGTGTGCGCCTCCTCGATCCACCCCCACGCGGTCCACCCTGCCCGGACCGCCGTCGCCACCCGGAGCGTTCCATGAGCCGTTACGTCGCCCCGCTGGGCTTCACCCTCGCCGCCGTCTGGGTGGCCGTGCTCTTCGTCCTGGCCAGCAGCACCCACTGACCGTACGGTCCGGTCAGAGCATGCGGGAGGACCAGAGCAGGCTGAGCGCTCCGGCGCAGAGCGCCAGCAACAGGGCGATGCCCGCGTACCACTGGGTGATCTCCCTCGCCTCGGTACGGAAACCGATCGAGCTACCCATGTCCTGGTACACCTGCTTCAACTCACTGACCGTGGCCGCCTCGTAGAAGTAGCCCTCGGTCGTCTCGGCCAACTCGGCCAGCGCCATCCGGTCCACCGGCACCCGCTGCAACTGCCCACCGATGTCCACGTGCCCGGCGTCGGTGCCGAAGGCGATGGTGGAGACCGGCACGTTCGCCGCCTGCGCCGCCGCGGCCGCCTCCTCCACCGACCGGCCGGCCGTGCGGAAGCCGTCGGAGAGCAGCACGATCCGGGCCGGCGGGATACCCGCCGCGCCGTCGGCCGGCACCGAGCGGATCGCCTCCAGACAGGTGAAGACCGCCTCGCCGGTCGCGGTCGCCTCGGCCAGCACCAGCCCGTCGATGGCACCGGTCACCGCCGGACGGTCCTTCGTCGGCGGCACCAGCACGTTGGCCGACTTGGCGAACGACACCAACCCGACGTTGTACGTCTCGGGCAACTCCCCGACGAACTGCTTGGCCGCCTCCTGGGCGGCCTCCAGCCGGCTCGGCGACACGTCGTCCGCCTGCATCGACAGCGACACGTCGATGGCCAGCATGATGGTGGCCCGTTCCAGCGGCTCCCGGGTGTCCACCGCCGGACGGGCCAGCGCGCCGGCCAGCACCAGCAGGGCGAGCAGGAACGCCGTCGCCGGCACGTGCCGCCGCCAGCCCAGCCCCTTCGGCGCCACGGTCCGCAGCAGGTCGACGTTGGTGAACCGCATCGCGTAATCGCGGCGGCGCAACTGCCGCCAGACGTACAACGCGGCGAGCGCCAGCACCGGCAGCACCGCCAGCAGCCACCACGGTTGGAGCAGTCGGATCATCTCGTCGTCCGTTACCTCTCAGTGTGCTCTAACGAGCACATGGTCAGTAGTCCCGCCTTGCGGTGGGATGGTCCCGGTCTGACCCGCGAACGCGATGCCGGGTTGACGCTTCGCAGCCACCTGCCTTACGAGTGGGGTCTTACGGTCGGCTCCACGTCCGTTCAGCGACTCCCGACCACTCCGGGCGTCGGTGGCCTCGTGCGCGAGTGCGGCGAGGTTCCGTGCGGCATTCAAGTCCCTGTCCAAGGTCAAGCCGCATCTGGTGCAGGTGTAGATGCGTTCAGAAAGGGGCAGCTTGGCTTTCACCGCACCACAGCCCGAACACGTTTTCGAGGACGGATACCAGCGATCGGCCACAACGAGATGGCCGCCGTACCATTTTGTCTTGTACGCCAACTGCCGGCGCACCTCGGCGAAACCTGCGTCGGCGATGTGCCGGGCCAGCCGTCGATTCCGCAGCATCCCGGCCACGTTGAGGTCTTCCACCACGACCGTGCCATGCTCACGGGTCAGGCGGGTGGTCAGCTTATGCATGCCATCACGACGCAGGTTCGCCACCCGGGCGTGCGCTCGGCCGAGCTGAGCCTGAGCCGCGCGCCACCGGTTCGATGGTCGCCGCCCTGTGCGGCGATCCGGGCCAAGGCGGCGGGTCAGCCGCCGGCCGAGGGTGCACAGGCGGCGTTGCGCGGCGTCAAGCGGGCGCGGGTTGGGCACGTGTTCGCCGGTTGACAACGTCGCCAGATACGTGACCCCGACGTCGACACCGATCGCGGACGCGGGTCGGGCGGGTCGACGTTCTGCTCGGTGAATCTCGACGCAGAACGCGACGTGCCAGCGACAGCCATCACGGCGCACCGTCGCCGACATGATCCGTGCGGTGCCGTTGTCGAGGCGACGGGCCAGTTTGCGGGCGGACTCGTGCAGCTTCAACCGCCCGAGGCGAGGCAGCACCACATGCTTACGGTCCGGCTCTACCCGGATGGCGCCGGTGGTGAACCGTACCGACGGAGTGCTACGGCGGCGTGACTTGAACCGCGGGAAGCCGACTGGCCGGCCGGCGCGCTTCCCAGATCGGCAGTCGGCCCAATTCTTCAGCCCACGGACGAGGGCGTCCAGACCAGAATTGAACGCCTCCTTCGAACACTGCGACCACCACGGCGCCACCTCGGACTTCGCCGTGTTCCATTCCTTACGTAGCGCGGGCAGCGACCACACGAGCACCGGCGTCAGATCCGCCTCGCCGATTCCGTAAGAGCGTTCAGCCGCTCGCTGGTCCATCACGGCCTTCACTCGCGCCAACGCCCAGTTGTACGCGACCCGTACCGCCCCGGTATGCGCGAGCACTGCCCGTTGCTGTGCTGGGGTGAGGTCAAGGGCGAACCGGTACGCCTGAATCGTCACCGCGTCGTCCCCCGGGTGCGGGCGTGCCGCTGGGCAGCCACGAACCGCACCATGTCCAGCAGCCAGTCTCGGTCCGTACGTAGTCGCAGGTGCGCGGCACCGGCGGCGCGCAACGCGGCGGAGATCTCCGCCCGCTGGGCGGCGGCCGCCGCCGCGTAACGGCGCCGCAGGCTCGGATCGGCGGTCTGCACCTCGTGCAGCTCACCGGTCTCCGGATCGACCACCGGCAGCACCCCCACGTCCGGCAGCTCCAACTCGCGCGGGTCGACCACCTCGATCGCCAACACGTCGTGGCGTACCCGCAGCTTGCGCAGCGGCCGGGCCCACTGGGCCGGCGGGGCGAGGAAATCGGAGACGACCACCGCGACACCGCGCCGCCGAGGCGGGCGGTTGAGCATGTCGACCAACGCGCCGAGGTCGCCCCGGCCCGGCTGGGTCGGGGTACCGGCGATGGCACGCAACATGCCCTGCGCCTCCTTGCGTCCGGACCGGGCGGGCAGCCGGACCAGGTGCCCCGGCCCGGCCGGCACGGGTGCCGCCCGCCGACCCCACCGGGACGCGGGACGATCGCCGCCGCTGCCCACCACCGCGCCGATCCGGTTGCCGCCGCGCACGGTCAGGTGCGTGATCGCCGCCGCCCCGGCCACCACCACGTCCCGCTTGAGCCACCGGCCGCTGCCGAAGTCCAGGCTGGCCGACAGGTCGACCGCCAGCCACGTCTCCAGTTCCCGGTCGGCCACCGTACGCCGCACGTGCGCGGTGGTGGTCCGCGCGGTCACCGGCCAGTCCATCCGCCGGACGTCGTCGCCGGGCCGGTACTCCCGCGACTCGCCCGCCTCACTGCCCGGGCCGGGCAACAGACCGGCGTAGTCGCCCTGCAACAGCCCGTCCAGCTTGCGGGTGACCATCAGTTGCAACCGGGACAGCACCGCGCCGGAGCGGTTGTCCGCCACGGTCGGGGGCTGCTGAGGCGAAGGGGTGTTCGAGGTCACGGCCGCTGCCCGGGCCACCCCGAGGTCGGTGCCACCGCGCCCGGCGGCGTGGCCTGCTGGCGGGGTGCCACCGACGGCAGCGGGATGGTCGCCATCACCCGGTGCACCACGTGGTCGGCTGGCACGTCGTCGGCGAGCGCGTCGTAGCTGAGCACCAACCGGTGACGCAGGATGTCCGGCGCGATGTCCTGCACGTCCTGCGGCAGGGCGTAGTCCCGGCCGCGCAGCAACGCCAGCGCCCGGGTCGCCCGGACCAGACCGAGCGAGGCCCGTGGGCTGGCACCGTACTGGATCAGTTGCGCCACGTCGGGCATGCCGTGCTCGGCGGGCGTACGGGTGGCCAGCACCAGGCGGACCGCGTAGTCGACCAACGCGTTGTGCACGAAGACCTGGTCCGCCTTCTGTTGCAGGGCGATCAGGTCGTCGGTGTCGAAGACCGCGGTGGGTACGGGCGGGGCCACCCCCATCCGGTAGACGATCTCCCGCTCCTCGGCGTCGGTGGGATAGCCCACCACGATCTTCATGAGGAACCGGTCCCGCTGCGCCTCCGGCAACGGGTAGACGCCCTCCTGCTCGATCGGGTTCTGCGTCGCCATCACCAGGAACGGGTTGGGCACCCGGTGCGTCTCGCCGCCGATCGAGACCTGACGCTCGCTCATGACCTCCAGCAGCGCCGACTGCACCTTGGCCGGCGCCCGGTTGATCTCGTCGGCGAGGAGGAAGTTGACGAACACCGGACCCAGCTCGACGTCGAACTTCTCGCTGGACTGCCGATAGATCCGGGTACCCATGATGTCGGCCGGCACCAAATCCGGGGTGAACTGCACGCGGGCGAACGACCCGCCGACCACCCGGGCGAGCGTCTCCACCGCAAGCGTCTTGGCCACCCCGGGTACGCCCTCCAGCAGGCAGTGTCCCCGGGCGAGCAGCGCCACGAACATCCGTTCGACCATCCGGTCCTGCCCGACGATCACCCGCTTGATCTCGAACAGCGCCCGCTCCAGCAGCGTGGCGTCCTGCGCCGGAGTGGTCGGCGGCGTGACCGCCGAGGGCGTTGCCCCGTTCGGCGTCGGAGCGTCGGGCGTGGTCGGCTGGGCCACCGGTCCTCCACAGCGTGCTCGGTCGTAGCGGCGTGTGCGTCACCAAGCCTCGCATGCCCGACTGAGTACCGACTGGGGGAGCGACCGATTTCCGCCACGCCGTTGCGGGCCGGGTCTCCGCCACGCCGTTGCGGGCAAGGCGAATCGCCGATCGCCAGTGGACAGATGCCGCCCCCGCGTGTGTACCATTCTTCCGTCGCCGGGCGGCTTCCCCCGTGGCCGCCCGGCGCTCACTCTCTCTCCCGCCGCCCTAGACTGGCTGCGATGGACGAATCCGACACCCTCGCCGAGGCATTGATCTGTTCGGCCCGTGGTTGTCGCGCCCCTGCCGGGTGGGCACTGCGCTGGAACAATCCCCGGCTGCACACGCCCGAGCGACGCAAGACCTGGCTCGCCTGCGAAGTCCACCGCCCCTCGCTCGGCGACTTCCTGACCGCGCGGGGCTTCCTGCGCGAGGTAACCCCGCTCCCGGGATCGCCTACGCTCGAAGAGTGAACGCTGACAACGGATTGTCATGGTGAGCGCGAGGAGCGAGCTTGCGAGCCCCGCAGTCGCGAACGAAAGGCGGGCTCAGTGAGCGCGAGGAGCGAGCTTGCGAGCCCCGCAGTCGCGAACGAAAGGCGGGCTCAGTGAGCGATGACGCGGGTGTCCCACTGGTGCCGCCCGCCCAGCCGCCCGGCCCGCTCGAACCGTGGCCGGACGCCGTCCGGTGGCAGTCGATCTCGTCCGACCTGATCTGGGTGGAGTTGCTGCGCCTGTCCGCCGTGGTGGCCGTCGTCTCGGCCGGGATCGGCATCGGCTGGGCGCTCAGCGGCACCTGGCCGTTCGGCGCGGCGCTCGGTGCCATGCTGCTGTTCGCGGTCTGGCGGTCGGTGACCATCGTCCGCGCGGTACGCGCCTGGGGCTACGCCGAACGTGAGGACGATCTCCTGGTCCGGCACGGGCTGCTGGTGCGCCGCCTGTCCATCGTGCCGTACTCCCGGATGCAGTTCGTCGACGTCAGCGCCGGTCCGTTGGAGCGGGCGTTCGACCTGGCGACCGTGCAGTTGCACACCGCGGCGGCCGCCAGTGACGCCCGGGTGCCGGGCCTGCGTCCGGCCGAGGCGTCCCGGCTGCGCGACCGGCTCACCGCGCTGGGCGAGGACCGGGCGGAAGGGCTGTGACGGGCCCGGTCGGGTCGGAACCGGACCGGCCCGAGTCCCGCACGACCGACGCCGGGCCACCGGCGCGGCCCGAGACCCCTGCCCCGCCGGTCACGCCCGGCACCCCCCACCCGCCCGGCATCCCGTACCCGGAGGCGACGCCCCACCAGCCGGGCGCGCCGTACCCGCCCGCCGGGCCCTACCCGCAAGGCGGGCCCCATCCGCCGGGGACGCCCTATCCGCCGTATCCCGTCGGGCCGGGGTATCCGCCGGACCCTGCGCAGGTGCGGCAGCGGCTGCACCCGCTGAGCCCGGCCCTGCACGGTGCGAAGTCGCTGGCCGTGGTCATCGTCGGACTGTCCTGGTCGACGCTGTCCCGGGTCGGGTTCGGGTGGTTCGTGGTCATGGTGATCGTGCTCGCGCTCGGCGCCACCGTGCTGGCCCTGATCAGTTGGTACTACACGGGCTACCAGGTGGTGGGCCGGGAACTGCGCATCCACGAGGGGCTGCTCTGGCGGCGGACCCGGGCCATCCCGCTGGAGCGGCTCCAGGCCGTCGAGGTGGTCCGCCCCCTGCTGGCCCAGCTCACCGGCCTGGCCGAACTGCGGCTGGAGGTGGTCGGGGGCGGCAAGACGGAGGCGCCGCTGGCGTACCTCAGCGTGGCGGAGGCGTCCGCGTTGCGGCAGCGGCTGCTGGCGCTCGCGGGCGGGCCGGCCGTCGCTGCCCGGGCCCGCGCAGGGGCGGTGGCGACGGAAGATTTGGCGGATCAACAGCCGGTGCCGGCGGCCGGTGAGGCGGCCGGCCCGCAGCCGGGACGGCCGTTGCACGCGGTCGCCAACCGGGAT
Organism: Micromonospora craniellae; assembly: GCF_014764405.1. NCBI lineage: Bacteria > Bacillati > Actinomycetota > Actinomycetes > Micromonosporales > Micromonosporaceae > Micromonospora > Micromonospora craniellae. The sequence continues at coordinate 5,509,602 of NZ_CP061725.1, read as the reverse complement.
CTGCTGGTCAGTCAGTTGCTGACCCCGCAGGCCTTCCTGCTTCCGTTCGGGGTGGCCTTCGTCACCGTGCAGTTCCTGTCGGAGGGGTCGTGGTCGTTCATCGCGGTGGCGAGCACGCTGACCGCGATGGCGGGCATCCTGCTGCAACCCGTCCGCCGGGTCCTCGACGACTGGCGGTTCCAGCTCGCCCGGGACGGCGACCGGCTGCGCATCCGCAACGGCCTGCTGGAGACGCGGGTGCAGACGGTGCCGCTGCACCGGGTGCAGACGGTGGGGGTGACCTGGCCGCTGCTCTGGCGGATGAAGGGGTGGCTACGGATGCGCCTGGAGGTGGCGGGTTACTCGGCGGGCGAGCCCGACCAGCGCAACCGGCCGGACCGCCTGCTGCCCGTGGGTGACCTGGCGACCGGCGAGACCATCCTCGCCGAGGTGCTGCCCGGGGTCACGCTGGCGTCGTTGCCGCTCCACCCGCCGCCGCCCCGGGCCCGTTGGGTCAACCCGTTGAGCCGCCAGGTGCTCGGTGCCGGGCTCAGCGACGAGGTCTTCGCCGTCCGGTCCGGGCTGCTCACCCGTCAACTCACGATGGTGCCGTACGCCCGGTTCCAGAGCGTCCGGGTGGTGCAGGGCCCGATCCAGCGGCTGCTCGGTCTCGCCACCGTGCACGTGGACACCGCCGGCGGGGCCGGCGCGGCGGCGGTCGACCGCGACCTCGCCGACGCCTGGGCCCTGGCGGTGGAGCTGACCGCCCGCAGTCACGCCGCCCGTCGCGGCTGACGGCAGCCGGTCAGCGGGTGGCCGGGACCACCGGTGGCTCGGCCGGTGCGTCCCTGTCGTCGGGCGGCGGGTCGGTGGTGGCCCGGCGGGCCTTGCGGTTGGCCCACCACCGCTCGGCCGCGCCGACCGCCAGGAAGGTCATCCCGACGTAGGCCCAGCCGACCAGCACGTCGATCACGTAGTGCTCGCCGCTGTAGACCAGGGTGAAGGTCATCGCCAACGGGTACGCCAGCAGCAGCGGCCACCACCGGCGTCGGACGCTGTTCATGAAGAACAGCACCACGAACAGCGCGAAGGCCGTGTGCAGCGACGGCATCGCGGCCACCGGGTTCGAGGCGAGTTGGCCGGCGTTGAGCAGGTTGCCGGCGCCGTGCATGCCGAACGCCCGCCAGCCCCGGGTGGAGATCCGGGCGACCTCTTCGATCAGGCCGTTCTGCGCCGCCCACCACGGCGGCGCGGCCGGGTACAGGAAATAGGTGACCAGGCCGGTGGCGCAGAGGAAGAACCAGCGCCGCATGAAGGCCGCCCACCGGCTGCGCTCGCGCATCCAGAGCACGGTGGCGGCGGCCAGCGCCGCGACGAAGTGCGAGAAGTACACCCAGCTGACCAGGACGTCCCACCACCGCACCTCGGGGTGGTACAGGCGCTGCTGCAACCAGACGGTGGGCACCTGGCCGTCCATGGCCCAGCCGAACATCCACCGGTCCGCCAGGATCAGCTCGTACGCGTGCGGGATCGTCCCGTCGTGGTACGCGAAGCCGCGGGAGAGGTTGTAGGCCACCAGCAGCAGCACCACCGGCGCCCAGTCCCGGGCGAAGCGCAGGTGACTGCGCCACGGGCGGGCGGAGTTCCAGGCGATGGTGCCCGCCCAGATCCAGAAGAACGCGTACAGCGGGTCGGTGGGCAGGCCGATGACGAGCCAGCCCGCCACGAAGGCGACGCTCCACACCGACATCGCGATCACGCGGCGGCGACCCTCGTCGGGCGCGGCGGTCGGCTCGGTCGGGGCCGAGGGCTGGGGGTCGGTCACAGCAGACATCGCGGACAAGGTTAACGGCGTACCCGGGGGCGTCCCACGCAGGACCACCTGCGCGCCGCGTCGCCGGGCCGGGCCGGTGTCCCGGCCCGGCGAAGGCGGGGCCATCCAGCGGCACGCGTCGCCGGGGACGCGCCGAGCCCCTAGGCTGTGGCCATGCAGGTGCAGTCGGATCTCGCCCTGACGCCGGGTCTGTCCGCCCGGGTCGAGTTGACCGTCACCGACGCCGACACTGCCGAGGCGGTCGGCTCCGGTGACGTGCCGGTACTCGGCACTCCCCGGGTACTGGCGCTGGCCGAGGCGGCGACGGTGGCGGCGAGCGCGCCGTACCTGCCCGCCGGCTCGACAAGCGTGGGCACCCGGGTCGAGTTGACGCACCTGGCCGCGACCCCGGTGGACCGGACGGTGGTCGCGCAGGCCAGGCTGACCACGGTCGAGGGGCGGCGGCTGGTCTTCGACGTCGAGGTGACCGAGGGCGGGCAGCGGGTGGCCGAGGGCCGGGTGGAACGCGTCGTGGTCGATCGGCGGCGGTTCGTCGAACGCGCCGGCCGGCCGTCATGACCGGCCGCTTCGTCGAGATCGCCGACAGGGTGCACGTGCTGCGCGAGCCACTGCTCGCGGTCAACGTCACACTGGTCTGCGGTGACGGCGAGGCACTGCTGGTCGACACGCTCTCCAGCGCCGGGCAGGCCGCCGAGCTGGCCGCCGCCGTACGGGCGGTCACCGGTGCACCGCTGACGCTCGTCAACACCCACCACCACTACGACCACTGGTTCGGCAACGCCACGTTCGCCGCCGAACCGCCCCGCCCGGTCTGGGCGCACGACCTGGCCGCCGAGGCGATGCGCGACGACCCGGACGGGCTGCGCCGGCAGGCGTACGAGGAACTGCGTGACGAGCATCCGGAGCTGGCCGCCGAACTGGCCGACACCACGCTGCTCGCGCCCACCCACACCGTCCGTACCGAGGCCGTCCTCGACGTCGGCGGGCGGCGGGTGGTGCTGCGGCATCCCGGGCGTGGCCACACCGACGCCGACCTGGTGGTGCAGGTGCCCGACGCCGACGTGCTGGTCACCGGGGACCTGGTGGAGCAGTCCGGTCCACCGGCGTTCGAGGACTCCTTCCCGTTGCAGTGGCCCGACGCGGTGGCCGAGCTGCTGCGGTCGACCACCCCGGCGACGGTGGTGGTGCCGGGGCACGGCGAGCCGGTGGACGTCGGGTTCGTCCGGGCGCAGCACGCCGACCTGGTCGAGCTGGCCTGGCTGATCCGTGCCGGGCACACCGGCTGCGCACCGCCGGAGCGGGTCGCCGCCGAGGCGCCCTTCCCGGCCCGCCCAGCGCTGATCGCGGCCCGCCGCGGCTACGCCGAGCTGGACGGCACCGCCTGAGCCGCTGTCCCGGACGGCGCGCTCAGCCGGTGAAGCGCTCGCGCACCTGCGCCCGGGTCGGCATCGCCACGGCACCGCCCGGCCGTTCGCAGACGAGCCCGGCGACCCGCAGTGCGAAGGCCACCCGCTCGGTCCAGCCGCCCGGCTCGGCCGGCTCGCCGTCGACGAGCAGGTCGGCGACGAGCGCGGCCATCACCGAGTCGCCCGCGCCGGTGGCGTCGACCGCGGCCACCCTCCGCGCCGGTACGCGTACCGGATCGGCACCGGCGGCGGCGACCACGGCGCCCTCGGGTCCCAGGGTGACCACGACGGTGCCCGCGCCCACCTCGCGCAGGTACGCCGCCACCGACTCCACCGGCTCGCCCGGGTAGAGCAACTCCGCGTCGGCGGTGCTCAGCTTGACCAGGTGCGCGCCGGCGGCGAACTCGGCGACCACCCCGCGCAGCTCGGCCAGTGCCTGCGGACCGTCCAGCAGCCGGGGCCGGACGTTGGGGTCGAACACCCGCAGCCCCGGCGCCAGCGACCAGGCGCGGCGGGCGGCGGCCAGGGTGGTCGGCGCCAGCAGCACGATCGACCCGCAGCAGAGCACGTCGGCGCCCTCGACCAGCGTCGCGTCGACGTCGTCGGCGGTGAGCAGCGAGTAGGAGGGCGGGTCGCCGTAGAAGCGGAAGTCCGGTTCGGGGCCTGCGAAGGTGGTGACGGCCAACGTGGTCGGCACCGGCGCGGTGACCGTCCCGGCCGTGCCGACCCGCTCGGCGGCCAGCAGGTCGCGGATCCGTCCGGCGAGCACGTCGTCGCCGAGCGAGCCGACGAACTGCACCGCGCCGCCGAGCCGGGCGATGCCGACGGCGACGTTCAGTGGGCCGCCGCCGACGGCCTGCCGGAACACGGGCCCGCCGTCGCTCTCGGTGTCGAGCAGGTCGACGAGCGCCTCGCCGAGCACCACCGCGTATCCCATTCCGGTCCCTCCCGTTCGGCCGTCCGCTGCCGCCCAGGCTGGCACAGCGATCCGCCGCCGGGCGTGCACGCCACGGTATTGGCGTGCGCGGACCCGCGCGAGTCGACGTCGTGCACATCGAGGAACAGCTATTGCGTCGACGGCTGCGACATGCTGGGATGATGCTGCCGGATGGCGCGGGGGCTGCGCGTCATCGGCGCCGGGTTCAGACACGCGAGGGCATTCACACACGCGGACAGATCACTGGCGGCATCGTGCCGGGAGGGCATCGACCCCGTACACACGTCGCCGCATCGTCGCATTCGCCCTAGCTGCGGGAGCGGACGTTCGCCATCCCGCACGTTTCGGCGGGGCCACCCCGCACGGTGTGCCCCGCGAGTCAGGAGAACCTGTGCACCGACCTCGTCTGGCCGCGATGTTCTTCGCGGCCGTCACTCTCGCCGCGAGCGCGGTCGTCGCCGTGACGGCCAGCCCCGACCCGGCCGCCGCGCACGGCGCGGCGATGACGCCGGGCGCCCGCACCTACCTGTGCTGGCGCGACGGCCTCTCCCCCACCGGTGAGATCCGGCCGCAGAACCCGGCCTGTGCCGCCGCCGTCGCCCAGTCCGGTGCCAACTCGCTGTACAACTGGTTCAGCGTGCTGCGCTCGGACGCCAACGGGCGGACCACCGGCTTCATCCCCGACGGCCAGCTGTGCAGCGGCGGCGCCACCGGGTTCCGCGGCTACGACCTGGCCCGCACCGACTGGCCGGTGACCCACCTGACCGCCGGCCGGTCCATCGAGTTCCGGTACAGCAACTGGGCGCACCACCCGGGCACGTTCTACTTCTACGTGACCAAGAACAGCTGGAGCCCGACCCGCGCGCTGGCCTGGAGCGACCTGGAGGAGCAGCCGTTCCTGACGGTGACCAACCCGCCGCAGCGCGGCGCGGTCGGCACCAACGACGGCCACTACTACTTCACCGGGAACCTGCCGGCGAACAAGACCGGCCGGCACATCATCTACTCCCGGTGGGTCCGCTCGGACAGCCAGGAGAACTTCTTCGGCTGCTCCGACGTGGCCTTCGACGGCGGCAACGGTGAGGTGACCGGCATCGGTGGCGGCACCAACCCGCCGCCCACCACGCCTCCGCCCACCACCCCGCCGCCGACCACGCCTCCGCCCACCACGGCTCCGCCGACCACCCCGCCGCCCGGCCCCGGTGGCTGCGCGGCCACCCTCCGGGTAGCCAGCTCCTGGTCCGGCGGTTTCCAGGGCGAAGTCGAGATCAAGAACAACGGCACCTCGGCGCTCAACGGCTGGACCGCGAGTTGGACCTGGCCGAGCGGTCAACAGATCAGTCAGATCTGGAGCGCGACCCAGACCTCGTCCGGGTCGACGGTGACCGCCACGAACGTGTCGTACAACGGAAGTGTCGGCGCCAACGGCAGCACGACGTTCGGCTTCCTGGCCAGTGGCAGCAGCACCTCGCTACCGACGGTCACCTGCGCCGCCCGCTGATCGCGGTCGAGCGCGAAACGGCCCCCCTGCGGAGTTCCGCAGGGGGGCTCGTTCGTCGCGGTCAGCGCACCATGGAGCCGACGACGGGCTTGGTGAGCAGCGCCGACTGGTTGCGCTGGATGCCCGGGTCGAGCGTCTTCGCCACGAAGATCGCGTGCCAGACGCAGAAGATCAGGACCGTCCACACCTTGCGGGAGTGGTCGGCCTCCTCCCGCTTGTGCTCCTCCAGCAGGCGCAGCGCGTACGAAAGGTCGAGCAGGTCGCCGGCACCGGAGGTGCTCAGCACGTGCCGGGCCCACTCGTACATCTCGCCGCGCAGCCAGACCCGGGTCGGGGTCGGGAAGCCCAGCTTCTTGCGGTTGACGATGGCCGGCGGCACCACGCCCTGCAACGCCTGGCGCATGGCGTACTTGGTGGCGTCCGAGCGGGGCGGCAGCTTGAGGTCGACCGGGATCTTCGCCGCCACCTCGAACACGTCCCGGTCGAGGAAGGGCACCCGCACCTCCAGCGAGTGCGCCATGGAGATCCGGTCGGCCTTGACCAGGATGTCCCCGCGCAGCCAGGTGTAGAGGTCGACGTACTGCATCTTGGTGACGTCGTCCAGTTCGGTGCACTCGGCGTAGATCGGCGCGGTGACGTCGGTGTAGCGCACCGAGGGGTCGTACCGGCGCAGCAGGTGCTGCTTCTCCTCCTCGGTGAACATCCGCGCGTTGCCGTAGTAGCGCTCCTCGATCGGCGTGGTGCCGCGCTCCAGGAAGCTCTTGCCCTTGACCCCCTGCGGGATGGCCTTGGAGACCGCTCGCAGCCCCTTCTGCACCCCGCCGGGCAGCCCGTTCACGCCGCTCAGCGAGAGCGGCTCCCGATAGATCGTGTACCCGCCGAAGAACTCGTCCGCGCCCTCGCCGGAGAGCACCACGGTGACGTGCTCGGCGGCCTTCTTGGCAACGAAATAGAGCGGCACCAGCGCCGGGTCGGCCACCGGGTCGTCCAGGTGCCAGACGATCTTCGGCAGCGCGTCGATCATGTCCTGCGGCCCGATCTTGGTCGGGATCGTGGTCACGTCGAGATGGCGGGCCGACTCCTGGGCGACGTCGATCTCCGAGTACCCCGGCACGTCGTAGCCGACGGTGAAGGTGAGGATGTTCGGGTTGAACTCGCGGGCCAGCGCCACCACCGCGGTGGAGTCGATCCCGCTGGACAGGAACGACCCGACCGGCACGTCCGAGCGCATGTGCATGCGTACGCTCTCGCGCAGCGTCTCGCGGATCTCGTGGTACAGCTTCTGCTCGTCGGCGATCGGCCCGGGCCGGAACACCGGCCGGTACCACCGCCGCACGTCGATCCGGCTGCCCGGGGTCCAGGTGAGGTACTCGCCCGAGCCGATCCGGCTGATCCCCTTGTGCAGGGTGCCCGGCTCGGGAACGTACTGGAGGGTCAGGTAGTGGCTGAGGTTCGCGGTGTCCACCCCCGCGTCCCCGGCGTACGCGGACTGCGCGAACGGCAGCAGGGCCTTCTTCTCCGAGGCGAGGTAGAGCCCGTCCACGGTCTCCAGGTAGTGCAGCGGCTTGATGCCGTAGTAGTCGCGGGCGCCGAACGCCCGGCGCTCCTGCCGGTCCCAGATGACGAAGGCGAACATGCCGCGCAGCCGGGTGAGCACCTGCTCGCCCCAGTAGTGGTAGCCGGCGACGATCACCTCGCCGTCACCGTTGGTGGCGAACCGGGCCCCGTAGTCGCGGATCAGCTCCTCGCGCAGCTCGATGTAGTTGTAGATCTCGCCGTTGAAGGTGAGCAGGTATCGGCCGTCGGCGTAGGGCAGCGGCTCGTGGCTGAGCGCCACGTCGATGATCGCGAGCCGCTTGTGGGCGAACACCCCGTCCGCGTACCGACCGGAGGCGTCCCCGACCACCTCGACACCGGTCTCGTCCGGGCCACGGTGGTGCAGGCATTCCAGCGCTGCGGCGATGTTGTCGCGGTGGGCGGCGGCGTCGCCGCGGGCACTGAAAAAGGCCAGGAGTCCGCACATGGCCGCCATCTTTCCACGCGTCCGGATCAGGCGTCGCGGCACTGCCGACCTCTGGACCGGAACGGGTTTCAGGGTACCGTCGGACCACCGATGAGGCGAAGGGAGCGGGCAATGACCGAGGAGCGCACCGACGGCAAGCCGGCCGACGGCACGGAGTCACACGACCCGGACTTCCCACCGGCGTTCCTGTCGTTCATGCGGCAGGGGTGGCGCGACACCGACCTGCCGGTCGGTCCGCGACCAGAGGTGCCGAACTACGCCAAGCGCCGCGCGGCCCTCTCCGCGGCCTTCCCGGGCGAGACACTGGTGATCCCCACCGGCGGGGAGAAGGTCCGCGCCAACGACACCGAGTACCGGTTCCGTCCGGGCAGCGACTTCGCGTACCTCACCGGGGACTACGACCCGGACGGTGTCCTGGTGATGCGGCCGAACGGCTCGGGGCACGACGCCACCCTCTACATGCGGCCCCGTTCCTCACGGGAGACCGACGAGTTCTTCCGCAGCCGGCACGGTGAGCTGTGGGTGGGCCGGCGGCACACCCTGGCGGAGAAGTCGACCGAGCTGGGACTGCCCACCGCTGGCCTGACGGAACTGGAGGCGGTGCTGGGCGACTCGGCTCCGGCGCGTACCCGGGTGCTGCGCGGGTTCGACGCCTCGGTCGACTCCGCCGTACGCCCGTACGACGGGCCCCGGGCCGACGGCCAACCGGCCCGCGACCGCGAGCTCGCGATCGCCGTCGCGGAATTGAAGCTGGTCAAGGACGAGTGGGAGATCGCCCAGCTCCAGGACGCGATCGACGCGACGGTACGCGGCTTCGAGGACGTGGCCCGGGTGCTGCCGGCCGACCGGGGCGTCTCGGAGCGGCTGCTGGAGGGCGTCTTCGCGCTGCGCGCCCGGCACGACGGCAACGACGTCGGGTACGGCTCGATCGTCGGGGCCGGCGAGCACGCCACGATCCTGCACTGGGTGCACAACCACGGTGTCACCCGTCCGGGTGAGCTGCTGCTGATGGACATGGGCGTGGAGGGGCACCACCTGTACACCGCCGACGTGACCCGGGTGCTGCCGGTCGACGGCCGGTTCACCCCGTTGCAGCGTCAGGTCTACGACATCGTGTACGCCTCGCAGCAGGCCGGCATCGAGTTCATCAAGCCGGGCGTGAAGTTCAAGGACGTCCACCTGACCTGCATGCGGGTGCTCGCCGAGGGGCTGGCCGACCTGGGGCTGCTGCCGGTGAGCGTGGACGAGGCGATGGACGAGTCGTCGACCGTGTACCGGCGGTGGACGCTGCACGGGTTCGGGCACATGCTCGGCATCGACGTACACGACTGCTCCAGCGCCCGTAAGGAGAAGTACCGGGACGGCGCCCTGGGTGAGGGCTACGTGCTCACCGTCGAACCGGGGCTGTACTTCCAGCCGGAGGACGAGTTGGTGCCGGCGGAACTGCGCGGTGTGGGCATCCGGATCGAGGACGACGTCCTGGTCACCGCGGCCGGTGCGGTGAACCTGTCGGCCGGCCTGCCGCGCCGGGCCGACGAGGTGGAGACCTGGCTGGCCGAGCAGCGTGAGGCGGGGCCCCGCCTGCCGGTCTGACCCGTACGACCCGCCGGAGGGCGGGCCTTCCCAGGGGCGGAAGTTCGCCGCTGCGGAGGGCCCGCCCTCCGTCGTCTTACCGATGGTGGCCAGCGCTTTCGGTGCCGCTGCTCTGATTGGCACTCGCATGCCCGAACTGAGCCACTTATAGAGTTTCTTCGTATTAGCCATCCTCGCGAAGATACTTCTCATACGGTGGTCATCAGAGGCTACAGGCTGTTTGTAGCTACTCGCACTGTTTCGTACGGGTGCGGGTCAGTCTGGTAGGAGGAAAGGGCGGAAGGCTCTGATGTCCGATGACGAGTTGACTTCGTACGGTGGGCCGCCTCCGGTACCGCCAGGTCGACGACGACGCAAGATATGGGTGGCCGCCGGAGTCGCCGGGCTCACCGGGGTGGTCGGTCTGGCCGCTCTGGGCGGCGTGGCCGCCCGGGACCAGAAGTCCGGCGACCGGCACAACACCTCGGACGCCCAGCCGGCGGCCGCACCGACACCGGATGCTCCCGGCCCGACCGCCGAGGCGGGCGGCCGGACCAACCACAAGGCCACCCGGAGCGGCGCGGAGCAGGGCGCGGACCGCAAGGGCCGCGAGGCGTCCTCGGGCGAGCAGCGCCGCGACGACAAGGAGCGGGGACGCGAGGTGCCCTGCGACAGCGACAAGCTGATCCAGGCCATCGAGTACGCCAACGACAACCGCGGCGGCACGCTGGAACTGGCCAAGGGGTGCACCTACGAGCTGACCCGCTCCGACGTCGGCGACGGCACCGGCCGCAACGGTCTGCCAGTGATCACCCAGGCAGTCACGCTCGCCGGGCGCGACACCACGATCGTCCGGGCGCCGAACGCCGAGGCGTTCCGGATTCTCAACGTGGGTCGCAGCGGTCACCTGACCCTGAAGAACGTCGTCGTCAAGGGTGGGCTGACCGAGGCCGACCCGATCGCGGCGGCACGGGCGAAGGTCGACCTCTCCGCGAAGGTCGTCGCGAAGCCGACGAAGGCGGGGGCGGGCACGAACGCGAAGGCGGCCACGCCGACGAAGGCCCCTGCCGCCAAGGCCGCCACGAAGGTCCCCGCCGCCACGAGTGCCTCGGCCGCCGAGGCCGCCCGGGGTGCCGGTGGCGACGCCACACTCGTCCACGTCGCGCCGGGCGACGGTGCCGGCCTGCTCGTGCAGCGGGGCGGCCGGGCCGACGTCGAGCACAGCGAGTTCCTGCTACACCACGCCGGCGGCAACGGCGGCGCGATCGCCAACTTCGGCACCGCCCGGGTCGCCTACAGCCGGGTGGCGACCAGCAGCGCCGGTGGTGTCGGCGGCGGCGTGTTCAACGCCGGGGTGTTCCGGCTCGAGGAATCCTCGATCACGGACAACAGCGCGGTCGCCGGTGGCGGCATCGGCAACGGTGTGCCCGGCCTCGGGCTCCCCGGCGCCGGTGGCACGCTCTGGGTCTGGAAGAGCACGATCGAGCACAACCGGGCCACCGACAACGCCGGTGGCGTGCTCACCTATCGGGGCACCGCGACGCTGACCCAGAGCAGGGTCGTCGGCAACCACAGCGGGGAGGACGGCGGTGGTCTGCTCGCCCTTGGCGACGGCCAGCTCGCGTTGGAGAAGGTCCTGGTGGCCCGCAACTCCGCCGACGACACGTCCGGCGGGCTGGGCGTGGGCCTTGAGAGCACGGCGGTGATCGCGCACAGTGAGATCACCGAGAACGTCGCCGAGCGCAACGGTGGCGGACTGGCCACCTACGGGGGCACCGCCGTCGTGCGGGACACCGCGATCGTGGCCAACCGGGTGGTCGGCCAGAACTCGGTGGCCGGCGGCATCTACAACGAGGGCGGCCAGGTCCGGTTGGAGCGCTCCACGGTCCAGGCCAACTTCTCGGTGCTGCCGCCCGGTGGCATCTACACCACCAACGACGGCGTGCGGATCGACCGCAGCTCCGCGGTGACCGCCAACCGACCGACCAACTGCTCCGGCAGCCCGGTCGTGCCGGAGCGTTGCTTCGGCTGATCGTTCCTTCTGCGTACGGGTGAATCCAGAGCACGACCACATAGACGGGCTCCTCCGCCACGTGCGGAGGAGCCCGGGTCGCGTACCCGTCCCGGCGGGGCGTCGGCGGTCGATCGCCACGGACTTGGCCCAGATTGCACCCTTCGGAGCGCTTGCACCACTCCCACGCAGACCGTACCCAATGTGGGGTTGTCTCGGATATGGGCGCGAAGCGAGGAACACTCTCATATGGTGCATGTGGGAGCTACAACCGATTTGTAGCAGGGGAAGCTCACCCGCGTGTGACGACCCTGTCTGGTACGACGAGAGGGCAGAGAGCTCCGATGTCCAACTACCAAGCTAAGAACAACGCTGCGGAGCCGGAGGTGACGCCAAAGCGGCGTCGCGCATTCTGGATCGCCAGCGGCGTCGCCGGTCTCACCGGTGTGGTGAGCATCGCCGCCGTCGGTATCGGCGCCGGCGCGGTCAACGCCGACGGTCTGCGCTGGTCCACCGCGCAGCAGGTCAGCTCGGACAGCGGCCGGGGCCCGGGTGCCGCCGAGGGGCACGAGGGCAAGAAGCGGGACCGCGGTGGCGACCAGCGCGACGACCAGCGCAAGGACCGCAGTGGCGACGAGCACAAGGACCGTGGCGGCGACGACCGCAGGGACCACGAGAAGGAGGTGCCCTGCGACTCCGACAAGCTGATCCAAGCGCTCGTCTTCGCCAACGACAACCACGGCGGCGTGCTCAACCTCGCCAAGGGGTGCACCTACACGCTGACCCGCTCCGACGTCGGCGACGGCACCGGCCCCAACGGCCTGCCGGTCATCACGGAGAACGTCGTTCTCAAGGGGCACGACACGAAGATCGTCCGGGACGCCACGGCCGAGGAGTTCCGCATCCTCAACGTGGGTCGCGGCGGCAACCTGACCGTCAAGGGCCTGACCATCAAGAACGGCCAGACCCGGGCACTACCCGTCAACGGGGACACCCCCGAGGCCGTGTGGTCGCGGTTCTCCAACTCGGTGGAGGCGACCAAGGCCGCCGAGGCCAAGAAGGAGTACCTGCCGCTGCTGCAGGCCGCACCGAAGGGCGCCGCGCTCAAGGCCGCCCAGGCCAAGGCCGCTCCCTCGGTGCTGCTGGAGCCGGAGTCCAACGACGGCGGCGGCGTGCTCGTGCAGCCCGGCGGCACCGCGTCCTTCTCCGAGACGCACATCGTCGCCAACCAGGCCGGTGGCGTCGGCGGTGGCCTGGCCAACTTCGGCAAGGCCAACCTGCACCGCAGCACCGTCGCCGACAACACCGCGTTCCTGTACGGCGGTGGCATCTTCAACGCCAGCGTGCTGCGGGTCGCCCAGTCGAGGGTCATCAACAACGATGCGATCATCGGCGGCGGCGGCGTCGCCAACGGTGCCGCCTTCATCTTCCGCGAGGACATCGACGGCGGCACCACGCTGATCGAGAAGAGCGAGATCACCGGCAACGAGGTGCTCGGCTTCGGCGGTGGCCTGCTCGACATCGAGGGCAACACCACCGTGCGGCACTCGGAGATCCTGCACAACACGGCCGTCCTGGCCGGCGGCGGGGTGACCGCTGCGGGCGACGACAGCACGCTGGAATTGACGCATGTCGAGCTTGCCAAGAACACCACCGTCGGTGTCGGCGGCGGGCTGGCGCTCGGCTTCACCGCCATCGCCAACGTCACGGACAGCAAGATCGTCGAGAACAAGGCTGGCTTCTTCGGTGGCGGTGTCTTCAACGGCACCGGCGAGGCGACCTTCCGCAACAGCGAGATCAGCGGCAACCGGGCCGTCGGCCCGCTGGGTGTCGGCGGGGGCATCTTCACCGTCTCCGGCGAGATCGACCTGGAGAAGACGAGGGTGTCGCACAACTTCGCCACTCTGGCGCCGGGCGGCGTGTTCAGCTTCATCGGCCAGGTGAACGTGGACGACAAGTCCGCGATCACCGCCAACAAGCCGACCAACTGCGCCGGAACCATCACCGCGATTCCGAACTGCTTCGGCTGATCACCAGGCCGAGGTGACGACCCGGCCCCGCCGGACCGATCTGCGGATCGGTGCGGCGGGGCCGGACCACGTGTCACCGCTGCACGAAGACCGCCACGCTGCGCGCCGGCACCTGGAACGTACCGCTGGAACGCGCGAACGACGCGGTACGCAGCACCGGGTCGGCCGAGGAACGCAGCACCGGATGCAACGACACGTCCGCTCCCCGCAGCGCGTCGACCCGCTGCGTCGCCGCCTGCGGGGTGCCGTTGAAGACCACCGTCACCGACCGCCACGGCCCGCCCAGGCCACGCGCGTCCAGGGTCATGGTGAGCACCCCGGGCGTCTCCGCCGGGCCGGAGAGCGGGAAGGCGACCCGCCGTTGCACCTCCCGTGCAGTGGGCAGCCCGAAGACCGGCGTGGAGGCCCGGATCCGCAGCAGTTCGGCGTACCGGGCGTCGGTCAAGGCGACCGCAGCGCAGTCCGGGACCAGCGCCGGATCGACCAGCAGCGGCCGGGCGTACGGCCACTTGTCCCGGTTGTCCTCGGCCGGCGGCAGGCCGAGGCCGAACCCGTTACCCTGGGTGCAGTCCCAGCGGATCTGGTTGAACCAGTCCCCCGAGTTGTACGAGTTGCGGTCCAGCGACTTCGACCGCAGCCGCTCGGTGCCGGTGGTCACGAACCCGGCGCCCTGGCTCATCACCACCGTGCTCAGCGCCAGCACCTGCATCCGGGCCCGGTCCGTGGCCGAGGTGCCCTGCGGCAGCTTGTAGGCCAACGCGTCGTACAGGATCTCGTTGTCGTGCGCGTCGACGTAGGTGATCGCCTCGCCCGGCGCGTCGGTGTACCCGGCGGGCGCGCCGTTGTAGTCCACCTGCGCACCGGTCACCGCCCGGCCGCCGGAGTCGGTGAACCGGTAGCCGCGCAGGTTGCCGGTCAGGCCGACCTTGACCAGGTCGTGCTGGTGCAGCAGCCGGGTGCGCTGCTCGGCCGCCGAGCCGTTGACCGCCTCGCCGAAGTTCCAGCCCTCGCCGTAGAGCAGGATCTTCTTGCCGTCGACGCCGTCGCGGGCCACGGTCAGCCGGTCCAGCGCATCATGGCGTGCTCGGGCGCGGTGTTGGCGCAGCAGATGGAGGTCGCCACCGCGCCGTCGTCGAGCAGCCGGTGGTAGTAGCCCGGGACGATCTGGTCGAGCACCGAGCGCGGGTCGGTGCCGGCGGCCGAGGTGTGGCACCTTCACCGTCGCGTCCGCCGGTGTGCGGAAGGTCGGCGTGTACGGGAAGGACCGCGTGTTCACCTCAGGGAAGGGCCGGGTGCCGTCGGCGAAGTTGCGGTCCTCGAACGGCCGCCCCTGCGCGTCCCAGTCCGGCAGCACGAAGTAGAACTGCTCCGCGGTGGCCCGGTCGTCGGTACCCGCCGCCAGCAGGGCGGCGGCGGACGGCTCGGTGGGCCAGGTGACGGCACCGGTGGCACCGGGCGCACCTGCGCTTGATCGACCAACGGCGATGGCTTTCTCAGGAACCGCGACCGGCGCGCCGGCCAGCGTGAGGGTGAGCAGGAAGACGAATGCGAGCAGGGCCTTGCGCGACAGCGGCGGAGGTTTCATCGACGGCCTTCCTCTGGCTGCTGATTGGCCCGCACGCTAGCCCTTGCCGAAACAGTCTGCAGTGCCTTGCAAACATGGCGGCAACAGAGCAGTGTCTTGCGCAAAGTGGAGGTCGGTGGCGGTCCGCGATCGACGGACCAGCAGTCACCGGCGGCTACAGGCACGCCCCGAGACGGCGCAGCTCACCGGCGACGGATCGGCGAACTCGATGTGGAAGCGCAGCGCCACCGTGGCGCCCGCGGCGAGGTCCGGGCCGCTGCGATAGGTCAGCGTGCCCCGACGCCCACTGAACGTCCCCTGCGGAACCCCTTCCAGCCACGCGGTGACCACCCGGCCGCCCGAGTACTCCACCCGCGCCACCCACCCCTGGTCACTCCGGGCGGTGTTGCGGATCAGCACCTCCGCGATGAAGCCGCCCTGGAAGGTGTTCATCACCTGGTACCGCGCCTCGAACGGCGCGGGCTTGGCCGACGGCGGGGCACTGCTGCGCGGCGGGGCCGACGCCACCGGCGGCGCCTCCGAGGCCGGCGACGACGACGGCTTCGGCGAGGCGGTGCCCGCCCCGCTCGGCGGGTCGGTCTTGCGCGGCGACAGCCCCGGCACCGCCGGTGCCGGCGGGCTCGCCGCCTCCCGCCCCGCAGAGGACGCGCGCTCGGGTATGGGTGGGGCGGCGGCCGGTCCCGGCGGCGCGGGGCCGAACTCCGGCCCCGGCCCGCGATACGCCCCGATCGCGATGACGAGCAGCACCACCATGGCGAGCAGGCCGATCGACATCAGAATCCAGGGAGAGGAAGCGACGGCGGGGCCATGGGATGAGAGATGACGCGGAGCGCGACGCATACCGGACATGAATCTCCTCAGCGGGCAGCCGGGCAAGCGTAACGATCTTCAACGAAAGGGAAAAGTGCCCAGGGAAACACCGAACCGTCCTAAGAGTACGGTCATCACCGGGCACACGAGGTTCCGTTGACCACACAGTGGGCCGGGTACTCCCCGCCGCCGATGCGGCTGAACCGCAGATCCACCGTCTGCTGCGCTCCGGCGGCGAGCTGTCCGGTCCCGCTGAGCAGATACCATCCACCGCCCTTGATGCCCACCGAGACGCCCGGGCCACTGGAGGCGCGTACGCCGGTGACCTCGGCGGTGAAGCGCAACTCCACCTGCCAGCCACGCGACTCTCCGGTGCCGTTGCGCACCACCACCTGGGCCCGGAACGAGTTCGGTTCGACGTCGCCGCTGACGCGGTAACTGGCGGTGAGTGCGCCGGGCGTGTCGGGTGAGGCGGACGGGGCGGACGTCGGCCGGCTCGGCGACCGGCTCGGCGACCGGCTGGCCTCCGACCGCCCGGCCGGGGAGGTGGTCCGCGACTCCGGCCCCGGCGACGCCGACGGCCCGGGCGACGCGGACGTGACGGAGCCGCCCGGCACCGGGCTGTGCCGCACCGGACCGGGCGAGACCGACACGGGTCGGTCCGACGTGGACGGTGTCGGCAGCGCCATCGCCGGTCCGGGCTTCCACGCCGACGGCTGCTCCGGGCCCCGGAAGGCCAACGCCGCGACCACCAGCAGCACCGCCAGCACCGCGACACCGACCGAGACCACCACCCAGGGGACCGACGCGATCATCCGAGGGAGGGCCCGGCGACGGGCCAGCTCCTCGGTCTCGGCACCCGACGGCCGCTCTGCCATTGAGGTCCCCCCCTCGTCGCACCGACGCGACAGCCTAGTCACGCCGGCACCGGGGACGGAACGGGTGGGGGTGGGTCAGCCGGTACGGATGACCGTGCAGATGACGGGACCCTCCGTGACGGCCCGCAGCAGGTAGCGGTACCGCTCGCCGGGCACCTGCCGGCCCTGGCTGTCCAGGAACTCCCAGCGCACCGCCACCTCGGTCAGCAGCGCGGAGATCTGCTGCACCTCCTCGATGTCGGCGTGCGCGGCGACCAACTCACGCTCGGCGTAGTCGGGAGCAGCGCCCACGAAGGACAGCGCCACCGCCGCCGGTGAGGTGAACGAGAAGCTGTAGGTGTCCGCGACCACCAGCCCCGGCAGGGCATAGCAACCGGCGATCGCGGGCAGGTCGCCGGCGGTCAGGGCCACTCCGTACCGGTCGAAGAACTCGGTCAGCGTGTCGAGATCGGTGGAAGCATTCACATCGCAAGCAATTGCCGCCACGCCGGTCGGCGAAACCTCAGCGCTCCGGGATCCGCACCTCGATCTCGCTGCCCAGCCGGGCACCGCCCTGCAGGCCGAGATCGTCACCGCTCCAGAACCGGCCCGGGTCGTACCAGTTCGGCCGCTTGCCCGGAGGCAGCAGGCCCATCGCCTCGTAGGTGACCGCGACGACCTCGGCGCAGTACGCCGTCTCCAGGGTCCGTTCCCGCGCGGTGGGCGCCCGCTTCCGCTGCGGCACCGGCAACCGCACCGCCGGCACCCGCCCCCGCAGCCACCGCCAGGCGAGCTGTGCGGTGGACGGGAACGGCGTGCCATTCAGCCGGGCGACGGTCCGCAGCACCGACCGCTCCATCTCGGCGTCCGCCGACGGGTCGAGTTGGCGCAGCCAGGCCCGCTGGCCGTACCGGTTCGCCCAGACGCAGACCGCGTCGCGCAGGTCGTGCAGCTGCACCCCGCGCTGATGGGTGCCGGTCCACATGTCCGGCAGCGACCGGCCCAGCTCGGCGTGCCACATCAGCGGCGGCATGTCGTCCAGCACGACCGCCATGCCCACGTGGTTGACCGGGCTGTTGGTGATCGACTGGATGGCGCGGTCGGGCACGCTGCGGCCGCGGAAGACCCACACGTCACCGGTACGCGTCAGCTCCACCGCCTCGTCCAGGCTGATGCTCATGAAGGACTACCCTATGCGGATGCGGCGACGGATGCGGTGGTGGAAGGTCCTCGGGTTGGCCGGTCTGGCCGGGGTCGCGGCCTCCGGCGTGGTCATCGCCCGGGCGGAACGGCGACGGCGCGCGTACACCCCGGAGGAGATCCGGGCCCGGCTGCGCGACCGCCACGCCGAGGCCACCGCGCCCGGCGACGCGGGCTGAGACCCGCTCAGTCGATCTCGACGTGGTTGCGGTCCCAACGACCGCCCACCGGCGGGCTGTCCAACCGCAGCGCACTCTCGGCGTTGCCGGCGAGGTCGTTGTCCTCGACCCGGCAGGACACGCAGGAGCCCTGGTCGGTGATCCACAGTCCGTGCGTCTGCGTCGGGTCCTCGCGGTTGTCCCAGATGCGGTTGCCACGCACCGACGCGGAGTCGACGTGCGAGTTGACGACGATGCCGGCCCGCACCGGTGCGCCGGCCGGCAACTCGTACGCCGTACCCGGCGCCGGGACGTCCTCGTTCCACGCGGTGGCCGCGTCCGGTCGCAGGTCGGCCAGGTCCAGGTCGGTGTCGCTGTTGCCGACCACCACCGCCACCCGGGAGCCCACCCGCAGCACCTTGCCCCGGTGTCCGTTGGCCGGCCAGTTGGCCGAGCGGTCGGTCACCGCCCGACGGGCGTAGCGCACCGACTCGCCGGAGCCGGTCGCCTCCGGAGCACACTGGCGACCGTTGTTGCGGATCCGGTTGTCTACGATCGCCGCGTCGACCATCGGCCGGTCGATCCGGATCGCGTCCAGGCCGTTGTCCCAGAACTCGTTGCCGCTGATGACCACGTCCGACGATGCGCCCTGGTACCCGGCGCCCAGGTCGTGCTGGTGATAGCCGTGCCAGCCGTTGCCGCTGATCCGATTGCCCCGGATGGCGTACGGCCCGGGGGTGTTGCCCATGCTGATCCCGTCGCGGACGTTGCGGTCGATGACGCAGTCGCTGAGGATGCCGCCCCGGCCCGCGATGCCCGCCGTGCCGTTGGCGGAGACGTCGAAGCCGGCCTCCAGGTTCCCGGTGATGGTGCAGGCCGAGACGATCAGCCCGTCCGCACCCCAGTCGGAGATGCCGAACCGGTTGGCCTGGCTGTGACAGCCGATGATGCGGTACCCACGCGGCGGCGTCCAGTACGACTTCTGCAACTCCAGGAAGATCCCGTTGGTGCCGTTGCCGAGCGTGGTGCAGTTGGCGATCGTGCAGCGTTCCACCTCGCCCCAGCCGCCGATGCCGATGCCGATACCCGCGCCGCCCATCTCCTCGCCGTTGTCCAGCCGGCCGCAGCCGACCACCACCACGCCGTCGATCAGGCTGTCCTGGAGGAAATCGCAGCCCAGGCCGGTCGCGCCGGTGTGGTGGATGTAGAGGTTGCGGAACACACCCCGCACCACGTACTGGAGACCGAGGCCCTTGGCAAGGTAGTTGTACTCGGCCATGGCCACACCCGAACCGTCGATCTCGAAGTCGGCGAAGGTGCAGTCGGCGATGTGCCGGTCGCGGTCCGCGCCGTGCTGCACAGTGGTCCAGAAGGCCAACGGCGTCGGATCCGCACGGTTGCCCTCGTTGCTCAGCAGGAACCGGGTCGCGCCCGGCCCCGCACCGATCAGTGAAACACCGCTGCGCCAGACGGTGCCCGCGTCCCGGATCGAGTAGATCCCGGGCGGGCAGTAGATGACCCGGGCCCGCCCGTCGGCGGCGTACCCCTCGCCGAGCCGGTCCACCAGGGCGGACAACGCCGGCTGGTCATTGGTGACACCGTCGCCCCGGAGGCCGAATTCGTGCGCGTCGCACCAGAGCGGCGCTCCGGCCACCGGGGACAGGCGCTCCCGCGTGGCGACGTACCGGCTCTCCTGCCACACGACGCGCTCCCCTCTCGCCGACGGGCCTCGCGCTTTCCCGCTCCGGTGTGCCGGAAACGCGTCCCCGCGATCGCCGGTGGCGTGCCGGAGGTTCGCGGCTGTTTGTCCAGTTCGTGGCCGGGTGCGGGGTGGCCGTGGCCACCGCGATCGCGGAATCATCAGCCCCGGCCGGGGGTTGTACATGGCATGACCGCGACGCCTCCCCCGGCGCCGCACCGCAGGTCGGAATGACCGGGCACCCCCCGGCGTTACACCTGGCCCGGACGTCCTGAGCAGTCCCCACCGCGTGGACCCCGACGACCCGGGACATCCCCCGCGGCACACCCGTCCCCCACGGGTGATCGCCGCACACCCCCGACGAAAGGTTCAGATCATCATGCGTACCACCATGCTGCGCAAGACCGCTCTGACCATCGCCGCTGCCGCCGCCACCGCCGGAGGCATCGCCGCACCCGCGATCGCCGCCCAGGCCACCCCGGGTGTCCAGGCCGTCGCCGTGCAGGCCGACCGCAAGGGCCACAGCGAACGCCAGCTCGACGTCCGCTACGAAGCCCAGCCCAACTTCTACTACTGCGGCCCCGCCGCCGCCCGCAACGCCCTCAGCGTCCAGGGCAAGAACATCGACGTCCACACCATGGCCAAGGACATGGGCACCACCGAGAACGGCACCGACTCCATCAACGACATCACCCCCGTCCTCAACCGCGAAACCGGCAAGGACGTCTACAAATCCGTCGAAATCAACACCCCCACCGCCAACACCACCCAGACCGACACCCTCCGCGACGACATCGTCCGCACCATCAACGACGGCCGCGCAGTAGTCGCCAACATCGCCGGCACCACCACCGACACCACCGGCGCCACCCACAGCTTCGAAGGCGGCCACTACATCAGCGTCACCGGCTACACCGACAACGGCAACACCGTCACCATCGCCGACTCCGCCAACCCCCACCACGCCCGCTACCACCTCGACATCGACAACCTCGCCAACTGGATCGCCACCCGCGGCTACGCCACCTCCTGACCACGAACGGCCGGCCCCCCACCACGGGGGCCGGCCGTTCCGCGTGCACGGCGTCCACTCCGTGATCGACGGGTTGCACTCATAGCAAGACGGACGTACGGTTTTGTTGACAGCGCGTATCGGCGGTAAGTGTTGCCTAACCACGGCAGCCCTCCGCCCGGTGCGACAGACTGCTCAGGACTACTCACGGTCGCTGGTGTGAAGGAGTACGACGTGGCGAGCCTCGACACCTTCGGTGCGAAGACCCAGCTACGCGTCGGAGACGCGAGCTACGAGATTTTCAGGATCAGCCAGGTGGAGGGCCACGAACGGCTCCCCTACAGCCTGAAGATCCTGCTGGAGAACCTGCTGCGGACCGAGGACGGCGCGAACATCACCGCCGAACACATCCGCCAGCTCGGCGCGTGGGACCCGACCGCGGACCCCAACGTCGAGATCCAGTTCACCCCGGCCCGGGTGCTGATGCAGGACTTCACTGGCGTACCGTGCGTGGTCGATCTGGCCACCATGCGTGAGGCCGTCCGCGACCTCGGCGGCGACCCCACCAAGGTGAACCCGCTCGCCCCCGCCGAACTGGTCATCGACCACTCGGTCATCGCCGACCTGTTCGGCCGGGAGGACGCCTTCGCGCGCAACGTCGAGCTGGAGTACACCCGCAACAAGGAGCGTTACCAGTTCCTGCGCTGGGGGCAGACCGCGTTCAACGAGTTCAAGGTGGTGCCGCCCGGCACCGGCATCGTGCACCAGGTCAACATCGAGTACCTGGCCCGTACGGTGATGGAGCGCGGCGGCCAGGCGTACCCGGACACCGTCGTCGGCACCGACTCGCACACCACGATGGTCAACGGCCTGGGCGTGCTCGGCTGGGGCGTCGGCGGCATCGAGGCCGAGGCGGCCATGCTGGGCCAGCCGGTCAGCATGCTGATCCCCCGGGTGGTGGGCTTCAAGCTGTCCGGCGAGATGCCGGCCGGCACCACCGCCACCGACCTGGTGCTGACCATCACCGAGATGCTGCGCAAGCACGGTGTGGTCGGCAAGTTCGTCGAGTTCTACGGCCCCGGCGTGAGCGCCGTGCCGCTGGCCAACCGGGCCACCATCGGCAACATGTCCCCGGAGTACGGCTCGACCGTCGCGATCTTCCCGATCGACGCGGAGACCGTCCGCTACCTGGAGCTGACCGGCCGGGACCCGCAGCAGGTCGCGCTGGTCGAGGCGTACGCCAAGGAGCAGGGCCTCTGGCACGACCCGGCCGCCGAGCCGCAGTACTCCGAGCACCTGGAACTGGACCTGGACACCATCGAGCCCTCGCTCGCCGGACCCAAGCGTCCCCAGGACCGGGTACCGCTGGGCAGCGCCAAAACGCTGTTCCGGGCGGCGCTCACCGACTACGTCGCGGCCGACGAGACCGGTGGCGACCCGGGCCGCCGCCCCGGCGTGCCGCAGTTGGACAAGCCGTTCGGCACGGCGGGACCGGCCGACGAGGCCAGCGCCGAGTCCTTCCCGGCCAGCGACTCCCCGGCCAACGAGATCAACGACCCGGCCGACGCCCCGCGCGACCTGGTGACCGCCGCGGTCGGCTCCGGCGGGCGGGCCAGCAACCCGATCCGGGTCACCGGCGCCGACGGCAACGAGTACGAGCTGGACCACGGCGCGGTGGTGATCGCCGCCATCACCTCCTGCACCAACACGTCCAACCCGCAGGTGATGATCGGTGCGGCGCTGCTCGCCCGCAACGCCGTGGACAAGGGCCTCAACCGCAAGCCCTGGGTGAAGACCACCCTCGCGCCCGGCTCCAAGGTCGTCATGGACTACTACGAGCGGGCCGGCCTCACGCCGTATCTGGAGAAGCTCGGCTTCCACCTGGTCGGCTACGGCTGCACCACCTGCATCGGTAACTCCGGGCCGCTGCCGGAGGAGGTCTCCGCCGCGGTGAACGAGGCCGACCTCGCCGTGGTGTCGGTGCTCTCCGGCAACCGCAACTTCGAGGGACGGATCAACCCGGACGTCAAGATGAACTACCTGGCGTCCCCGCCGCTGGTGGTGGCGTACGCGCTGGCCGGCACGATGGACATCGACCTGGCCAACGAGCCGATCGGTGAGGACGGCACGGGCCAGCCGGTCTACCTGCGCGACATCTGGCCGAGCACCGCCGAGATCCAGGACGTGATCGCCTCGGCGATCGGCGCCGGTGGCTTCAGCGCCGCGTACGCCGACGTCTTCGCCGGTGACGAGCGCTGGCAGTCGCTGCCGACCCCGACCGGGGACACCTTCGCCTGGGACGGCGAGTCCACCTACGTCCGCAAGCCCCCGTACTTCGAGGGGATGCGGCGCCTGCCGGCGCCTGTTCTCGACATCGGTCCCGCAAGAGTGCTGGCCAAGCTGGGCGACTCGGTGACCACCGACCACATCTCCCCGGCCGGCTCCATCAAGGCCGACTCCCCCGCCGGCGAGTACCTGGCCGGGCACGGCGTGCCCCGCCACGAGTTCAACTCGTACGGCTCGCGCCGGGGCAACCACGAGGTGATGATCCGGGGCACCTTCGCCAACATCCGGCTGCGCAACCAACTGCGGATCCCAGGTGCTGGGCAGGCTGCGGGAGCTCCGCTCCCCGAGGGCGGCTTCACCGTCAACCACCTGACCGGCGAGCAGACCTCGATCTACGACGCCTCGGTGGCCTACCAGGAGGCCGGCATCCCGCTGGTCATCCTGGCCGGCAAGGAGTACGGCTCGGGCTCGTCGCGGGACTGGGCGGCCAAGGGCACCATGCTGTTGGGCGTCAAGGCGGTCATCGCCGAGTCGTACGAGCGGATCCACCGTTCGAACCTGATCGGCATGGGTGTGCTGCCGTTGCAGTTCCCGGTCGGCGAGAGCGCCGACTCGCTGGGGCTGACCGGCACCGAGACGTTCACCGTCACCGGCGTCACCGCGCTCAACGAGGGCTCGACCCCGCGTACCGTGCGGGTCACCACCGACAGCGGTGTCGAGTTCGACGCGGTGGTGCGGATCGACACCCCGGGTGAGGCGGACTACTACCGGCACGGCGGCATCCTGCAGTACGTGCTGCGGCGCATGATCGCCGGCTGAGGCGACGAACGCCGAAGGGCTCCCTCCCTACGGAGGGTGCCCTTCGTCCGTCCGGCCGTGGGCTGCGGACACGCCGTCACTCGACGGCGCGGCCACGGGCCTCCCGGATCTTCATCGCGTGCTCCACCAGGGTGATCAGCACCGCCTTGACCGACTCCCGGTCGCGGGCGTCGCAGAGCAGCACCGGCACCTCGGGGTCGAGGTTCAGCGCGGCCTGCACCTCGTCGAGGCGGTACGAACGCGCCCCCTCGAAGCAGTTCACCGCGACCAGGAACGGTGTCCCCCGCCCCTCGAAGTAGTCGATGGAGGGGAAGCAGTCCGCGAGCCGACGGGTGTCCGCCAGCACCACCGCGCCGATGGCGCCGAGCGCCAGTTCGTCCCAGACGAACCAGAACCGGTCCTGGCCCGGTGTACCGAAGAGGTACAGCACCAGGTCGTCGCTGACAGTGATCCGGCCGAAGTCCATCGCCACCGTGGTGGTCTGCTTCGCCTCGACGCCGGAGAGGTCGTCGACGCCGACCCCCGTCTCGGTCAGCACCTCCTCGGTGCGCAGCGGACGCGTCTCACTGACCGCGCCGACCAGCGTGGTCTTGCCGACCCCGAAGCCGCCGGCCACCAGGATCTTGATCGCCGTGGGCAGGACGACCGCACCCGGCGGCCGCTCAGAGTGCCCGTAGTCCATTGATAACCGCCTCGAAAATGCTGTGGTCGGGAAGGCCGACGGTGGTGTGCGGCTCGCGGATCCGCACCAGGCTGCGCGCCACCAGATCGCCAAGCAGTACCCGCACGGTGCCCACCGGCAGGTCCAGGTGTGCCGCGATCTCGGCGACGGATTGAATCCGCTGGCAGAGGCCGACGATCGCCAGGTGCTCCGGGCCCAGACCGATTTCCGGGGAGACGTCCGTGCGGGTCGCCGTCACCAGGGAGATCAGGTCGAACGTGCCGGTGACCGGACGGGCCCGGCCGCCGGTCACCGCGTACGGACGGACAACCGGACCGGCATGGTCGTCCACCCACTGGTGGTCCGCGAACTCTCCCTGCTCCGCCATCCGGGCTACTTCTCCCCGCTTGTCTGCTCGGCGGACCGCGACGGCGAGGCGACATACTTGCCGACCCTGGTGACCAGCATCGCCATCTCGTACGCGATCAGACCCACGTCGGCGTCCTCGGAGGCCAGAACCGCGAGACAGGCGTTGCGGCCGGCGGCTGTGACGAACAGGAAGGACGACTGCATCTCGATGATCGTCTGCTGGACCTGCCCGCCACCGAACCGCTTGCCCGCACCACGGGCCAGGCTCTGGATGCCCGCCGCCATCGCTGCCAGGTGCTCGCCGTCGTCGCGGCTGAGCCCCTGCGACGAGGCCATCAGCAGACCGTCGGCGGACAGCGCCACCGCGTGTTCGGCCTGCTTGACCCGACCGACGAGGTCATCCAACAACCACGTCAGGTCGGCACTCGAAGCCGTCTTCTCCGCCACTTCGTCGTCCTCTTCTCCCCGGCTTTTTCGCCGTGCTCATCTGGGCCTGGCCGGCGCTGACCCGGGCCACCGGGCCAGCGACGCGGGTCAGGTCGCCTGTTGGTCGGCGCCGTCGGACTCGTCCTCGGCACGTCGGCCACCATCGAGCAACCTAGCGGCGTCGGAGCGTCCGCGCCGGGTGCCCGTCTGGTACGAACTCATCATGCGTCGAACCTGTTCTGGTTCGCGGATCACGTCCTCGCTGTCGTCGGCCGCCGCGCTCTCGTCACGCAGCGCCGGGGCGAGACTGGCCTGCCGTACCCGGACCGGCAGGCCCGACTCGGTACGCCCCAGGTCGGCCTCGGCCACCACGGGCGTGCCCGGCTCGGGCGGGGTCGCCGCCGGCACAGGTGGAGCCGACGGTGCCGCACCGGGCGCGGTGTCGACCGGCAGGCGGGGCGGTCGTGCCAGCCCCTCGCCCGGCGGCGGGGTCACCGGCAGCTCGATCGGGATGGTCGGCCCGTCCAGCGCCGCCTGACCCGGCCGACGGCGGGATCTGGTCGGCAGGCCGGACACCTCCTCAGCGGACTCGGCCGAGGTCGGCGCGGCCGGTTCGGCCTCCCATGCCTCCGTCCGAGGCGCGGTGGCCACCGGCGCCGCCACCGCCACCGGTGCGGGCAACCGCTCGTCCGTGGTGGGGGTCCCGGCGGGCAACTCCGGGGTGTCGCTCCGGGTGGCAGGCGGTACGGCCGGCTGTGCGCCGTCCACGATGATCAGGTCACTCGGGACCAGCACCACTGCGGTCGTCCCGCCGTACGGCGACTCTTTGAGGCGCACCCGCACGCCGTGCCGGTCGGTCAGCCGGCTCACCACGTAGAGACCCAACCGGGACGCGTCGGCGAGGTTGAGTTCGGAGCGGTCCACGATGCGATGGTTGGCGGCGGCCAGGTCCTCCTCGGTCATGCCGAGGCCACGGTCCTCGATCTCGATGGCGAAACCGTTGGGGACCAGTTGCCCGCGCACCTCGACGGTGGTGTGCGGCGGCGAGAACGACAACCCGTTCTCGATCAGCTCGGCGAGCAGGTGGATGACGTCGCCGACGGCCCGCCCGGCCAACGACACCCCGCTGATCGGGAGCACCTGGACGCGGGTGTAGTCCTCGACCTCGCCGACCGCGCCACGGATCACGTCCACCATCGGCACGCTCCGGCGCCAGGCACGGCCGGGCGTGGAGCCGGAGAGCACGATCAGGTTCTCCGCGTTGCGCCGCATCCGGGTGGCCAGGTGGTCGACGCGGAACAGGTCCTCCAGTTCCTCCGCGTCCTGTTCCCGACGCTCCATCGAGTCCAGCAGGGTGAGCTGGCGGTGCACCAGGGCCTGGGTACGCCGGGCTAGGCTGAGGAAGACGTCGCGCACCGCGCGGCGCAGTTCCGCCTGCTCCACCGCGGTCCGGATGGCCGTCTCCTGCACCACGTTGAACGCCTTGCCCACCTGGCCGATCTCGTCGTCACCGAATTGCAGCGGTGGCGCCTCCTTGGCCACGTTCACCTGCTCGCCCCGGCCGAGCCGATCCACCACGTTGGGCAGCCGTTCGTTGGCGAGCTGGAACGCGGCGTCCCGCAGGCGTTGCAACTGCTGCACCAACGCGCGGGCGGTGGTGACCGAGACGACCACCGAGGCGATGACGGCGAGCAGGCCGAGACCGGCGGCGAGCACCAACCGGATGATGACGCCGACGGCCACCGGGGTGGCCCGTTCGACCACGTCGTCACCACCGGTCAGCACCACGTCACCGATCTCGATCAACGCCGGGCCGGTGGCGTCGGTCCACGCCTCGGCGCTGAACGGCAGCCGCGTGCTGTTGCCGGCCAGCATCACCTGGTTCTCCAGTTCGGCCAGCCGGCGGAAGTTCGCCCCGGAGGACATCTGCTGGTACCGGGCCTGGTCCGCCTGCGGTAGCCGGATGACCGCCTGCTCGGCGACGAACTGACGGGCACCGACGACCCGGGTGAACTCCGCGCGCTCGCTGGAGGTGATCCGGCCTGCGGCCAGCACCCCGGCGAGGAGGGCGTCCTCCTGTGACAGCAGTTCCCGGGCCCGGTTGAGCTGGATCAGTTGGGTGGTGTCATCGGCGACCTGGTCGTCGTCGAGGTTGCCCAGTGCGTCGTAGACCTGGTAGATCGACTCGATCACCTGGGTGAACGCCCCACCGGCATCGCTGCGGCCGATGTTGCGGCCGTCGACGGCCGTCCGGGTGTCCGCCAGCGCGGCGAGCCCACGGTTCAGCTCGCCGATCCGTTGCTGCAGGGCGTCGCTGCCGAGCAGGCCGACCTGCCAGTTCCCGGCCGACTCCTCAAACTCTGCGGCCAGTTCGTCGGTGCGCTGACGTATCTGCGCGAGTTCACCGCGCCGGCGGTCCTCGGGCCGCCCGAGGTAGGCCAGCGAGGTCCGGCGTTCGAGCTGCAACTGCAACAGCAGCGGCTCGGTGGGGTCGAACACCCGGACGTCGAGCGCCTGCACGCCGACGAGGTTGACCCCCTCTCGGACGGTCACCCAGGCGGTGAAGCTCCAGAGTGCCACCAGCGAGGCCAACAGGGCCACGACCTTGGTACGCAGATTCGAACTGCGGGAACCCATTACACCGTCCCTGGGCCGGAGCGAGTTGATCGGTCAGTCAGGCGGGCGACACACGCACCGACCCCGGCGCACGCTAACAGCGTCACCGTAGCAACTCAAGCGCTCGTGATCATGCCCTGGTGGGACACGTCGGCGCCCTCGCCGCCCGGGCGCGCCGCGCCGCGACCGAGCGCCAGAAGCCGTGCCGCGAGCACAGCCGCGCGAACCACCAGGACCGGAGTGTAGAGGTCCTTGTCGTGCCACAGTGGAGGGTCGTCGGCGACGCTGACCTGTAGGTGTCGGAGCGCCCGATGGGCCGCCTCCGCCGCATCGGGCCGCTGCGGGCCGCCCGCGCCGAGCAGGACGTGCACGGCGTACGCGGTCTCCTCCGTGGTAGTCGACCATCGTCCCCAGCCGCCGTCGGCGCGTTGAGTGGCGAGCACCCAGCCGATCGCCCGGTCGACGGCCTCCCCGGCGACCTCGGGCGTGGCGTGACCGGCCAACGCCAGGGCCGCGCAGTAGGTGGCGTAGTAGGGCGAGGCGTGCCAGCGGTCCGTCCAGTGGCCGTCCGGCTGCTGGACGTCCCGCAGCCAGCCGCCGAGGGCGGCCACCCGGACGGCGTACCGGCTCGCGCCGTCGCGGGTGTGCCGGGCGTGCCAGCCCAGCGCCTCCAACACGTGCGCGTTCGTGGTGATCGAGTTGCCGTCCTCCCCGCGCCAGGTGCAGAAGTGAGTGCCGAGGTCGTAGCGGAACAGGCTCGCCGGCTCGACCGGTCGTCCCAGCCTGGCCAGGGCGTACAGGGTGGCCGAGGTGGTGTCCGCGTCGGCCGGTAGCCCCGGTCCGGTCGCCGCGCCGTCCGGGCCGAGCGCGGCGGCCAATCCGGCCACCAGTGCGGGCGACGGTCGGACCGACACACCTGCCCGGAGAAGCGTGCTGAGCGTCCAGGACCGTTCGAAGACGGTGATCGGGGTGCAGCACGGCACTGGGCCGTCGTGCCGGGCCACCACCTCGTCCAGGTATGCCCGCGCGGCCCGGTCCGGCGTACGCCGGTGGTTGAGCCACCGGGCCGTCGCGGCGGGTGAGGCGCCCACCGCACCGTCGATGGGGCGGACCTCGTCGCGGGTGGCGGCCCTCGGCCCGAGGACCTCGTAAGCGTGCCACAGCTTGCGCGGCATCGGGCGGTCGGTGGCGAGCAACGCGGAGACCGCGTCGAGGCGCCGCCGGTCCACCCGGGGCAGCGGAAGGGCGCCGGGTAGCGCCGGGGCGTCCCGGTCGCGCAGCCGGGCCAGGTGCGTGTCGATGCGATCGGTCAGCGCCGGTACGATCAGGTCGGCGGCCGGGGTGTCCGGTAACGGTGCGCCGGTTTCCAGACGCCGGGCCAGCGCCCTCAGCCCGCGAGCGGCGGCGGCCTCCACATCGGATCGCGCCGGTCCGGTGAGGTCGGTGGGCTCGTCCCGGACGAGGACCGTGACCAGGGCCTCGACCGCGCTCGCCGTCGGCACCAGGCCGTACCCGTCGGGCAGGCCCCAGGCGCCGTCCGGTCCCTGCTCGCCGAGCAGGTACGCCAATCGCCGGCCGTGGCCGCCGAGCCACGGGGCGTCGGCGACCAGACGGCCCGTCTCGTAGACCGAGGCGCTCACCCGCCCGGCCGGTTTCCGGTCCAGGTCGGCGACCAGTTCCCCGGCCGCGTCGGCGACGGTCTGCGCCGTCTCCGGCGGCCTGGTCACACCTGCGGCCGTCACGGCGTGCCCCAAAAGTCGGTGGACCGGTAGAAGCCGCTGCTGAAACCGATCTGCCGGGCCAGGTAGTCGGCCGCCACCGGGCAGTCGCCGCGGAGTGCCGCGAGTCGGTCCCGAGCCTCGGCGACCAGCTCGGCGATCCGCTTCTCCACCTCGGCGCGGGACACCAGCAGCAGCGCGTTGAGGTCTCCCCAGCGCAGGTCGCGTTCGTAGGAGCCGAGGTCGTTGACCAGGCGCAGGATCCGCTGCACCTGGTCGCTCGCCGCGAGCAGCGCGTCGAGGTGCGCCAGGGTGGCCGGGTCGTCGGCGTGGATCCAGTGCACGACGTTGACCACGGTGCAGGCCAGGTTGGCGGCGTTGTCCAGGTACTCCTCGAACCCGGGCAGCGTGTCCGGCGTCTGCTTCCAGTCCCACTCCCGCGCCATCGCGGCGAGCACCTTGCGAGTTTCCTCCCGCCAGCGCTCGCGGTGCGCGGCGAATGCCGGCACGGTGACGAGTTCGTCGCGCAGCTCGGCCAGGAAGGCACCGAGCTGGTCGCCCTCGTCCGGCGTACCGCCGTCGACGACCGCCAGGCAGCGGACGGCCAGCCGGTCGATCTCATCGCGCGCGCGGGCCTCGTGGTCGACGAGCCAGTCCACCGCGAAGCCCCACAGCACCGCCCGGTTGGTGACCCGGAGCCGGTCGAGGTCGCACCAGGGCGCGCCGAAGGCGATCGCCATCGCCACGTTGCCGAACAGGGTGGCGTCAAAGGGCCGGGGCGGGAACAGCTCGGGGTACGAGGCGGCGACCGCCGCCAGGTCACGCTGTCCCTGCGCGGCGAGGGCGCAGATCCGGCCCTGTTCGGCGGCGTCGGTCATCTGGTCGCCGGGGCCGCCCGGCGACGTGTCGGTCCGGGCGGTCACGCCGCGACACCCGCCGCCGGCCGCAGGACCGCCTCGACCGGCGCAAGGGGACGCAACGCGGCGGCCACCTTGATGCCGGGTACGGCCGGACGGCACAGCCGGAACCGGAACCGGCTCAGCAGGCTGGCCACGATCAGCGTCGCCTCCAGGTAGAACAGGTGCATGCCCAGGCACTGGTGCGGGCCCCCACCGAACGGGAAGTGCGTGTACCGGTGCCGCTGCCGGGCCTGCTCGGGCCGGAACCGGTCCGGGTCGAAGACCTCGGGCCGCTCCCAGAACATCGACATTCGGTGGGTGATCAGTGGGCTGACCACCACGGTGGAGCCAGCCGGGATCCGGACTCCGCCGACGACGTCCTCCTCGACCGCGTTGCGGGGGAAGAGCCAGCCGATCGGATAGAGCCGGAGCAACTCGTCCAGCACCTGCCGGGTGTACCGCAGGTCGCGCAGGTGTTCCCGGCGTACCGGCTGGCCGCCGACCACCTCGTCGATCTCGGCCTGCAGACGGGCGGCGATCTCGGGGTTGCGCTCGATGTGCGGCCACAGCCAGGTGAGGACGCTGATCGTGGTCTCGGTGGTGGTGGCCACCATCGCCACGGTGTCGTTGCGGACCTGCTGCTCGTCGAGTCGACCACCGTCCTCGGTGCGTCCCCGCCACAACGTGCTGATGATGTCGTCGGCGCCGTCGACGGCCTCGTGGCGGGTGGCCCGCACGGTCGGCAACAGCAGGTCGTCGATGAGCTGTACGGCCCGGCGGAACGTCCGGTCGCCCGGCATGGGCACGGCCAGCGGTGCCCATGGCACCAGGATCCTGGGCATCACCGACCGGGCGATGGCATCCTGCGCCTGCATGATCCGCATCGCGTCGGACACCGAGATCCTGTCCGCGAAGAAGACCCGCATGATCGCCGAACAGACGATCCGGGCCTGCACCGTGCCCATGTCCACCGGCCGGCCGGTACGCGCCGGCTCCGCCAGTTCGTCGACGGCCTCCTCGATCGCCACGGCCAGACGGTCGACCATCGTGTCGATGCGGCGGGCGGTGAACAGCGGCTGGAGGATCTGTCGGCTGTCGGCCCAGTGCTCGCCGTCACCGAGGATGCCCTCGCCGAAGAGGCGTTTCAACGGACGCCACTGCAGACCGTCGCCGGCACGCACGTAGTTGCCGGACCGCTCGCGCAGCACCTGTTGCAGGTGCTCGGGGTGGGTGACCAGGTACGGGCGCAGCGAGCCGAGATTGAGCCGGACGACCTGGCCCGCAGAGCGTTCACCGAACTCCACGAGGGCCCGGGCCGGATCACGCAGCAGGTTGGGTAGCGTGTGCCATAGAGGTATCGATGCTGCTCGCCGGATTCGGGCGCAGTTCACGTCGTCGGCTCCCAGTTGCGGGCCCCGGGGGTGGGGGGCGTTACTCTTTGGAATGGCATGATTGCGATGAGCATGACATTGCGGTAGCACTCCTCACTAGTCACGCGACGAGAAATCTTCACCGTCGACATTCCCGCCGTCCACAACAGAGGTGTGCCGCCCGATCCGTCCACGCCAGGGACGCCGCACCCGGCCCGCGACCCGGCCCGCCGCTCGTCGCGCCTGCTCAGCACCGATCTGAACGGGGCCACCTCACACGCCGCGCCGCCGCGACGCGAGGCATCCGGCGAGCCCGCCTCGCACACTCAGGTGATCTATATCATCCCTGCTCAGATCGGGGTTCGGAGTCCACGACAGCTATCGGTCCACCGGGTGGGCGGGCCACCGGCCGGGTCCCGCCACGGAGAACCCGGACGCGGCAGGGCACGCTGTGCCAGGCTCAGGGGCATGGACGACAAGACGATCCTGAGCCGGATCTCCGGTCTGGTCGACGAGGAGCACCGGCTGCGCGCCGAGGCGCAGGCCCACGAGGCGGGCACCGACGACGAGGCCCGCACCCGGCTGCGTGAGCTGGAGGAGTCCCTCGACCAGTGCTGGGACCTGCTACGCCGCCGACGCGCCGCGCGACAGGCACACGGCGACCCCGACGCCCAGGGCGCGCGTCCGGTGCCCGAGGTCGAGCGGTACCTGCAGTAGGCACCTCGCGGACTCGTAGCGTCAGCGCAGACCGGCTTCGCGGGCCAGCACCATCAGGGCCTCGACCAGTTGCTCCCACAGCCCGCGCAGCTCGTCCGGGGCGGGGCGCAGCTCGGCCAACCGGTTTTACGCGCCCATGATCGCGGCGATGGCGGCGATCACCGTGTCGACCGTGACCGTCGGCGCGAACCGGGCGTCCGTCCAGGGCCGGCCCCGGTGCAGCCAGATGCTGGGCAGGCCGACCGCGGTGGCGCCGCCGATGTCGGCCTCCGGGCCGTCGCCGATCACCCAGGCGCCGCGCAGCGGCATCCGGGCCCGCTGGGCGGCCAGCGCGAAGATCCGCGGGTTGGGCTTGCTGACCCCGGCCTCTTCGGAGATGACCCAGTCGGCCACGTAGCGATCCAGCCCGGTACGCCGGATCTTGGCGTCCTGCAGGCGTACCGTGCCGTTGGTGACCACCACCGGCATCCAGCCGGCGTCGTCGGCGATCCGCAGCGCGCAGGCGACCAGGGGATCGAGCCGGGTGTACTCGACGACGCCGTCGTGCAGCTCCTCCACCAGGTCGATGGACGGAATCCGCAGGCGGTAGCGGTCCCGGATGGCGTCCGCGACGTCCCAACGGTCGGTCAACCCGTCGGCATCGATCGACAACAGCCATTCGATGTCGTGTGCGGGCGCACCGATGCCGTCGAGGAAACGCTCTGCCCAGGTGCGGAACGGCCCGGCCCGGTCGAGCAGGGTGTTGTCCAGATCCAGCAGGAGCAGCGGCACTCGGGCACCTTACGGGAATTCGGTACCCGCCCGACAGGGCCGGAGGTTACGCGGTGATGTCGTACCGGCACTGACCACGCACCGGGGCCCACTTCCAAGCCGTACGTACGGTTTGCATTACCCCGGGTGAGCTGACACGATCGAGATGTGCCCAGAGTAAGTCAGGACCAGCTCGACGCTCGCCGACACGAGATCCTCACCGCCGCGCGCGCCTGTTTCGCCCGACACGGTTACGAGGGCGCCACCGTTCGCCGGCTCGAGGAGGCGACCGGGTTGTCCCGAGGGGCCATCTTCCACCACTTCCGCGACAAGGACTCCCTCTTCCTGGCCGTCGCCGAGGACGACGCGGCGACGATGGTGGAGACGGTCGCCCGCAACGGTCTGGTCCAGGTGATGCGGGATCTGCTCGCCCGGGCGGTCTCCCCGGACACCACCGGATGGCTCGGCAGCCAACTGGAGGTCTCCCGGCGGCTGCGGACCGACCCGGCCTTCGCCAAGCGGTGGGCCGAGCGCTCGGCGGCCATCGCCGACGCCACCCGCGAGCGACTGTCCCGGCAACGCGAGGCCGGGGTGCTGCGCGAGGACCTACCCATCGACGTGCTGGCCCGCTTCCTCGAACTCGCCTACGACGGCCTGGTCCTGCACCTGGCCATGGGACGACCCGCCGGTGACCTCGGTCCCGTCCTCGACCTGGTCGAGGAGGCCGTCCGCCGCCGCTGAGCAACCGGTAACGGCCCGATAACCTCGCCGCCCCCGTCTCGGCGCAGTGGCGTCCACGCTCCACAATGAATGCGCGTCCCTTCGCGCTACAGGAGCAGACCATGACGGACTTCGCGGCGGACTTCCACACGTGGGGCATTCCCAGCCTCACCTTCCTGTTCTTCTACCTGGCGGCGGCTGTCGTACTCGCCGTCGGCACCCTGATCCACCGCCGGACGCTGCTGTCCGGCCGTACCGCGCCCCCCGCCGACCAGCTCGGTCCGCAGCAGGTCGCCTACCTCAACGGCGGGAAGAACCTGGCGGTCTGGACCGCCATCGGCGCCCTGCGCGGCCAGGGCGTGATCGGGGTGGACCGGCGCCATCGACTGACCGCTGACGCTCCCCTGCCAACCGGCGCGACCCCGCTCGACCGCGCCGTCCACCACGCCGCGACCCAGCGCTGCCCTGCCCGACAGGTCGCCAGGACCGAGTGGGTGGTCCGCGCGCTCGCCGAACTCCGCGACGGCCTGGACCGGCACGGGCTGCTGATCACCCCGGAGCAGCGGGTGGCCCTGCGGATCGGCCCGCTGCTGATGGCCGTGCTGTCAGCGGTCGGCATCGCGCGGATCGTCGCCGGGGTGATGAACGGACGACCGGTCTGGTATCTCGTGGCCGTCGTGCTCGGGCTCATGGTGCTGTGCACGCTGCTGTTCGCCCTGGTGCCCCGACGCACCAAGGCCGCCAACGCGGCACTGCGGCTGTTGCGCATGCGCAACAGCCACCTGGCCCCCCACAGCAACCCGTCGTACGCAACCTACGGTGCCGCCGGCACCGCGATGGCGGTGGCCCTCTACGGCAGCGCCACGATCTGGGCACTGGATCCCACCTTCGCTCAGCAGGCCGAACTCCAACGTCAGGCGGCGGCCAGCACCAGCGGCACCGCGGCGTGCGGCGGCAGCAGCACCGCGGACGCCAGCGGCGGAGGCTGCGGCGGAGGCGGCGGAGGCGGGTGCGGCGGATGACCGGCCCGCACGGGGTGGGCATCGGCTGGCGACCGGAGATCGCCGGATTCGTCGCCGACCTGCCCGGCCTGCGCTTCGTCGAGGTGGTCGCCGAGGGCGTGTCCCCCACCGACCCACCCGACGGGCTGGTCGAGCTGCGGCGGCACGGCGTGACCGTGGTGCCGCACGGGGTACGGCTCTCCCTCGGCGGCGCCGAGCCGGTCGAGCCGGCCCGGGTCAGCCACCTGGCGGCGGTCGCCGAGGCACTGGCGGCCCCGCTGGTCAGTGAGCACATCGCCTTCGTCCGGGCCGGCGGTCTGGAGGCGGGGCACCTGCTGCCGCTGCCCCGCACCCGGGAGGCGGTCGACGTGCTCTGTGCCAACGTCGCGCGAGCCCGGGCCGAGTTGCCGGTGCCGATCGCGTTGGAACCGATCGCCGCGCTGTTCGACTGGCCGGACGACGAACTCGACGAGGCGGCGTTCCTCAGCGAGATCCTGGACCGCACCGACGCGCTGCTGCTGCTCGACATCGCCAACGTGCACGCCAATGCCCGTAACCGGGGCACCGATCCGCTGGCCCTGCTGGACCGGCTGCCGTTGGAACGCGTCGCGTACGTGCACGTCGCCGGGGGCGCCGACCACGGTGGGTTCTATCACGACACCCACACCGACCCGGTCGGTGCGGACGTACTCGACCTGCTCGCCGAGTTGTGCGCGCGGCACCGGCCACCGGCGGTCATGTTGGAACGCGACGGCCACTACCCGCCCGCCACCGAACTGCGCGCCGAGTTGGACGCCGTGGCCGCCGCCTGCGGGTTCCCGGTGGTGACGTGACCACCGACGCCCACGAGCCGCCCGGAACGCTGGCCGAACGGCAGGCGCGGCTGGTGGCCGCGCTGGTGGCCGGCGGCCCGCCGCCACCAGGGTTCGCCCCCGCACCGCTGGCCGCCGCCCGCGCGGCGCTGCTGCGCAAGCGCGCCGGCGAGGTCGCCCGACACTGGCCGCTGCTCGCCGCCGCGCTCGGTCCACGCTGGCCGTCAGCCTTCCTCACCTGGGCCGCCGACCGGCCCACCGGCGGCGGTCTGCGCGACGGCTGGGACCTGGCCCGCGCGCTGCGCGAACGCGCCGAACTACCGCCGCTGGGCGCCGAGGAACTCGCCGTGCGGGAGGCAGCCCTGCGCTACGACGGACGCCGGGCACCACGCCCACGCCGGTCCCCCGCCGTCGGCCGCGTCGACGGCGCCGTCGCGGTCCAGCTCGCCGGCCGAGCGCGCCTCCTCCGCCCCGCCCGGAGGTAAGGAAGGGTCCCTTCCTAACGCCTGCGGTATAGGAAGGGGCCCTTCCTAACATCCAGGGCCGGTGCGTCGGACGGACCCGGGGATGCCGGGCCGGCACCGGCTGCGGCAGGATCGGTGGCATGGATCTAGGACTCACCGACCGGGTGTACGTGCTCACCGGCGCCTCCCGCGGCCTCGGTCACGCCACGGCGCGGTGCCTGGTCACCGACGGTGCCCGGGTAGTGCTCTCGGCCCGGCACGCCGACACGGTGGCCGCCGCCACGGCCGGACTGGGCGGGCCGGAGCACGCCGTCGGCATCACCGCCGACCTCACCGACCCGGACACTCCCGAACGGCTGGTGCAGGCCGCCCACCAGCACTTCGGTCGGCTCGACGGTGCCCTGGTCTCAGTGGGCGGACCACCCCCCGGCAGCGCCGCCTCGGTCGACGACGACCAGTGGCGGCACGCCTTCGAGACCATCTTCCTGGGCAGCGTACGCACGGTGCGCACGGTGGCCGGGGCGCTGCCGGACGGGGGCGCCATCGCGCTGGTGCTGTCCACCTCGGTGCGGGACCCGGTGCCCGGGCTGGGCATCTCCAACGGGCTCCGCCCCGGCCTGGCCGGGGTCGCCAAGGACGTCGCCGACGAGTACGGCCCCCGTGGCGTACGGGTGGTCGGGCTGTTGCCGGGGCGGATCATGACCGATCGGAACCGGGAACTCTTCGCGGCCAGCGGCGACCCCGAACGGGCCCGGGCCGAGGCAGAGGCCGGCATCCCTCTGCGCCGCATCGGTGACCCCGACGAGTTCGGCCGGGTGGCCGCGTTCGTGCTCTCCCCGGCCGCGAGCTACCTGACCGGGGTCACCATCCCGGTCGACGGCGGCGCGCTGCGCGGCCTGTGACCGGGCAACCGGAGGGCAGCCAGGCCCGACGGACCCGCCGCACCACGGGTCCCGGCCCCGGATCCGCGTCCCGCGCCAGCCACGCCGATCGGGAACGCCGACCGACCCGGGAGGAGTTGGCGGCGGCCGTGGACCAGCTGCTGCCGGATGTCGTCGCGCCCGGGTCGGACGTGCTCTTCGTCGGGATCAACCCCGGGCTGTGGTCGGCCGCGACCGGCTGGCACTTCGCCCGCCCCGGCAACCGATTCTGGCCGGCGCTGCACCGGGGCGGATTCACCCCGCGCCTGATGCACCCCAGCGAACAGGACGAGTTGCCCGGCCTCGGGCTGGGCATCACCAACATGGTGGCCCGGGCCAGCGCCCGCGCCGACGAGCTGTCCGCCGCCGAGCTGGTCGACGGGGCACGGGAGCTGACCGGCAAGGTCGACGCGTACCGGCCGCGCTGGGTGGCGGTGGTCGGGGTGACCGCGTACCGGATCGGGTTCGCCCGGCCGAAGGCCACCTTCGGCCGGCAGCCCGAGTCGCTGGCCGGCGCCCACCTCTGGGTACTGCCGAATCCCAGCGGCCTGAACGCGCACTACACCCCGCAGACGCTCGGTGCCGCCTTCGCCGAACTGCGCGAGGCGACGACCCGGGAGTGAACGCCCTCAGTTGGCGGCGGCGGGCGGCAGCGCCTCGTCGGCGAGGTACTCCCGCGAGGGGATGACCACCGGCTCCACCATCGCCTGGCCGATGTACGGGGTCGGCGAGTCGGCGACCGCGAACTGGGTGCGGTACAGCTCGGCGTAGAGGCCGCCGACGGCGACCAGTTCGTCGTGCCGGCCTCGCTCGACGATGCGCCCCTCGTCGAGGACGAGGATCTGGTCGGCGTCGCGGACCGTGGATAGCCGGTGCGCGATCACCAGCGCGGTACGCCCCGTCAGCGCCACCGCCAGCGCCCGCTGCACCGCCGCCTCGCTCTCCGAGTCGAGGTGCGCGGTCGCCTCGTCGAGGATCACGATCGACGGCGCCTTGAGCAGCAGCCGGGCGACCGCGATGCGCTGCTTCTCGCCCCCGGAGAAGCGGTAGCCGCGTTCACCGACGGTGGTGTCCAGCCCGTCGGGCAGCGACCGGACCAGGTCGGCGACCTGCGCACCGGCCAGCGCCGCCCACAGCTCGTCGTCGGTGGCGTCCGGCTTGGCGTAGCGCAGGTTCTCGGCGATCGTCTCGTGGAACAGGTGCGAGTCCTGGGTGACCACGCCGATCTCGTCCCGCAGCGAGTCGAGGGTGGCGTCGCGTACGTCCACCCCGCCGACCAGCACCTGACCATCAGTGACGTCGTAGATGCGGGAGATCAGCATGGACAGCGTGGACTTGCCTGCGCCGGAGGGTCCGACCAGGGCGACCATCTGCCCGGGCTCGACCCGGAAGGAGACGCCCTTGAGCACCGGCTCATTGACCGTACGGTCCAGCGTGGCGACCTCCTCCAGCGACGCGAGGGAGATCTCGGCGGCGCTCGGGTAGCGGAAGCGCACGTCGTTGAACTCGACCCGGCCCGCGTCGCGGGGCACCGGGACCGCGCCGGGCCGCTCCTTGATCGCCGGATCCAGGTCGAGCACCTCGAAGACCCGGTCGAACGAGACCAGCGCGCTCATCACGTCGACCCGAACGTTGCTCAGCGCGGTGAGCGGACCGTATAGCCGGGTCAACAGCAACGCGAGCGTCACCACCGTGCCGGCGCTGACCTCGCCGGTGACCGCCAGCCACCCGCCGAGACCATAGGTGAGCGCCTGGGCCAGCGAGGCGACCAGCAGCATCGCCACGAAGAACGTCCGCGAGTACATCGCGGAGGTGATGCTGATGTCGCGTACCCGCTCGGCGCGGGCGGCGAACCGGCCGGCCTCGGCGTCCGGACGGCCGAAGAGCTTCACCAGCAACGCGCCCGCGACCCCGAACCGCTCGGTCATGGTCGCGTTCATCTTGGCGTCGAGGTTGTACGACTCGCGGGTGATCTCGGCCAGCCGCCGGCCGACCCGCCGGGCCGGGATGATGAACACCGGCAGCAGCACCAGCGACAACGCGGTGATCTGCCAGGAGAGGGTGAGCATCACGGTGGCGGTGAGCAGCAGTTGGATCACGTTGCTGACCACGCCGGAGAGCGTCGAGGTGAAGGCCCGTTGAGCCCCCATCACGTCGTTGTTGAGCCGGCTGACCAGCGCAC
The DNA here is from genome assembly GCF_014764405.1 of Micromonospora craniellae. Taxonomy (NCBI): domain Bacteria; kingdom Bacillati; phylum Actinomycetota; class Actinomycetes; order Micromonosporales; family Micromonosporaceae; genus Micromonospora; species Micromonospora craniellae. The sequence continues at coordinate 5,470,258 of NZ_CP061725.1, read as the reverse complement.
CGGTCTGGGTGCGGGTGAAGAACTGCAACGGCATCCGCTGCACGTGGTCGTAGACCCGGGTGCGCAGGTCGAGGATGATTCCCTCGCCGATACGCGCCGAGTACCAGCGCTGTGCGAGGGAGAGCATCGCGTCGGCGACGGCCAGACCGGCGATGAAGAACGCCAGCCGGATCACCAGCGCACCGGCCTCGGAGCCGCCCCGGGTGATCGCGTCGATGACCTGGCCGGCGAGCAGCGGGGTGGCGACCCCGATCACCGCCGCGACGATCACGGTCAGCAGGAACACGACGATGTCGCGCCGGTACGGCCGGGCGAACGCCACGATCCGCCGGGCGACTCCGCGCTGCAACCGGTGGCTGGAGATCTCGTCACCGTTGCGCATCGACCGCAGCATGCTCCAACCGCCCATGCCGCCAGCGGCCATCGGGTTGGACACGCTCACCTCCGGGTCGAGGCCTCGGTACGCCGTCGGGTCAATTCTCCCGACAGCTACGACAACCTCGTGAGTAACCCGGAACTTCCCAAACGGTCCTTACTATTCTGCGTACCCGGCGAGATCGCGGATCCGCCGGGTCTGTGCCTCCCGCTCGGCCCGCTGCTGCTCGGCGTGGGTCCGTCCGGCCGCACCGGCGAGCAGCGCCTTGATCTCCACCACGGCGTCGCGCTGGTGGGCGAGCAGCCCGGCGGCGAGGTCACGCACCGCGTCGTCCAGCTCCGCGGTCGGCACCACCAGGGTGGCCAGGCCGATCCGGTCCGCCTCGGCGGCGTCCATCCGCCGGCCGGTCGCGCAGATCTCCAGCGCACGGGCGTAGCCGACCAACTCGACCAGACGCTTCGTGCCGGCCAGGTCCGGCACCAGGCCCAGCGTGACCTCGGCCATGGACAGCTTCGCGTCCTGCGCCAGCACCCGCAGGTCACAGGCGAGGGCGAGCTGGAATCCGGCGCCGATGGCGTGCCCCTGCACGGCCGCCACCGAGATGACGTCCGGGCGGTGCAGCCAGGTGAAACCACCCTGGAAGGCGGCGATCTGGTCGGCGCACTCCGCTTCCGGCAGTGCGGCCAACTCGGCGAACGAACCCGGCCCGGTGGCACCCGCGACCGCCAGGTCGAGGCCGGCGGAGAACGCCCGGCCCTCACCCCGCACGACCACGACACGTACGTCACCGGGCAGGTCCCGGGAGAAGTCGCTCATCGCGCGCCACATCGACGGGGTCTGCGCGTTGAGCACGTCGGGCCGACACAGGGTGACCGTGGCGATCGGCCCGTCACATTCCAGCCGGACCCCGGTCGCCTCGGTGGTCACCGGGCGGCCCGGGTCACGGTGGTGGTGAATGACGCTGACGGGCGGCGGGTCACGCCTTCTTGCGGCGCCGGGCGCCGCCGCGCTGCCGCAGCTGCACCCCGGACTCGGTGAGCACGCGGTGGATGAACCCGTAGGATCGGCCGGTCGAGGCCGCGAGAGCACGAATGCTCTCTCCTCCGGTGTACCGCTTGACGAGGTCCTTGGCGAGCGTCTGACGCTCGGCTCCGACGATCCGGCGACCCTTCTCAGTGCTGGTGGCTGTGCCAGTGGCTGCCATGCTGTGTCCTCACGTCCCAGACTGTGCGGTTCGGATACGGTCCCACCTATTAGACCGCCTCGAACGATCATGCGCCAGATATCAACTATTCGCCAACCGACACGCTATGCAATGTCAGCTTCCCGATAGGTGACGACAGTCGGGCGCGACCCCGTAACGGCCCGCCGGACAGGGCACGCTCCTGCCGCTGACACCGGTGTCAGGAAGGGACCCCTGCTATACACCAGGCGTTAGTAGGGTGCCCTTCCTGACACCCTGTCAGGCCAGCTCGACCAGTTCGAGCAGGTCGTCGCTCCAGGCGTCCTCGTCGCCGTCCGGCAGCAGGATGGCCCGGTCGGGCTTGAGCGCCAGCACCGCGCCCGGGTCGTGCGTGACCAGGACGATCGCGCCCGGGTAGTTGGCGATCGCGTCGAGCACCTGCTCGCGGCTCACCGGGTCGAGGTTGTTGGTCGGCTCGTCCAGCAGCAGCACGTTCGCCCCGGAGCAGACCAGCGTCGCCAGCGCCAGCCGGGTCTTCTCCCCGCCGGAGAGCACCCCGGCGGGCTTGTCCACGTCCTCCCCGGAGAAGAGGAAGGCACCGAGGATCTTGCGCAGGTCGGTGTCGGTCTGCTCGATCGAGGCGGCCCGCATGTTCTCCAGCACGGTCCGCCCGACGTCAAGCGTCTCGTGCTCCTGCGCGTAGTAGCCCAACCGCAGCCCGTGCCCGGGCCGCACCTCGCCGGTGTCCGGCTCCAGCAACCCGCCGAGCATCCGCAGCAGCGTGGTCTTGCCGGCGCCGTTGAGCCCCAGGATGGCCACCCGGGAACCCCGGTCCACCGCCACGTCCACGTCGGTGAAGATCTCCAGCGACCCGTACGACTTGGACAGGCCGCTCGCGGTCAGCGGGGTCTTGCCGCACGCCGCCGGGGCCGGGAAACGCACCTTGGCCACCTTGTCGGCGACCCGGACCTCCTCCAGACCCGACATCAGGCGCTCGGCCCGGCGGGCCATGTTCTGCGCGGCCACCGTCTTGGTGGCCTTCGCCCGCATCTTGTCCGCCTGGGCCATCAGCGCGCCGGCCTTCTTCTCGGCGTTGGCCCGCTCCCGGCGTCGCCGCCGCTCGTCGGTCTCCCGCGCCTCCAGGTACGCCTTCCAGCCCAGGTTGTAGACGTCGACCACGGAACGGGTGGCGTCCAGGAACCAGACCTTGTTGACCACCGATTCCAGCAGGTCACCGTCGTGCGAGATGACCACCAGACCGCCCTTGTGGTTGGCCAGGAAGCCGCGCAGCCAGGTGATCGAGTCGGCGTCGAGGTGGTTGGTGGGCTCGTCGAGCAGCAGGATGCCGCCGCCGTTGTCGCCCGCGTCCCGGAACAGGATCCGGGCCAGTTCGATGCGACGACGCTGACCACCGGAGAGGGTGCCGATGGTCTGGGCCAGGGCCCGGTCGGGCAGCCCCAGGTTGGCGCAGATCCGGGCCGCCTCGGCCTCGGCCGCGTACCCGCCGAGGGCGGCGAACTGGTCCTCCAGCGCGCCGTAGCGGCGGACCAGCTTCTCGTCGCCGCCGTCGGCAAGCTGGTTCTCCAGGTCCTTCATCCCGGCCATCAGGGTGTCCAGGCCGCGGGCGGAGAGCACCCGGTCGCGGCCGGTGACCTCCAGATCGCCGGTACGGGGATCCTGCGGCAGATAGCCGACGGGGCTGCGCCGGTCGACCTGCCCGGCGTACGGCTGGCCCTCACCGGCCAGCACCTTCAAACTGGTGGTCTTGCCGGCGCCATTGCGGCCGACCAGGCCGATCCGGTCCCCAGGCTGCACCCGCAGCGTGGTGTCGGACAGCAGGATCCGGGCGCCGGCGCGCAGTTCCAGGCCGCTGGCAGTGATCATGTCGGGGTACTCGCTCTCGGGATCCGCAGGGCTGACTCAGGGCACACGAAAGCGCCGGCGGATCATGGTGACCCGTCGGCGCGGGGCGTTCAGCCTTCGCAGAGCAGCACGGCTCGATTGTACCGGGCCCGGGTGGACGGCGAACGCGGATTACCGACCAAGATCGTCGGATACCGATTCTGGCCTCGGGGCTGGCGCCCCGGCACTGATTCGGCAGGTAGTTGATCGGCAGGCCCTCGCCGTAGCGATGACCCTCCCCGGTCAAAATCTGCGCCCCGTGCTCCAGCGACGCCAGCACCGTCGTTGCCAGGTCGACCCGACTGGTCACCCCAGCCAGTACGACAGCTCCCACCAGTCCTCGCCCCGCGTGGGCAGCACCGCGCAGGCATCCATCGCCAGCAGCACAGGGGCAAGTTCACAGCCCCTGCCCAACGTCGAGCGCACGGGGATAGCGGCGGCCCGGGATCGGAATGTGCGGTTGGGTCGGCCGCCGGCGCCGGTGCCGCAACCTGGATCGTGACGTCAACGCAGGGCCGGACGCAGATGCTGGCCGGCCCAGGCGGCGAGCGACGTCGGGGTCGTGGTCGCGTACGAGCGCGGGTTCTCGGGTACGAAGTCGTCCCGAGTTCCGGCGCCCATCCCGACGGCGGCCTCGGACAGGACCGCGGCGACGTCGCGGTAGCTGAGATCCTCGGGACCGTGCACGGCCTGCACGACCCGCCCGTCCCAGGTCCGGGACAGCAGCCGGCCAGCCGCCACCGCGGCGATATCCTGCGGTGCCACCCACGGCAGGGGCCGGTCCAGCGACATGGTGGTCGTCAGGACCCCGCCCCTGAGCGAGTCGATGTCCATCAGCAGGTTCGTGAAGAAGTATCCGCACCGCAAATGCGCTACCGCACAGCCGGCCGCGTCGAGAGCCTGCTCCGTGACGGCGAGACCGTCGATCTCCCCCACACCGTGCCGCTTCTCCGCCCCCACGCTGGACTGGAAGACGACCCGGTCGATCGTGTTCTCCCGCACTGCCCGCGTCACGCTGCGGGTCAGACGCGCGTACCCGTCGAGCGGGTCGTCTCCCCCGACGATCGGGTCCACCCAGTACAGCGCCGCAATGTCCCGGGTCGCATCGACCACCCCGTCCTCATCGGTCAGGTCGACCTCGACGATGTCGACACCGTCGACAACCCCGGGATCGAGACTGGCAGCGTCGCGGACCAACACCCGTGGCCGTTCCCCGGCCTGAACGAGCAGCCGTACGAGGTGCGAGCCCACGTTCCCGGTCGGTGTCGTCAGCACGATGGTCATACCCCCATCCTGCGGCCAGCCCGCGAGTACCTCGACCGCTGGCGGTGTGCACCGCCCGTCGTGCGTGGTCACGGCCGGGCTGGAGGCGTAGGTGGGCTGGTGCGCCAGCACCAGGGCTGCTGCGGTGAGCGGGGCGTGGCCGGCGACGACCAGGAGCAGGACGTCGATGCGGCAGGGGCTGTCCCGGCACCAGCAGGCTAGCTAGGTCCGCGTCGACCATGTCGCGGCGTGCGGCGGCCACCAGGGGATCAGGTGGCCGGTCTACTGTCCGTTTCGCGGATCAGGATGTGCACCGCGCGGGCGGCGGTGACGGCGGCGACCAGCACCGCGTGCCGGGGCTCGGGTACGTCGAGCAGCCGGTCGGCGCGCAGCGCGGCGAGTGGGGCGAGCCGACGGTCGGCCAGCACGGTGTCCACGGCCCGACGGTCACCACCGGCGACCACTGCGTCCAGCCGCTCGGCCTGCGGCAGCAGCAGGCGGACCGCCAGGTCGACAGCGTCGGCGAGCGCGGCCTTGGCCTGGTTGTCGCGCCGCCGGGCGAACCGCTGCTGCGACCAGCCTCCGGCGGCGGTACGCCCCTGCACGTATCGCGTGTCGACCTTGTGCACCGGCAGCCGCTCCCCCTCCGCGACGCCGACCGCCACCGCGCCCTTGCGGGCCAGCAGCAGCCCGATCCGGCGCGGTGCGACGGCCTCCGCGACGAAGGTGTCCAGGTCCGGGGCGACCGGCGCGCCCGGCGGTGTATGCAGTTCGGCGGTGGCGCCGTCCGGGGCGGAGAGCAGCAGCCCGTACTCCTGCGCGGTGGTGGTGGGTGGCCCGTGCCGGCCGGTGAAGCCGGCCACCCAGCGTTCGATCCGGGCCGGGTCGACCTCGACCCACCGGCCTCCCCCGGCGGCGGGTCGGCTGCTCATCACCCGACCCTACGGCAGACGGACGGGACGGCACCGCCGGGCGGGGACAGGTGGCGGCGGGAGTGCCCCTCAGTCGGTCGGCACGAGGTGGACCAGCAGGTCGGCGGCGCGACGCGACTCGGCGATGACGGCCGCGTTGGCCTGGTCGCTGCCCTGCGCCCAGGCGCGGGCCGCGTCGGGCGTCTTGCCGAAGGCGACGTGGCGGGCGACGAGCCGTTCGAGACGGGCCTCGTCGGCCACCTCCAGATACCAGGTGGTGTCGAGCAGGTCTCGGACGAACTTCCACGGATGCGAGTCGAGTAGCAGGTAGTTGCCCTCGGTGACGACGATCGGGGTGGTGCGGGGCACCGGGATGCTGGCGCCGATCGGCTCCTCGATGTCGCGACGGAACGTCGGCGCGTAGACGACCTCGTCGGTCTGGTCGCGCAGCCGGCGCAGGAGGGCGAGGTAGCCGTCCGCGTCGAAGGTGTCCGCGGCGCCCTTGCGGTCGGTGCGGCCGAGTGCTCCGAGGACCGCGTTGCTCAGGTGGAAGCCGTCCATCGGCACCAGGACGGCCTGCGGGCCGAGCTGACGGACGAGGGCTTCCGCGACGGTGCTCTTGCCGGCGCCGGGCGGACCGACGATGCCGATGAGCGTACGGTCGGCACCCGCCGACATCGCCCGGGCGCGGTCGGCGAGTCCACAGAGCGTCAGGGTGTCAGCCGGCGGCCAGGACACTGTCCACACTCCCCTGTGCCTGGTGCGGCACGGCCCCGCAGCCGCACGAGTCGCGGTGCCGGAAGGTGGCCGGCACCACCACGGACTGCGGCGCCCGGTCCGGTCGCCGGATCCGGGCGAGCAGGAGTTCGACGGCGGTCGAAGCGAGCCGGGCGGCGTCCTGCGCCATCGCCGAGATCTGCGGGTCGAACAGGTCGGCCCATTCGAAGTCGTCGTAGCAGACCAGGGCGATGTCGTGGGGCACCTTCAGCCCGGCACGCCGGATGGCGCGGAGCGCGCCGAGGGTCATCTGGTTGTTCGAGACGACCAGGGCGGTGGCCGGTTCGTCCGAGGCGAGGTGTTCGACCAGGCGCTGCTCCGCGACCCGTTCGTCGGACTCACCGGCGATGACCAGAGCCGGGTCGGTCGCCAGCCCCAGTTCCGCGACGGCCCGGTGGTAGCCGGCAAGCCGGTCCTGGGCCGACATCTCCCGCACGGCACCCCGGACGTAGCCGATCCTGTGGTGCCCCTGGGCCGCCAGGTGGGCCGTGAGGTGATGGATCGAGTCCAGGCACTCGGAGTACACCTGGTCGCCCGGCAGCGTGGACCGGCGGTCGAGAAAGATGGTCGGCAACTGCTCGTCGAGCAGCTTCTGCAGGCACTGGGTGAGTTCGCTGTGGCCTTCGAGCGGATTCACGATGAGGCCGCTCACCCGCCGCGCCAGCAGGTGGTTGATCACGTCCAACTCGACCTCGGGGTCGTCGTTGGTGTCGGCCAGGATCAGGGTGTACCCGGCCCGGCGCAGGTGCCGCTCGATGTCCCGGATGAGCGCGGCGAAGTACGGGTTGGTGACCACGGACATCGCCAGCCCGATGGTGTCCGTGGACTGGGTGGCCAGGGCCCGGGCGGCGAGGTTGTGCCGGTAGCCGGTCGACTCCAGCGCCTTGCGCACGAGTTCCTCGGTCTCCGGGGCGACCTTGCGTGTCTTGTTGAGCACATGGGACACGGTCGTCGTCGACACCCCGGCGATCCGTGCTACCTCCGCCATCGTCGCCACGTCGTTTTTGCACCCTTTCCCCCGGCTCGTCACTAGTCCTACGACTGCCGGACCACGACGAGAAGGAGCTCAATCTAACCAAAGGCAAGCCCTTGCGCAAGCGGTTGCGCGGGGGTAAAGTTCCGCCATCTTCAAGGCGCGCAAGCGGTTGCGCAGCCATTGAAGTGCTGGTGGAGGCACCCGACGGCGCAAGACGGCCCGACCGGACGCCGGGAGGCGGAACTCTAACCCAAAGATCGGTCCGACCAACGATAAGGATCAGGTGGCATGAAAAGAACATTCCGGACATTTGTCGGTGTGGCCATGGCCGGCACGCTCGCCTTCTCGGTGGCCGCCTGTGGCAACGACTCCGCCGCGGAAGGCGGCGGCGAGGAGCAGCTGACCATCGGGTTCGTCCCGGGCATCGCCTCCGACCCGTTCTTCAAGGCCATGCAGGTCGGCGCCGAGGCGAAGGCCCAGGAGCTGGGCATCAGGCTGCTGTGGCAGGGCGCGCCGGACGAGTACTCGCCGCAGTCACAGCTCCCGTTCGTCGACTCGATGCTCACCCAGCAGGTGGACGGGCTCGTCCTCGTCCCCACCGACCCGGACGCGCTGCAGCCCAGCGTCACCAAGGCGCAGTCGGCGAACATCCCGGTGGTGACCGTCGACACCACGGTCACCGACCAGAGCTACCTCACCTCGGCGATCACCGGTGACAACCGTGAGGGCGGCCGGCAAGCTGCTCAGACCCTGGCCGAGCAGATCGGCGAGTCCGGTGAGGTCTTCCTGATGTCAGGCTCGCCGACGGCGACCACCAACCAGCTCCGCGAAGAGGGCTTCACCGAGGAGCTGAAGAAGTACCCGGGCATCACCCTCGTCGGCAAGGAGTACGCCAACAGCCAACCGGCCCAAGCGACCTCCGCCGTCAACACGATCCTGCTGAAGCACCCGGACCTCAAGGGCATCTTCGCCGTGGACGGCACCTCCGGCTCCGGCACGGTGGCCGCGCTGCGCAACGCGGGCAAGGCCGACGAGGTCAAGCTCATCGGCTACGACGCCTACGACAACCAGGTCGCCGACCTCAAGGCCGGCATCTACAGCGCTCTCGTCGCCCAGAAGCCCGGCGACCAGGCCGCGCTGGCGCTGCAGAACCTGGTGGACACGATTCGCAACCAGAACGTGGACAGCATCGAGAAGAACGTCGTCATGGCGAACGTGGTGATGACCAACGACAACCTGGCCGAGACCGAGCAGTTCCAGTACCCGACCCAGTAGCCGGTCGCCAGGCAATGCGGATCTCCAGAGGAGGAGCGCCATGACGGCCGACATCACCCAGCCGACGAGCGAGACGCGCGGCAGCCGCCTGCTGGCGACACTGCTGCGGCAGGACGTGATCCTGCTCGGCGTCCTCATCGTGATGGTGGTCTTCTTCACCGCGATGAACCCGCTGTTCTTCAGCCGGTTCGCCTTCGCCAACATCCTGCAGGACTGGGCCCCGGTCATGCTGCTGGCGATCGGGCAGACGTACGTCATCATCACCGGCGGCATCGACCTGTCGGTCGGGTCCACTCTCGGTTTGAGCGGTGTCGCCGCCGCGATGACGATACGGTCCCTGAACGAGGGCGGCACGGCCGCCACCACGACGATCGCCGTCGGCGTGGTGGTGGCCCTCGCCACCGGTCTCGCGGTCGGCCTGGTCAACGGGCTACTCATCACCAGGGCCAAGCTGGCGCCGTTCATCGCCACGCTGGCCACCATGGGCGCCGCCGCCGGACTGACCCTGGTGCTGACCGGCGGGGTCCAGATCGCCGGCGGCCCCGCCGAGGTGATCCGGCTCGGTAACACGCAGTACCTGAATCTGCTGACCATCCCACTGATCGTCGTGCTCGCGGTGCTGGTGGTCGGCTGGCTGACGCTCAGCTTCACCCGCTTCGGCCGCTGGACGTACGCGGTGGGCTCCAACGGCTTCGCCGCCCGGGGCGCCGGAATCAACGTCGAGCGGCACCTGCTGAAGGTGTACATGCTGGCCGGGTTGATGGCCGGACTGGCCGGGTTGTTCGTCTACTTCCGGCTCGGCTCGGGTTCGCCCACCTCGGGCCAGGGCCAGGAACTGGCGGCGATCGCCGCAGCGGTCATCGGCGGCACCAGCCTGGCCGGCGGCATCGGCCGGATGTCCGGCACCGTGCTCGGCGCACTCATCACGACGGCGGTGCTGAGCGGCCTGATCCTGATCGGCGTCGCACCGAACTGGCAGCAGGTGGTCATCGGCGTCCTGATCGCCGTGGCCGTCGGCGTCCAGCAGATCAACGTTCGTACCAGGAGGGGAGCCGGCCGTGGCTGACGCACCCATCTACGAGGCCCGCGAGGTCACCAAGTCCTACGGCAGCGTCCGGGCGCTGACCGACGTCAACCTGTCCGTCCGGGCCGGTGAGATCATCGGTCTGGTCGGCGACAACGGCGCCGGCAAGTCGACGCTGGTGAAGGTGCTTTCCGGCGTGCACCGGCCGGACACCGGCGGCGTGTATCTCGACGGCGTGGCGCAGGAGTGGAAGTCGCCGCACGACGCCCTCCAGGCGGGCATCGAGACGCTGTACCAGGACTCCGGCCTCTGCCCCGACCTCACCATCAGCGGCAACGTCTTCCTCGGCCGGGAACGCCGACGGCCGGGGTTGCTCGGCAAGCTCGGATTCCTCGACAACAAGGCCATGGCCCGCGTCGCGCACGAGGAGTTGGAGCGGGCCGGGATCGGCCTGACGACCGGCGTACGCCGCAACGTCAACCAACTCTCCGGCGGGCAGCGGCAGGCCGTGGCCATCGGCCGCGCCGTCGCCTGGGCCCGCAAGGTGATCATCCTGGACGAGCCCACCAACCACCTCGGTGCCCGGCAGTCGGGCGAGGTGCTGAAGGTGATCGAAAGTGCGCGGGAACGCGGTCTGGGCGTCATTTTCATCTCGCACACACTGCCGCACGTGCTCCAGGTGACCGACCGCATCGTCGTGTTGCGACTCGGCCGGGTCGTGGCCGACGAGCCGACGTCGTCGTTCACCCCGGACTCGCTGCTGAAGGTGATCACCGGTCTGCACACTCCCGAGCCGAGGAGCTAGGCCGTGGCGATCCGACTGCAACTCGCCATCGACGCGCCGGAACACTTCGCGCTCATCCCGCGAGTCGGCCGGTACTTCGACATCATCGAGGTCGGCACGCCCGTGCTCAAGCGCTTCGGGCTCGCCGCCATCAGTACCGTCCGGGAACTCGGCGCGGACACACCGGTGCTCGCCGACACCAAGACGGCCGACGGCGGGAGCCTGGAGGCCGAGATGGTCTTCGCCGCCGGGGCCGCCATGATGACCGTGCTCGCGCACGCCTCCCCCGCCACCCGCCGCGACACCGACGAGGTCGCCCGACGGTACGGGCGGGAGGTGGTGCTCGACACCATCCTCGACGGCGAACTGGACGTGGAACCGCTGCTGGACGGCCGGGCACCGCAGGACGTCTGGCTGGCCCTGCATTCCCCGTCCGACGCCCGGCGGGCCGGTCTCGGTAACGAGGACCACATCGACCGGGTGGCCCAGCGCCGGGCGCGCGGATTCCGCGTCTCCCTGGCCGGCGGCATCGGGCGCGCCAACCTGGCCCGCGCCCTGGAGGTCGCCCCCGACATCGTCGTGATCGGCTCGGGAGTAACCGAGGCCACCGACCCGGAAGGAGAAGCGGCATGGATCAGAGCACAGGTCGACCTGTCGACTCCTGGCACCTGAGCGGCACCGAGCTCAGGTCCGTCCTCGCGGCGCTGCCCGTCGACGAGTACGACCGGTTCGTCTCCTGCTTCGACGGCGTGGCCGAGGGCCGACTGTTCCTCTCCGGGCAGGGCCGCTCCGGGCTCGCCGCGCAGATGGCCGCGATGCGTTTCATGCACCTCGGCCTGGCGGCGCACTTCGTCGGCGAGGCCACCGCACCGTCGGTGCGGTCGGGCGACACCCTGGTGATCGTGTCCGGCAGCGGGCGGACCCCCGTCAGCGTCGGCTTCGCGCGGATCGCCCGGTCGGAGGGAGCGAAGGTGCTGCTGGTGACCCACCAACGGGAGAGCCCGCTGCGGGATCTCTCGGACGGTTCCATCGTCCTGCCGACGGACGCCAGCCGACAGTTCGGCGGCACGCTCTTCGAGCAGTCGGCGCTGATCCTGCTCGACTCCGTCGTGCTGGAGCTCATGCGGGCGCTGCCGGACCCGGCCGGCACGATGAGCTACCACCACACCAATCTCCAGTGACCGCGTCGACCGGAGCCGGGGTGGCGCCGTCCGGCGTGGTCGTGGTGGGTGACCTCCTCGCCGACATCATCGAGCACGAGGACGGGAGCCGTACCCGCCACCCCGGCGGCGCCGGGCTCAACCTCGCCGTCGGCGTCCGGCGACTCGGGACACCGGCGGCACTGGTGTCACCGGTCTCCGCCGACCGCCTCGGCGAGTGGTTGCGGTCTGCGGTGACCGCCGAGGACGTCACCCTGGTGCCGCTGGCCTGCGCGCTGCCGACCGGAACGGCGACGTCCCGGCGGGTGGCGGGAGAGCCGGTCTACGAGTTCTCCGAGGCGATCCACAATCGACGGTACGCGTACCCGGAGGCGGACGTCGCGGCCATGGGCAGCGGTGCCGTCATGGTGGTCAACTCGTACCCGATGGACGACCCCGGCCAGGTGCAGGCGCTCGTCGACGTCGTCCGCCGGACCGGGCGGACGTTCGTGGTCGACCCCAACGTGCGGCCCACGCTGGTGCGCGACATCGCGGCCTACCGGTCGGGGCTCCGTCGGCTCGCCGCCGTCGCCGACGTGGTCAAGCTGAGCCTGCAGGACATCGCCGACCTGCACGTCGAAGACCCCGAGCAGTTCGTGGCCGAGCTGCTGCGATCGGGGGTACGGGTGGTCGTGCTGACCCGGGCCGCCGACGGCATGTCGGTGCACGCGGCTGACGGGGTGGTGGCGACGGCACCCGTACCGGACCGGCCCGGACCAGTCGTCGACACGATGGGTGCGGGAGACGCCACCCTTGCCCGACTGGTGTGCGGCTTCGCCGAGGACGGCGTCGACCTGGACGCGACGCGGTGGCGCGATCTGGCCCGCGAGGCGATGGACCTCGCGGCCGACATCTGCCGGATCTCCGGCGGCAACCTGGCCGCGCTGCGGCCCACAGAACGGAAAGAGCGATGAGGGAACTGAGCAACGCGAGCCTGACCTCGCTGCCCAGCGAGGTCGACGCGCCCCGGTACGACCGTACGGCTCTGCGCGGCGGGATCGTGCACTTCGGAGTCGGGCACTTTCACCGCTCGCACCAGGCGATGTATCTCGACGAACTCATGCGCCGGGGGCAGAGCATGGACTGGGCGGTGCACGGCGTGGGCGTACGGCCCGCCGACGAGGGCACCCGCAACCGACTCGCCGCGCAGGACCATCTCTACACGCTGACGGTGAAGGAGCCGGACGGCAGCCGACGCAACCGGGTGATCGGCTCGCTGCTCAGCGCCGGGTACTCCCCGCAGGACCCGACCGGCGTCGTGGAGCGCATCGCCGACGCGGCCACCCGTGTGGTGTCGCTGACCATTACCGAGGGTGGATACGGGATCGACCAGGTGACGGGCGAGTTCACCGGCGATTCCGCCCCGATCCGGGCAGACCTGGACGCCGACGTGCCGAACACGACGCCGTTCGGGTTGGTGCTCCAGGCGATGCGTCTGCGACGTGACCGTGGCCTGGGCGGGTTAACCGTCATGTCCTGCGACAACATCCAGGAGAACGGCACGGTGTCCCGCGCCGCGTTCCTGGGCTTCGCCGGGATGAAGGACCCCGAGCTGGCCCGGTGGATGGAGCAGGAGGTGTCCTTCCCGAACTCGATGGTCGACCGGGTGACACCGGCGACGGTGGACGCCGACCGGGCGTACCTGGAGCGGACCTTCGGCTACCGGGACCGGTGGCCGGTGACCGCCGAGCCGTTCCACCAGTGGGTGCTGGAGGACGCGTTCGTCGCCGGCCGCCCGCCGCTGGAGGACGTCGGCGTGGACATCGTCGGGGACGTCGAGCCGTACGAGCTGATGAAGCTGCGCCTTGCCAACGGCACGCACCAGGCGCTCTGCTACTTCGGTTTCCTGCTGGGGCACCGGTACGTGCACGAGGCCATCACCGACCCGGACGTCCAGGCGCTGCTGCTGCGCTACGTCGACGAGGAGGCGGTACCGACGCTCAAGCCCATCGCCGGGGTCGCCTTCCGGGCGTACGGCCGCACCGTCGTCGCGCGCTTCGCCAACCCGGAGATCCAGGACCCGTTGACCCGGATCTGCGCCGACACCTCGGACCGGATCCCGAAGTTCCTGCTGCCCGTGGTGACCGCACAGCTCGCCGACGGCGGGCCGGTGGGCGTCTGCGCCGCCGTCGTGGCGGCCTGGGCCCGGTACGCCGAGGGCACCGACGAGCAGGGCCGGCCGATCGACGTGGTGGATCCGCGCCGGGACAGCCTGATGGCTGCCGCACGGCGCAACGGGGACGCTCCGACCGCCTTCATCGAGGACCGGTCGCTGTTCGGCACCCTCGCGGAGTCCCCCCGGTTCGTCGAGGCCTACGTCGAGGCCCTGCGACTGATCCGGACCGGCGGCGTCCGGGCCGCCCTCCGGCAGATCGTGGCGGCACCGTCCCGCTGAGCATCTCGGCGCCACACAGCCTTCCGGCCCGCCAGCGCGAAAGCGTGGCGGGCCGGAAGGCGTACGGGCGGCGCGGCGCGCTCAGCCGACCTCGACGGGCAGCGACGGGTCGCTGGTCCACTCGCGCAGCGAGCCGTCGTACACGGCCACGTCGGTCTCCCCGATCAGACGGAGTGCCAGGGCGTCGCCGGTGGCCGCGATGCCGCCACCGCAGTAGGTGACCTTCCGACCTGGCTGGGCCTGCACCTCCTGGAAGATCTCCCGCAGTTCCGGCACCGGCCGGAAGGTCCCGTCGGTCGGGTCGAGCAGCGCGGCGACGAAGACGTTGCGGCTGCCCGGTATCCGGCCCGGGCGGGCGTAGTTGATCGTCTCGGTGGCGTGGTGCTCCTCCGGCGACAGCGAGTTGATCAAGCAGGCGCCGCTGACGTTCTCCACCACCTGCTTGACCTCGTCGAGATCGGCGAACAGCCCCGGGCGGGGCGTACCGACGAACTGCGCGGGCGGGTAGTTCTCCTCGCCGGTCCGGGTCGGCCGGCCCTCAGCGGTCCACTTGCCGAATCCGCCGTCGAGGACGGCCACGTTGTCGAAGCCGTTCGCGAGCAGCAGCCACCACACCCGGGTGGCCCAGAAGACGTTGGCCGCGTAGACCACGACCGCCGTGTCCGGGCCGATGCCCAGTCGGCCGGCCGCCGCAGCGAAGCGCTCCGGAGAGGGCCGGGTGAACCAGCCGCCGTCCGGCTCGGAGAGGTCGTCGATGATGTCGGCGAACGCCGCCGACGGGATGTGCGCGGTCAGGTAGTCGGGGCGACCGGAGGTCTGGGACCAGTCCTGGCCGGCCTCGTTCGGCGGGGCCAGGTGCACGGTCGCGTCGAGGATCCGCAGGTTCGGGTGGTCGAGGTGCTGGGCGAGCCACTCGGTGGACACGAGCGGGGTGGGCAGGTCGAGGGTGCTGGCCATGAGTCCTCCTGTCGCCGGATTTCCTATCTAGGCAATCGGGATCACCTTCGCGACAATACGGCTCCGACCTGCGGATATTCCGACGAGTGGCAGAGCTCACGCGTCATCTGGACGGCATTCATCGACCGTGCCGGGTTCGCCCCAGTCCCGCCGGTCCTGTTGCCGGTCGCGCTCCACGCCGCAGCGCACACGACGGCGCCCGGAGTTCCGGCCATCGACCGGGCTCCGGGCGCCGTTTCGTCAGGTCAGACGTTGAAGCCGAGCGAGCGGAGCTGGTCGCGCCCCTCGTCGGTGATCTTGTCCGGCCCCCACGGGGGCAGCCAGACCCAGTTGATCCGGATGTCGTCGACCAGGCCGCCACCCGGACCCGTGGTCAGCGCCTGGCGGGTCTGGTCCTCGATCACGTCGGTGAGCGGGCAGGCCGCCGAGGTCAACGTCATGTCCAGGGTCGCGACGTTGTCGTCGTCGACGTGGACGCCGTACACCAGACCCAGGTCGACCACGTTGATGCCCAACTCCGGGTCGACGACGTCCTTCATCGCCTCCTCGATGTCGGCGGCGGCGGCGGCCCTGCCGCCGGTCGACGCGACCGGCGAGGCACCCTCGGTGGCCACGGCCCCGTTCTCCGGCGTACTGGTTTCCTCGGTCATGCCTTCACCTCCGTCGGGCTCGCGCCCACACCGGCGCGTGCCGCGGCGTCCTTGAACGCCATCCACGGCAACAGCGCGCACTTGACCCGGGCGGGATAGCGGGCGACACCCTCGAACGCCACCCCGTCGCCGAGCATCTCCTCGTCCGCCGTGACCTGGCCACGGCCGGACACCAACGCCACGAACGCCTCGTGCACCTCGAACGCCGCTGCCGCGTCGCGGCCGGTCAGCAGCTCGTGCAGCACGCTCGCCGACGCCTGGCTGATCGAGCAGCCCATACCGTCGTACGACACGTCGTGCAGCACGATGCCGTCGGTCGCCACCCGGACGGTCACCTCGTCGCCGCAGGTCGGGTTGACGTGGTGCGCCTCGCCGACCTGCGCCGCCAGGTCCGCGGCGTCCCGCAGGCCACGGCCGTGCGGGTGCTTGTAGTGATCCAGGATGATCTCCTGGTAGAGCGACTCAAGCTGCATCGGGCCGACCTCCCGTCGACTCGCCGGACGTCGCCCGGCTCATCGGAACACCTTCCGCACCTGTTCCAGACCCGCCACCAGGGCGTCGATCTCCTCGGTGGTGGTGTAGAGGTAGAACGAGGCCCGCGTCGTGGCCGGCACCCCGAAGCGCGTGCAGACCGGACGGGCACAGTGGTGACCCACCCGCACCTGCACGCCGAGGGAGTCGAGCACCTGCCCCACGTCGTGCGGGTGCACGTCGCCCAGGGCGAACGAGATCGTGCCGCCCCGGCCCACCGGCACCTCCGGGCCAAAGATCCGCAGGCCGGGCACGGTGGCCAGGGCGTCCAACGCGTACGCGGTGAGCTGCTTCTCGTGCCACTGGACCGCCCGCATGCCGAGGCCGGTCAGGTAGTCCACCGCGGCACCGAGCGCGACCGCCTCGGCGATCGGCGGGGTGCCCGCCTCGAACCGGGCCGGCGGGGGCGCGTACGTCGAGCCGCCCAACGCCACCGTCTCGATCATCGAACCGCCGCCGAAGACCGGCGGCATCGCCGCCAGCAGCTCGGCACGGCCCCAGAGCGCCCCGATGCCGGTCGGGCCGCACATCTTGTGCCCGGTGAAGACGATGAAGTCGGCGTCCAGGTCGACCACGTCGATCGGCATGTGCGGCACCGACTGCGAGCAGTCCAGCAGCAGCAGCGCACCCACCTCACGCACGCGCGCGGTGATCCGCGCGGTGGCGTTGACCGTGCCGAGGATGTTGGACATGTGCACCAGCGAGACGATCTTCGTCCGCTCGTTGACCAGGTCCGCCAGCCCCGACTCGTCCAGCCGGCCGTTGTCGGTGACCGGGAACCAGCGCAGCGTCGCGCCGGTCCGTTCGCAGAGCAACTGCCACGGCACGATGTTCGAGTGGTGCTCCATCTCGGAGATCACCACCTCGTCACCGGGCCCGAGCCGGAACCGGGGGTCGGCGTCGGCGCGCAGCGAGGCGTTGGAGAAGGCGTACGCGACGATGTTGATCGCCTCGGTGGAGTTCTTGGTGAACACCACCTCGTCCACGCTCGGCGCATTGACGAACGCGGCGATCCTCGCCCGGGCCCCCTCGTACGCCTCGGTAGCCTCGGTGCCCAGGGTGTGCACCGACCGGGACACGTTGGCGTTGTGCCGGCGGTAGTGCTCGTCCAGCACGGCGAGCACCTGACGCGGCTTGTGCGAGGTGTTGGCGCTGTCCAGGTAGACCAGCGAATGCCCGTTGACCTCCCGATCGAGGATCGGGAAGTCGGCGCGTACCGCCGCCACGTCGTAACCGGGTACGTCGTCGTACTGCGGCATCCCGGACGGGATCGCGATGGTGGACATGTCAGGCCCGCGCCGACCCGGCCCCGGCGACGTACCGCTCGTAGCCCTCTTCCTCAAGCTTGTCGGCCAGCTCCGGGCCGCCCTCCTCGACGATCCGGCCGGCCACGAAGACGTGCACGTGGTCGGGCTTGATGTAGCGCAGGATGCGGGTGTAGTGGGTGATCAGCAGCAGGCCGGTGTGACCGGTGTCCCGGACCCGGTTGACGCCCTCGCTGACCACGCGCAGCGCGTCCACGTCGAGGCCGGAATCGGTCTCGTCGAGAATGGCGATCTTCGGCTTGAGCAGTTCGAGCTGCACGATCTCGTGCCGCTTCTTCTCACCGCCGGAGAAGCCCTCGTTGACGTTGCGCTGGGCGAAGGCCGGGTCCATGTGCAGGCGCTCCATGGCGCCGCGCAGCTCGCGGCCCCAGGTACGCAGCTTCGGCGCCTCGCCGTCCAGCGCGGTCTTGGCGGTCCGCAGGAAGTTCGCCACCGACACGCCGGGCACCTCGACCGGATACTGCATGGCGAGGAACAGACCGGCACGGGCCCGCTCGTCGACGGAGAGTTCCAGCACGTCGACGCCGTCGAGGGTCACCGACCCGCCGGTGATCTCGTACTTCGGGTGACCGGCGATCGAGTACGCCAGGGTCGACTTGCCGGAGCCGTTCGGGCCCATGATCGCGTGCGTCTCACCGGAGCGCACGGTCAGGTCGACACCGGCCAGGATCGGCTTGAGCTCACCCTCGGGCAGCTTGACCGACACCTGCAGGTCACGGATCTCCAGGGTGCTCATTATCGGGTCACTCCATTACTCGGCGTCAGGCTGACGTAGATGTCGCCGTCGCGGACTTCGACGGGATAGACGGGTACGGGTTCGGTCGCCGGCAGCCCGCTCGGCTCGCCGGTACGCAGGTCGAAGCGGGAGCCGTGCAGCCAGCACTCCAGCGTGCAGCCGGACACCTCCCCCTCGGAGAGAGCCACGGCGGCGTGCGAGCACTCGTCGTGCACGGCGTAGAACACGTCGTCCTCGGCGTGCACGAGCGCGATCGCGGTGCCGTCGACGTCCGCGCTGATCGCGGTGCCCTTCGGCACGTCCTCGACGGCGCAGAGACGGATCATCAGGCGCCGGCCTTCGTCAGGCGGGCCTCGATCGCCTCACCGAGCCGCTCGCGCAACTCCTCGACCGGGATCTTGTTGAGCAGCTCGGCGAAGAAGCCGCGTACCACCAGCCGGCGGGCCTCGGCCTCCGGGATGCCCCGGGCCATCAGGTAGAACAACTGCTCGTCGTCGAAGCGGCCCGTGGCGCTCGCGTGCCCGGCACCGGCGATCTCGCCAGTCTCGATCTCCAGGTTCGGCACGGAGTCGGCCCGGGCGCCGTCGGTCAGCAGCAGGTTCCGGTTGATCTCGTACGTGTCGGTGCCGGTCGCCTCGGCGCGGATCAGCACGTCACCGACCCAGACCGTCCGGGCGCTCTCGCCCTGCAACGCGCCCCGGTAACCCACGTAGCTGCGGCAGTCCGGCACGGTGTGGTCGACCAGTTGGCGGTGCTCCTGGTGCTGGCCGGAGTCGGCGAAGTAGACGCCGTACAACTCGGCCTCGCCGCCCCGGTCGGTGTACTCGACGGTGGTGTACTGGCGCACCAGGTCGCCGCCGAGGGTCACCTGGACGTGCAGCACCCGCGCGTCCCGGCCCAGCTTCACCTTGAGGTGCTGCGCCTGCACCGCGTCGTCGGCCCAGTCGGCGACGGTGACCAGGATGAGCTTCGCGCCGTCGGCGACGGTCACCTCGACGTTGTCGGCCAGCGTCGCCGAACCGACGTGCTCCAGCACCAGGGTCGCCTCGGCGAAGCGCTCCACCTGCACGACGGTGTGCCCGAAAGCCAGCCCGTCGGCGCTCTCGCCGACCACCCGTACGGTCACCGGATCGGCCGGCACGGCCTCCCGGGCGACCCGCACCAGCAGCGCCTGCCCGGCACCGCCGTACGCCAGCGCGCTGACCCGGTCGAACGGGGTGAGCACGCTGCCGACCCGCTGGTCGTCCCGGTCGATCCGTTCCACCGTCACGCCCTCGGGCAGGTCGGCGTACTCGTGCCGGACCGTGCCGGTCGCGGTACGGTCGTCACCGACCAGCCCGCGCAGCCGCTTGAGCGGGGTGAAGCGCCACTCCTCCTCCAGGCCGGTCAGGGCCGGGAAGTCGGCGACGTCGTACGAGCGCAGCGCCTGCGACTTGGTGCTCGGCGGTGCGGAAGCCTGGGTAGTCATCTCGTCCTTGGTCTGTTCTCACGACGACGGTCTGTGGTGCGAAGGTGGCGGGCCGACGCGGGCCGGCCCGCCGGTGGGCGGGTCAGCCGACCGCGCCCTCCATCTGCAGCTCGATCAGGCGGTTGAGCTCCAGGGCGTACTCCATCGGCAGTTCCTTGGCGATCGGCTCGATGAAGCCACGCACGATCATCGCCATCGCCTCGTCCTCGCTCAGACCCCGGCTCATCAGGTAGAAGAGCTGGTCCTCGCTGACCTTGGAGACGGTCGCCTCGTGCCCCATCGACACGTCGTCCTCGCGGATGTCGACGTACGGGTAGGTGTCCGAGCGGGAGATGGTGTCCACCAGCAGGGCGTCGCACTTGACCGTGCTGGCGCTGCTGTGCGAGCCCTCCAGGACCTGCACCAGACCCCGGTACGAGGTCCGGCCGCCGCCCCGGGCGATCGACTTCGACACGATCGTGCTGCTGGTGTGCGGCGCGGCGTGCACCATCTTGGCACCGGCGTCCTGGTGCTGGCCCTCGCCGGCCATGGCCACCGAGAGCACCTCGCCCTTGGCGTGCTCGCCGGTCATGTAGACCGCCGGGTACTTCATGGTCACCTTGGAGCCGATGTTGCCGTCGATCCACTCCATGGTCGCGCCCTCGTGGCAGACCGCGCGCTTGGTGACCAGGTTGTAGACGTTGTTCGACCAGTTCTGGATGGTCGTGTAGCGGCACCGCGCGTTCTTCTTGACGATGATCTCCACCACGGCGCTGTGCAGCGAGTCCGAGGAGTAGATGGGCGCGGTGCAGCCCTCGACGTAGTGCACGTACGCGCCCTCGTCGACGATGATCAGCGTCCGCTCGAACTGGCCCATGTTCTCGGTGTTGATCCGGAAGTACGCCTGCAGCGGGATCTCCACGTGCACGCCCTTCGGCACGTAGATGAACGAGCCGCCGGACCAGACGGAGGTGTTCAGGGCGGCGAACTTGTTGTCGCCGACCGGGATCACCGTGCCGAAGTACTCCTTGAAGACGTCCTCGTGCTCCTTGAGGGCGGTGTCGGTGTCCAGGAAGAGGACACCCTGCTCCTCCAGGTCCTCGCGGATCTTGTGGTAGACCACCTCGGACTCGTACTGGGCGGCCACACCGGCGACGAGGCGCTGCTTCTCCGCCTCCGGGATGCCCAGCTTGTCGTAGGTGTTCTTGATGTCCTCCGGCAGGTCCTCCCAGCTCGCGGCCTGCTTCTCGGTGGAACGCACGAAGTACTTGATGTTGTCGAAGTCGATCCCGGTGAGGTCGGCGCCCCAGGCCGGCATCGGCTTGCGGCCGAACAGCCGCAGGCCCTTGAGCCGCAGGTCGAGCATCCACGCGGGCTCGTTCTTCTTGGCCGAGATGTCCCGCACCACCGCCTCGCTGAGGCCACGCTGGGCGACCGCTCCGGCGACGTCCGGGTCGGCCCAGCCGTACTCGTAGTTGCCCAGGGCGGCGAGCTGCTCCTCCTGGGTCAGGGGCTGGACGATCTGCTCGGTCATCTATCTGTCCTCACAGTGGTGACGGTCTTACCGGACTGGGCAGGCGACGAGCCCGGGATGTGCGTGGTGCACACCCCGTCGCCGTGCGCGATGGTGGCCAGACGCTGCACGTGGGTGCCGACCAGGCGAGAGATCACCGTGGTCTCGGCCTCGCACAACGCCGGGAACTCGGCGGCCACGTGCGCCACCGGGCAGTGGTGCTGGCAGAGCTGGCCGCCGGAAGCGATCGTGGACGCACTGGCAGCGTATCCCTCAGCGGTCAACGCCGTGGCGAGTGCCTCGGCACGGGCCATCGGGTCGTCCCCGGCGTCGGCCAGGGCGGCCCGGCAACGCGCCTCCAGCGCGGCCACCTGCTCGGCGGCGAAGTCCTCCACCGCACGGGCGCCGCCGGTACGCGCGATCCACCGCAGCGCCTCGGTGGCCATGTTGTCGTAGTGGTGGGTGCCGCAGCGGCTGCGTGCCGCGTCGGTCAGCAGGAACACCTTGGCCGGGCGGCCTCGCCCACGGTGTCCGCGTACGGTCTGCTCGCGGGCCACCACGTCACCGTCGGCGAGCATCGCGTCCAGGTGCCGGCGGATCGCCGCCGGGCTGAGCCCCAGCGCGTCGCCGAGCTGGGCGGCGGTGGCGGTGCGACGTTCCAGCAGCAACTGGGTGACCCGGTCCCGGGTCGACAGGTCGGCGGCGGGCGCCTCCGGGGCGGGCGGCACCGGGCCGCCGGCAGCCGAACCGGCTGCCGGCGGGTGCCCGGGGAGCCCTGCCGCCTTTTTCACAACGCCCACGTTACGTAATTCGCCGGGTGCCTGCAAACGCGGGGTCCGGTGAGCCGGCCCACCACGCGGGCGGAGTCACCCGATCGGCGTCAACTACGGTGCGTAGGATTCGCTCCGTGAAGCGACCCGCCCGGTTCCCGGTCTCCACCACCCTGCTGCGCCGACTCGCGTACGCCAACATCGTCGCGAACACGGTGATCGTCGTCACCGGCGGGGCGGTCCGGCTCACCGCCTCGGGGCTCGGCTGCCCCACCTGGCCCCGGTGCACCGACGACTCCTACACCACCACCGCCGAGATGGGCGTGCACGGGGTGATCGAGTTCGGCAACCGGCTGCTCACCTTCGTGCTGGTGTTCATCGCGGGCGCCACCCTGCTGGCCGCGCTGGCGCACCGGCCGCGTCGCCGTGGGGCGGTGCCGCTGGCCCTGGCGGTGGTCCTCGGCATCGTGGCGCAGGCGGTGATCGGCGGGATCACCGTCCGCACCCAGTTGCACCCCTCGGTCGTCGGCATCCACTTCGTGGTCTCGATGCTGCTGCTGCTCGTCGCGTACGCCCTGTGGCGTCGGGTGGCCGAGCCGGAGGGGCCGAAGGCGCCGGTGGTGCCGTCCGCGCTGCGGAACTTGACCTGGCTGACCGTGGTGGTCAGCGCCGCCGTGATCGTGGTCGGCGTCGCGGTCACCGGCAGCGGCCCGCACGCGGGCGACGCCGACGCCGTCCGCAACGGCCTCGATCCGCAGACCATCTCCCAGGTGCACGCCGACCTGGTCTTCCTGCTGATCGGCCTGAGCGTCGGCCTCTGGCTGGCGCTCCGCGCGGTCGGCGCCCCGGCCCGCGCCGTGCGGGCCGCCGGGATGCTGCTCGTGGTCGAGCTGTCCCAGGGTGTGATCGGCTTCGTGCAGTACCTCACCAACCTCCCGGTGCTGCTGGTCGGCGCGCACATGCTCGGCTCCTGCCTGGTCTGGCTGTCGACGCTGGCGGTGCTCTGGTCGATCCGGGAACGCCGACCCGTCGAACCGACGCCGGACGAGAGCGCCACCTCTGCCGAGGAGCCGGTACCCGCGCACGCCTGAGGCAGCGGCGAGCGGTTCCGGCCGGGGACGATCCCGGCCGGAACTCCGACGATCAGGCCATCCGGGTGAGAATGGCGTCCGCGAGACGCTCGGCGGCCCCGTCGGCGTGCCCGAGGAACAGCGACGGCTCGGTCAGCTCCAGCTCCACCAGCACGGGCGCCCCGTCCGGGCCCGGGATCAGGTCCACCCGGGCGTAGAGCAGGCGCCCCGGCCCGCCGGGCACGGCCGCGAGGGTCCGCTGCGCCACCGCGAGCTCGTCGGCCCCGGCGGTACGCGGAGTGATGTCCTCGGCCTTGTACAGCCCGCCCACCCCGAGATCGGGCCCGGCCAGCATCGGCCCCTTGCGGATGGCGTGGCTGAACGCCGGCCCGTCCGGCCCGGCGAAGAAGAGCAGCGCGGTCTCGCCAGCCGCGTCGACCGCGCTCAGGTACGGCTGGATCATGGCGACCCGGCCGGCCGCGCCCAGTCGGCGTACGTGGGCCGCCGCGAGTTCCCGGTGTTCCGGGTCGGCCAGGTCGTAGCGGCCGGTGTCCTGGCTGCCCGCGCTGACCGACGGCTTGACGACGTACTCGCCCTCGTCGGCGGGGGGCCGCCACTGTTCGCCGGGGTCCACCCAGGCGGTGGGCACCGTCGGCACACCGGCGGCGGACAACTCGTCGAGGTAGCGCTTGTCGGTGTTCCAGCGCACCACGTCGGCCGGGTTGGCCAGCCGTGGCACCCGGGCCGCCCAGGCGACGAACTCGTCGCGCCGGAACATGTAGTCCCAGGGCGAACGGAGCATCGCCAGGTCGTACCCGGACCAGTCGACGGCCGGGTCGTCCCAGACGACCGGCTCGGCGATGACCCCACGGTCGGCGAGCGGGGCGATCACGAGACGGTCGTCCGGCTCGAGATCGGCCAGTTCGGTACAGGTGACGAGAGCGACCCGGGGTTTCCCCCGGGTCGACTGGTGGTGGTTGTTCAATCTATCTCTATCTATCCGAGGTGCGTTTTGTCTATCGGGCCATGGTGCGGCGGGCCATCGAACGCCAGAGGTCGTTGCTGGGCCGCATCTGGTCCATCAACTCCCGCTCCCAGGCGTTCTCCACGGCGACCCCGGCCGCCGCGCAGGCTTCCCGGGCGACGCCCGTGTCCTCCGCGAACTGGTCGCCCCACGCACCGTCCGAACCCACCAGAACGATACGCGCCCCGCGCTTGCCGACGTACTCGATGACCGCCTTCGCCCCGCCGTGTCCGGCGGCGAACGACTTGATACCCGCGACCAGCCCGCTCGGGGCCACGCCGGAGGCGGTCTGGTCAGCCGTCAGCGTCGTATCGGAACCATCTGCCATAACGCGAAGCCTAAGCAGAGATGCAAGCGAAAGGGCGAGAACCATCAAGCTTTTGTGATACCGATTACCCGCAGGTTTAAGGAAGACCAAAGGCTTTTCGCCCGCTTTTATCCGGACAAAATAAACCTAATGGGTACCGCATAGCGCTGCCAACCATTCCACCCCTGAGCGGGTCGGACTCATCTCCTGTCAGGTTGACATAGAGCGACAAAGCAGACAAATCGCATTCGTTCACTCTGGCCCGGTTGTTAGGAAGGGGCCCTTCCTATGCACCAGGCGTTAGGAAGGGCCCCTTCCTTACTTCAGATCAGGGCGTCCAGCGCGGCGGCGGCGAAGACGATTGTCAGGTAGGTCGTGGACCAGTGGAACAGCCGCATCGGCTTGACCGGCTCCCCCCGGCTGGCCCGACCGGCCAACTTGTGCGCCTCGACCAGGAAGATCGCGCCCACCACCAGCGTGGGCACGCCGTAGATCGGGCTCAGGCCCAACGCCCAGACGGCCAGCGAGGTCAGCACCGTGAGCCAGGCGAACAGCACGATCTCGGTGTTGACCCGCCGCACCGACGCCACCACCGGCAGCATCGGGATGCCCGCCCGGGCGTAGTCGTCCTTGTACTTCATCGCCAGCGGGTAGAAGTGCGGCATCTGCCAGAAGAAGACCACCGCGAACAGCGCCCAGGCGATCGGCGACAGCGACCCGGTCACCGCCGCCCAGCCGATCAGCACCGGGGCGGCCCCGCACGCACCGCCCCAGAAGGTGTTCGCCGCCGTGGTCCGCTTGAGCCAGAGCGTGTAGACCACGTCGTAGTAGACGATGGCGGCGAGCGTCAGCCCGGCGGCGAGCAGGTTGGTGAACACCGCCATCAGCGCGACCGAGACCACCGCCAGCGCCAGACCGAAGACCAGTGCGTTACGCGGCGTCACCGTGTGCGCCGGCAACGGCCGACGCTTGGTGCGCCGCATCACCTGGTCGATGTCCCGGTCGATGTAGCAGTTCAGGACGCTGGCCGCACCGGCCGCGAGCGACCCGCCGACCAGCACCACGGCGACCAGCCACAGCGACGGCATCCCGCCGTGCGCGAGCATCATCGCCGGCACCGTGGTGACCAGCAGCAGCTCCACGATCCGCGGCTTGGTCAGCGTCACGTACGCCGCCACCACCGCCCGCAGGTCGCGGGAGCGGACCGGCACCTCCTCCGTGGCACGCACCGGCGTCTGCCCGGCAGGGTTGCTGACGGGGCGCTCGGTGATCATGCTCACGGATTGCCACCTTCCGGCGTCGGCAGGGGAGGTCGAGGCGGCGGGACCCGGCCCGGGTCCACACACCGCCCCACACACTACGCGTTGTCGTTTTGGCTGCCCGGGCGACCCGGTTACGGTGCGGGCCGTCACACCGGCGACTGAACCGCCACGCGGAACGGAAACGTACAGACCAGCATGCTGAGATCCTCGGGCGCACGTTTAGCCGCGCTCGATAGGGTCACCTGTGAGGGTTCCGCCCATCTCGCCGAGGAGCACAAACCACCGTGGCTGCCAACCGACCTGCGCACCCCGCACTTGACTGGTCCGACCTCGACCGCCGTGCCGTGGACACCGTCCGCGTCCTGGCCATGGATGCCGTGGAGAAATCCGGCAATGGCCACCCGGGCACCGCGATGAGCCTCGCCCCTGCGGCGTACCTGCTGTTCAACCGGGTGATGCGACACAACCCCGCCGACCCGAACTGGCCCGGCCGGGACCGCTTCGTGCTCTCCGCCGGTCACTCCAGCCTGACGCTCTACATCCAGCTCTTCCTCGCCGGCTACCCGCTGAGCCTGGACGACCTCAAGTCGCTGCGGCAGTGGGGCTCGCTCACTCCCGGTCACCCCGAGCACGGGCACACGCCGGGCGTGGAGACCACCACCGGTCCACTCGGGCAGGGCCTGGGCAACGCCGTCGGCATGGCGATGGCGGCGCGCCGGGAGCGTGGCCTGTTCGACCCGGAGGCCGAGCCGGGTGAGTCGGTCTTCGACCACCACATCTGGTGCATCGCCTCGGACGGCGACATCGAGGAGGGCATCAGCCACGAGGCCAGCGCCCTGGCCGGGCACCAGCAGCTGGGCAACCTCTGCCTGATCTACGACGACAACGAGATCTCGATCGAGGACGACACCCGCATCGCGATGAGCGAGGACGTCGCGGCCCGCTACGCGGCGTACGGCTGGCACGTGCAGACGGTCGACTGGCGTACCGGCGACGCCGACCAGGGCGACTACCACGAGAACGTCGAGGAGCTGTACCAGGCGCTACTGGCCGCCAAGGCCGAGACCGGTCGCCCGTCGTTCATCGGGCTGCGCACCATCATCGGCTGGCCCGCACCGAACAAGCAGAACACCGGCAAGATCCACGGCTCGGCCCTGGGCGCCGACGAGGTGGCCGCCACCAAGGAGATCCTCGGCTTCGACCCGGCCGGTTCGTTCGAGGTCTCCGAGGAGGTGCTCACCCACACCCGCGGGACGCTCGGTCGCGGCGACGCCGTCCAGCAGGAGTGGACCACCGCCTTCGGGACCTGGTCCGAGGCCAACCCGGAGCGCCGCGCCCTGTACGACCGGATGGCCGGGCGGGTCCTGCCCGAGGGCTGGACCGAGGCGCTGCCGGAGTTCCCCGCCGACGCCAAGGGCGTCGCCACCCGGGCTGCCTCCGGCAAGGTGCTCGCCGCGCTCGCACCGGTGCTGCCCGAGCTCTGGGGCGGCTCCGCCGACCTGGCGGAGAGCAACAACACCACGATGAAGGGCGAGCCCTCCTTCGTGCCCAGCCAGTACGCGACCAAGGAGTTCCCCGGCCACGAGTACGGCCGGACGCTGCACTTCGGCATCCGCGAGCACGCCATGGGCGCCATCCTCAACGGCATCGCCCTGCACGGCGGCACCCGCCCGTACGGCGGCACGTTCCTGGTGTTCAGCGACTACATGCGCCCCGCCGTCCGACTGGCCGCGCTGATGAAGCTGCCGGTGGTCTACGTCTGGACGCACGACTCGATCGGTCTCGGCGAGGACGGTCCGACCCACCAGCCGGTGGAGCACCTGACCGCGCTGCGGGCCATCCCCGGTCTGGACGTGGTCCGGCCGGCCGACGCCAACGAGACGGCGTGGGCCTGGCGGCAGGCCCTGGAGCACACCGACCGCCCGACCGCGCTGGCGCTGAGCCGGCAGGCGCTGCCCACGCTGGACCGCTCGCAGCTCGCCGGGGCCGAGGGGGTCGCCAAGGGCGGCTACGTGCTGGCCGAGGCCAGCAACGGCAAGCCTCAGGTGATCATCGTCGGCACCGGTTCCGAGGTGCAGCTCTGCCTGACCGCGCGGGAGCGGCTGGAGGCCGACGGCACCCCCACCCGGGTCGTCTCGATGCCCTGCCAGGAGTGGTTCTTCGCGCAGGACGAGGCGTACCGGGAGTCGGTGCTGCCGCGCGGGGTAAAAGCCCGGGTGAGCGTGGAGGCGGGCATCGCGATGTCCTGGCAGGCCATCGTCGGCGACTGCGGTGAGAGCGTCAGCCTGGAGCACTACGGCGCGAGCGCCCCGCACTCGGTGCTCTTCGAACAGTTCGGCTTCACCCCCGACCGGATCGTCGCCGCCGCGCACGCGGCGCTGACCCGCGTCGGTGACATCACCGGTTTCACGACCGGCAACTGAGGGGAGCACGTACATGACGACCGACAGGCTGGGTGAACTCTCCGCCGCACACGTGGCGATCTGGCTCGACGACCTTTCCCGGGTGCGGCTGAGCTCCGGCGGACTCGACCAGCTCCGCCGGGAGAAGCACGTGGTCGGGGTGACCACCAACCCGACGATCTTCGCGAAGGCGTTGAGCGACGCCGACGAGTACGACTGGCAGCTTCGCGACCTGGCCACCCGGGGCATCGAGGTGGAAGAGGCCGTCCGCATGCTCACCACGTACGACGTGCGGTGGGCCTGCGACGTGATGCGCCCGTCCTACGACGCCAGCGGCGGCGTCGACGGGCGGGTGTCCATCGAGGTGGACCCGCGCCTGGCCCACGAGAGCGCGAAGACGGTCGCCGAGGCCAAGGCGCTGTGGTGGCTGGTCGACCGGCCCAACCTGTTCATCAAGATTCCGGCGACCGAGGACGGCCTGCCGGCGATCACCGCCGCGCTCGCCGAGGGGATCAGCGTCAACGTGACGCTGATCTTCGGGCTGGACCGCTACTCGCAGGTGATGGAGGCGTTCCTCGCCGGCCTGGAGCAGGCCCGGGCGAACGGGCACGACCTGACCACCATCACGTCGGTGGCCTCGTTCTTCGTCTCGCGGGTCGACAGCGAGGTCGACAAGCGGCTGGAGAAGCTCGGCTCGGAGCAGGCCAAGGCACTGCGCGGCAAGGCGGCGGTGGCCAACGCCCGGCTGGCCTACGAGCGGTACGCCGAGGTCTTCTCCGGCGACCGGTGGCAGGCGTTGGCCGCCGCCGGGGCGCACCCGCAGCGTCCGTTGTGGGCCTCCACCTCGACCAAGAACCCGGACTACCGGGACGTCATCTACGTCGAGGAGCTGATCGCGCCGGGCACGGTCAACACCATGCCGGAGTCGGTCATCCAGGCCTACGCCGGACACGGGGAGACCCGGCCGGACACCGTCACCGGCGCGTACGACGACGCGCGGCAGGTCTTCGCCGACCTCCTCGATGTCGGTGTGGACCTGGCCGACGTGATCGACACGCTGGAGCGCGAGGGCGTCGAGAAGTTCGAGGCGAGCTGGAACGAACTGCTCGACGGCGTCCGCAAGTCGCTCGACGCCGCCGGGCAGGGCAGCGGCCACCCGAGCGACGCCGCCCGGGACAACGCCGACGCCGCCGCGCGCGCCGGAGGCAATGCATGACCCTGCGACCGGGCGTCATCCACGCCGCCGCCCCGCCGGGGTGGCGGCGTGGATGACCTGCTGGCCGCACCCGCCGAGACGGCGGGAGGTCTGGCCGTGCACGGCGCGCGGGCCGTGGACGGCAGCACGCCGGCCTCCACCCGGCAGGCCCTGGTCGACGCAGACGTGCCAGGCCGGTTGGCCGCCCAGAACCCACCACTGTGGGACCTCCGGACGGCGGCCGGTCGGCCCGGAAGCGGGGCCGGGCTACTCCCCCGGCTCGCCGAACTGGCGGCGGAACTGGCCGACCTCGACCACGTGGTGCTCCTCGGCACGGGCGGGTCGCCGCTCGCGTCGCAGGCTCTCGCCCGCACCACCGGTCATCCGCTGACCGTGCTCGACACCACCGATCCCGGGCGGGTCCGGGCCACCCTGGAGGACCGGCTGACGCGCACCGTGGTCGTCCTGATCGGCAGCGCCGAGGTGACCCCGGAGGTCGACAGCATTCGACGCGCCTACCGGCGGGCCTTCCTCGACGCGGGGCTGAGCGAGGCCGAGGCGGGGCGGCACCTCGTGGTGGTCACCGAGCCGGGCTCGCCGCTGGCGGCGGCCACCGCCGAGTGGAGCGCGATCACCGTGCCCGCCGACGCGCCGGTGGGCGGACGCTCCTCGGCGCTGAGCACGTACGGGCTGGTGCCGTGCGCGCTGGCCGGTGTGCCGGTGGCCGACCTGCTCGACCAGGCCGACGCGTTCGCGGCCTCGCTGCCACGCCCGCAGGACAATCCCGCCCTGGCGCTCGGTGCCGCGCTGGCCGCCGCCGCGACGTCGGGCCGGGACACGGTCGCGCTGGTCGGCGACGGCACCGGCGTCGAGGGGCTGGGCGACTGGGTGGAGCACCTGCTCGCCGGGTCCACCGGCAAGGACGGTCAGGGCGTCCTGCCGGTGGTGGTCGAGTCACCGGACGGCCCCGGCCTGACCGGCCCGGACGTCCTCACCGTCAGCTACGGCGGCGCGCTGGCCGCCGGGGCGGTGCCCGTGGGCGGCGTGACGCCCGACGTCGCGGTCAACGGCCCACTCGGCGCCCACTTCCTGGCCTGGGAGTACGCCGCCGCCGTCGCCGCCACCGTGCTCGGCGTCGACCCGTCCGACCGTCCCGACACGGCCGAATCCGCCCGGCACACCGAGGCGATCCTGGCCGACCCGCCGCCGGTGCCGACGCCGTCGTCCACCACCGGCGTGATCGAGGTGTACGCCCCGTCCGGCACCCCGGACGACCTGCCCGACGCCCTGCGCCACCTGCTGGCCGGGCTCGGCGACCACGGCTACCTGGCGGTCACCGCCTATCTCGACCCGCACGCCGAGGCCGCCGCCGCACGGCTGCGCCCGCTGCTGGCCGCGCTGACCCGGCGACCGGTCACCTTCGGTTGGGGACCCCGCTACCTGCACTCCACCGGGCAGTACCACAAGGGCGGTCCCCAGGTGGGTAGTTTTCTTCAGATAACCGGTACGGTCAAAGTTGATCTGCCGGTGCCCGGCAAGCCGTACACCTTCGGGGAACTACAGGCGGCGCAGGCCGCCGGCGACCGGCGGGCCCTGGCCGGTCGTGGACGCCCGATGCTGCACCTGCACCTGACTGAGCGGTCGGCGGGCCTGACCCGGTTGATCGACGCGGTCGGGTCGCTGCGGGCATGACGATGAACGACGTGGACGAGCGGAGCGAGGAGGCGGCGTGAACCCGCTGCGCGACCCGCAGGACCGGCGGCTGCCGCGGATCCCGGAGCCGTGCGCTCTGGTGATCTTCGGAGTCACCGGTGACCTGGCCCAGAAGAAGCTGCTGCCCGCGGTCTACGACCTCGCCAACCGGGGGCTGCTGCCACCCGGTT
The DNA here is from genome assembly GCF_014764405.1 of Micromonospora craniellae. Taxonomy (NCBI): domain Bacteria; kingdom Bacillati; phylum Actinomycetota; class Actinomycetes; order Micromonosporales; family Micromonosporaceae; genus Micromonospora; species Micromonospora craniellae. The sequence continues at coordinate 5,439,121 of NZ_CP061725.1, read as the reverse complement.
TCGTGGTCGTCGGCTTCGCCCGGCGGGACTGGAGCGACAGCGACTTCGCGTCGCTGGCCTGCGAGGCGGCCAAGGCGCACTCCCGCACCCCGTGGCGGGAGGAGGTCTGGTCGCGGCTGGAGCACAACATCAAGTTCGTCGGCGGCTCCTTCGACGACGACACCGCGTTCGACAACCTCGCCGCCTGCCTGGAGGGGCTGCGCGACAGCCACGGCATCCACGGCAACGCGGCGTTCTACTTCTCCATCCCCCCGGCGGCCTTCCCGGTGGTCCTCAAGCAACTCGCCCGCACCGGCATGGCCGACAACGAGAAGTGCGGCGGCTGGCGGCGGGTCGTGGTGGAGAAGCCGTTCGGGCACGACCTGCCCTCGGCCAAGGCGCTCAACGACCTGGTCGACGACGTGTTCACCCGGCAGGACGTCTTCCGCATCGACCACTACCTGGGCAAGGAGACGGTCCAGAACATCCTCGCGCTGCGGTTCGCGAACAGCCTCTTCGAGCCGCTGTGGAACTCGCAGTACGTCGACTCGGTGCAGATCACCATGGCCGAGGACGTCGGCATCGGCTCCCGGGCCGGCTTCTACGACTCCGTCGGCACCGCCCGTGACGTGCTGCAGAACCACCTCCTGCAACTGCTCGCCCTGGTCGCGATGGAGGAGCCGACCAGCTTCGACGCCGACGAGATCCGGGCCGAGAAGCTCAAGGTGCTCAAGGCGATCACCCTGCCGCGCGACATCGCCGAGGGCACCGTACGCGGGCAGTACCTGCCCGGTTGGGTCGGCGGCCAGCGGGCCAGGGGATACCTGGAGGAGGACGGCGTCCCGCAGACCTCGACCACCGAGACGTACGTCGCCGTGCGGCTGGGCATCCAGAACCGCCGCTGGGCCGAGGTGCCGTTCTACATCCGGGCCGCCAAGCGACTCCCCCGGCGGGTCACCGAGGTCGCGGTGATCTTCAAGCGGGCCCCGCACCTGCCGTTCAACCCGGCCGACATGGAGATGCTCGGCAACAACCAGCTCGTCATCCGGGTCCAGCCGGACGAGGGCGTGGTGCTCAAGTTCGGCTCCAAGGTGCCGGGGACCACGATGGAGGTCCGCGACATCGCGATGGACTTCCAGTACGGCGAGGCGTTCACCGAGTCCAGCCCGGAGGCGTACGAGCGTCTGGTGCTGGACGTGCTGATCGGCGACCGGACGCTGTTCCCGGACGCCGCCGAGGTGGAGCAGAGCTGGGCCGTGGTGGACCCGCTGGTACACGCCTGGGAGGGCACCAAGCCCGAGCCGTACCGGTCCGGTGAATGGGGTCCCCGGGCCGCCGACGAGATGCTGGCCCGCGAAGGCCGCGCCTGGCGGCGGGCGTGACCGGGCACCGCGAGCGAACCAGGAGGCTCCGTTGATCGGATTGTGGGACACCACCGGCAACGAGGTGGTGAAGGCGCTCGCCGCCGAACGACGCAATGCCGGTGGGGTGGCCAGCGGCATGGCCCTGACGCTGATCGTGGTGGTGGACGAGAAGCGCGTCCGCGAGGCGGAGGCGGCGGCCACCATCGCCGCCGCCGCGCACCCGTGCCGGCTGCTGGTGGTGGTCCGCTCCGACGTCGACCGGGACCGCAACCGCCTCGACGCGGAGATCGTCGTCGGTGGCCGGCTGGGCCCGTGCGAGGCCGTGGTGATGCGGATGTACGGCCGCCTGGCGCTGCACGCCGAGTCGGTGGTGATGCCGCTGCTGGTGCCGGACGTACCCGTGGTCACCTGGTGGCACGGCGAACCGCCGGACGAGATCGCCACCGACTTCCTCGGCGTGGTCGCCGACCGGCGGATCACCGACACCGCCCAGGCCGCCGACCCGATCGAGGCACTACGGCAACGTGCCCGCGACTACGCGCCCGGCGACACCGACCTCGCCTGGACCCGGATCACCCCGTGGCGCACCCTCGTCGCCGGCGCCTTCGACACCACCGAGGCGCAGCTCACCGAGGCTGCGGTGGTCGCACCGCCGACCGATCCGACGGCCGCGCTGATGCGTGGCTGGCTGCGCAGCCGGCTGGGCATCAAGCCGCGCTGGGAGCGGACCAAGGAGTTCCCCCGGATGCGCGAGGTGCAGCTGCGCTGCGCCAACGGCGACGAGTTGACGCTGACCCGGGACGACAGCATGGCCGTCTTCCGGCGCACCGGCCAGGAGGACCGGCTGCTGCCGCTGGTGCGTCGGCCGCTCGGCGACGAACTGGCCGAGGAGCTGCGCCGGCTCGGCTCCGACCAGGTGTACGCCGAGGCGCTCGGTGCCTTCGCCGGGCTGACCAACCTGGACCGGCGCTCCGGCCAGCGGGTGCACGTCTGGAAGGACCCGAGCACCGCCCGGCGGGCCGAGGCGGGCGTCACCGCGCACAACTCCACCAGCACCGTTTCCTGACCGTCCGGCCCGGGAATCCCACCACGACACCGACCGCCGTGCGGTCGCGGAAGGACAGCATGAGTGAGGCGAGTGTCGCCGTACACGCCGACGCGGATCTGCTGGCGCAGGCGGTCGCGGCGCGGTTGGTGGTGAAGCTGCTCGACGCGCAGGCCGAACGGGGCCAGGCGGCGGTGGTGCTCACCGGCGGACGGATCGCCGCGGCGGTCTACCGGGCGGTCGGCGCCCTGCCGGCCAAGGACGCGGTGGACTGGTCCCGGGTGGATTTCTGGTGGGGCGACGAACGGTTCCTGCCGGCCGGCGATCCGGACCGCAACGAGACGCAGGCCCGCGCCGCGCTGCTCGACGCGCTGCCGGTCGTCCCGGACCGGATCCACCCGATGCCGCCGTCGGACGCGGGCGCCGACCCGGAGGAGGCCGCCGCCCGGTACGCGGCCGAGCTGGCCCGGGCCGCCCGGCCCGGCACCGCTGCCCTGCCCCACTTCGACGTGCTGATGCTCGGCGTCGGCGAGGACGGGCACGTCGCCTCGGTCTTCCCCGAGCACCCGGTGCACTACGAGAGCCGTCCGGTCAGCGCGGTCCGGGGCAGCCCCAAGCCGCCGCCGGTGCGGATCACCCTGACCCTGCCGACCATCAACACCGCCGAAGAGGTGTGGCTGGTGGCCGGCGGCTCCGACAAGGCTCAGGCGGTCGGCATGGCGCTGGCCGGTGCCGGGCCGGTGCAGGTGCCGGCGGCCGGCGTCCAGGGCACCAGCCGCACTCTCTGGCTGTTGGACCGCGCCGCTGCCGCCGACCTCCCCGCCCGCTTCCGCAGCCTGCGCTGAGTGAAAGGAAGGGTCCCCTACTAACGCCTCGTGCATAGCAGGGGACCCTTCCTAACATCCGGTGGCGTGGTCGGCCGGACCGGATTCAGCGCGGGCGCCGGGTTCAGCGGGCACCGGGTTCAGCGGGCACCGGGTTCAGCGGGCACCGGGTTCAGCGGGCACCGGGTTCAGCGGGCGCCGCGTTGGCGGCGCAGTGCCGTGAGGGCCTCGGCGAGGATCGCCTCCCCCTCCGCCTCGGTACGCCGCTCCTTCACGTACGCCAGGTGGCTCTTGTGTGGCTCGGCTCGGACCCGGCCGGGCGGGTCGTGGGCGTCCGGACCGGCCGGCAGACCGCAACGCGGGCAGTCCCAGGTGGGCGGGGCCTGCACCTCGGCCACGAGACGGATGTCGGTGCGGTGCCCGTTGCGGCACCAGTAGCTGACCGACCGGCACGGGACCGGCTGATGGCGTTCAGGATGGCGTGGGGGCGCGGACCCGACCCGGGCGCCCCGGATGACATTGCCGTTCGACACGGCGCTCGCTCCTGTCGTCGGAGGGGACCGCCGTCGAGGGGTGGACGGCGGGCGACGCGGTGCAGCGGGTGAAACGGACTGCGCGCGGCCCGTCGAGTGACGGACCGCGCGCAGATTGTACGACTGGAGGGCTCGGCTCAGACCCCCGTGCCGACTTCGAGCCGGAGCCAGAGCCCGAGCCCGACGATGCAGGCGAACCAGACGATGCCCACCAGGACGGTGTAGCGGTCGAGGTTCTTCTCGGCCACCGACGACCCGGCCAGGCTGGAGCTGACCCCACCGCCGAACATGCTGGACATCCCACCGCCCTTGCCCCGGTGCAGCAGAATCAGCAGGACGAGCAGGAAGCTCGTGATGACCAGCAACACGATCAACGTGTAGGCGAACCAGATCGGCATGGCGGGGGTCAGTCCTCTCGTTACGATCCTCGCCCGGACAGTTCGGGCACGGCGGCACCGACCGGCGGACGGGCGGAGTCAAGGATAGCGAGCGATCAGCCGGAGATGTGCTCCGGGAACCGGCAGATCTTCGCGAACTCCTCGGCGTCCAGGCTGGCGCCGCCCACCAGGGCACCGTCCACGTCCGGCTGCGCCATGATCGCGGCGACGTTCGACGACTTCACCGAACCCCCGTAGAGGACCCGGACCTGGTCGGCGGTGGCCTGGTCGAAGGTCTCGGCGAGCCGGGACCGCACCGCGCCGCACACCTCCTGGGCGTCGTCCGGGGTCGCCGTCTTGCCGGTGCCGATTGCCCAGACCGGCTCGTACGCGACCACGACCTTGGTGACCTGCTCGGCGGAGAGCCCCTTGAGGGCCCCGTCGAGCTGGTCGGCGCAGTGCGCCACGTGCCCGCCCTGCTCGCGGACGTCCAGCCCCTCCCCCACGCAGAGGATCGGGGTGAGCGCATTGGCCAGCGCGGCCTGCACCTTGGCGTTGACCAGCGCGTCGTCCTCGTCGTGGTAGGCACGCCGCTCGGAGTGCCCGATCACCACGTAGGTGCAGCCCAGCTTCGCCAGCATCGACCCGGCGATCTCACCGGTGTACGCGCCGGAGGCGTGCGCCGAGAGATCCTGCGCGCCGTAGCCGATGAGCAGCTTGTCCCCCTCCACGACGGTCTGCACCGTGCGCAGGTCGGTGAAGGGCGGCAGGACCACCGTCTCCACGTCGGTCAGCTGCTTCTCGGTGAGGCTGGCCGCCAGCTTCTGCACCAGCAGGTTCGCCTCTAGGTGGTTGAGGTTCATCTTCCAGTTGCCAGCCATCAGCGGCCGGCGGGGAGCGCTCGTCATCAGTCAGTTCTCCAGGGCCGCGATGCCGGGGAGGGTCTTGCCCTCCAGGTACTCCAGGGAGGCGCCACCGCCGGTGGAGATGTGGCCGAACGACTTCTCGTCCAGGCCGAGCGACCGCACCGCCGCCGCCGAATCGCCGCCACCGACCACGCTGAACGCCTCGGACTCGGCGATCGCCTCGGCGACCCCCCGGGTGCCGTTGGCGAACGCGGCCATCTCGAACACGCCCATCGGGCCGTTCCAGAAGATCGTCCGGGTGCCGGTGCGCAGCGCGGCGGCGAACCCGGCCACGGTCTCCGGGCCGATGTCGAGCCCGACCCGGTGGCTGGGGATGCCGTCGGCCGGCACCACGTCGTGCGCGGCGTCCGGGGCGAAGGCGTCCGCGGCCACCACGTCGACCGGGAGCATGATCTTGCCCGCGCCGCGCTCCAGCAGGTTGCGGCAGGTGTCGACCATGTCCTTCTCAAGGAGCGAGGTGCCCACCTCGTGACCCTGCGCCTTGAGGAACGTGAAGCACATGCCGCCACCGATGAGCAGCCGGTCCACGGTCGGCAGCAACGCCTCGATCACGGCGAGCTTGTCGGAGACCTTGGAGCCGCCCAGCACCACCACGTACGGCCGCTCGGGCGAGGAGGTGAGCGTGGAGAGCACCTCCACCTCGCGCAGCACGAGGCGGCCCGCGACGTGCGGCAGCCGCGCGGGTACGTCGTAGACGCTGGCGTGCTTGCGGTGCACCGCACCGAACGCGTCGTCGACGTACGCGTCGCCCAACGCGGCGAGCTGATCGGCGAAGGCGCCACGCTCAGCGTCGTCCTTGCTGGTCTCGCCCTTGTTGAAGCGCAGGTTCTCCAGCAGCGCGACCTCGCCGTCGGCGAGCGCCGCCACGGTGGCCTGAGCCGACTCACCGACCGTGTCGGTGGCGAAGTGCACCGGCGCGCCGAGCAGCTCACCGAGCCGGCCGGCGACCGGGGCGAGGCTGAACTGCGGGTCCGGTGCGCCCTTCGGCCGACCCAGGTGCGAGCAGACGACCACCTTCGCACCGGCGGAGACCAGCGCACCCAGCGTCGGCAGCACCGCCCGGATCCGACCGTCGTCGGCGATCCTCACTCCGTCCGGAGCGCCGCCTTGCGGCGCGGAGGCGGAGTCATGATCGGTGATGTGGCCGGTCTGCTTGTCGAGTGGGACGTTCAGGTCGGCGCGCACCAGCACGCGCCGACCCGACACCCCCTCGGCGAGCAGGTCGTCGAGGTTGCGGATGCTCACAGCGACTTACCGACCAGCTTCACCAGGTCGACCAGGCGGTTCGAGTAGCCCCACTCGTTGTCGTACCAGCCGACGACCTTGACCTGGTTGCCGATCACCTTGGTCAGCGGCGCGTCGAAGATGCAGGACGCCGGGTCGGTGACGATGTCGGCCGACACGATCGGGTCCTCGTTGTAGACCAGGATTCCCTTGAGCGGGCCGTCGGCGGCGGCCTTCAGCGCGGCGTTGACCTCGTCCACCGTGGTCTCCCGACCGACGGTCACGGTGAGGTCGGTGGTCGAGCCGGTGGGGATCGGCACCCGCAGCGCGTACCCGTCGAGCTTGCCCTTGAGGTCCGGCAGCACCAGGCCGATCGCCTTCGCGGCACCGGTCGAGGTCGGCACGATGTTCAGCGCGGCGGCCCGGGCCCGACGCAGGTCGGAGTGCGGCGCGTCCTGCAGGTTCTGGTCCTGGGTGTACGCGTGGATGGTGGTCATCAGACCCTGCTTGATGCCGAACGTGTCGTGCAGCACCTTCGCCATCGGCGCGAGGCAGTTCGTGGTGCAGGAGGCGTTCGAGATGACGGTGTGCTTGGCCGGGTCGTACTCGTCCTGGTTGACGCCCATCACCACGGTGACGTCCTCGTTCTTGGCCGGCGCCGAGATAATGACCTTCTTGGCGCCGCCGTCGACGTGCGCCTTGGCCTTGGTGGCGTCGGTGAAGAAGCCGGTGGACTCGATGACGATGTCGACGTTCAGGTCACCCCACGGCAGCGCCGCCGGGTCCCGCTCCGCGTACGCCTTGATGGTCTTGCCGCCGACGGTGATCTCGTCGGCGGTGGCCTTGACCTCGTGCGGGAGACGACCCAGAATGCTGTCGTACTTGAGCAGGTGAGCGAGCGTCGCGTTGTCGGTCAGGTCGTTGACGGCCACGACCTCGACGTCAGCGCCGGACGCCAGCACTGCCCGGAAGAAGTTACGGCCGATCCGGCCGAAGCCGTTGATGCCAACCCGGATGGTCACAGGTCCCATCTCCTCGCGTTCTGGTTCGCCGGCGTGGAGACCCTCGGCCGGCGAAGTGATGTGCGCCGACCGTTGGAGCCGGCCGTTGACGGTTCATCTCGGCCACCCCGCCACGGTCCGAGGGACCTGACCGCCCCGAGGCGGTGGGTACGGCGGGGAGCGCCGGTGCCGGCCCCCTTGCCGTACGCAGCGACCATATCCGAGCCCGGCGAGCCGTGCCGCGCCGGGTGGTTGCCCTCACCCGCGCCGCCGGACGCCGCACCGCCACGACGACGCGCGGCGACGAGGACGCGCCTCGCCGGCCCGCCCGCGCCGGGACGACCCACCGTCCTATCAGACCACGAGCATGTCGGGCGTGACGGCCGCTTCGGTATCCGGGATGCCCAGGTCGCGGGCCCGCTTGTCGGCCAGCGCCAGCAGCCGGCGGATCCGCCCGGCGATGGCGTCCTTGGTCAACGGTGGGTCGGCCAGCACGCCCAACTCCTCCAGCGACGCCTGCCGGTGCTCCAGCCGCAGCCGGCCGGCCGAGGTCAGGTGCTCGGGCGCGTCGTCGGCGAGGATCTCCAGGGCCCGGGTCACCCGGGCGGCGGCGGCCACCGCCGCCCGCGCCGAACGCCGCAGGTTGGCGTCGTCGAAGTTGGCCAGCCGGTTGGCCGTCGCCCGCACCTCGCGGCGGACCCGGCGTTCCTCCCAGGCCAGCACGCTGGAGTGGGCACCGACCCGGGTGAGCAGCGCGGCGATCGCGTCACCGTCCTTGACCACCACCCGGTCGACGCCGCGCACCTCCCGCTGCTTGGCGGTGATGCCGATCCGGCGGGCGGCACCGACCAGCGCCAGCGCCGACTCGGGCCCCGGGCAGGTGATCTCCAGGGCGCTGGAACGGCCCGGCTCGGTCAGCGAGCCGTGCGCCATGAAGGCCCCCCGCCAGGCGGACACCGCGCAGCAGACGTTGGCGGCGACCACGTGCGGCGGCAGCCCGCGCACCGGCCGGCCCCGCACGTCCAGAAGACCGGTCTGCCGGGCCAGGGCCTCGCCGTCCTTGACCACCCGGACGATGAAGTGGCTGCCCTTGCGCAGCCCGCCGGAGGCCAGTACGTGGATCTCGCTCGGGTAGCCGTAGACCTCGGCGATCTCGCGCCGCAACCGGCGGGCCACCGCGCCGGTGTCGAGTTCCGCCTCCACCACCACCCGCCCGGAGACGATGTGCAGCCCACCGGCGAACCGCAGCAGCGCGGCCATCTCCGCCCGCCGGCAGCAGGGCTTGGGCACGTCGACCCGACTCAGCTCGTCCTTGACCGCAGCCGTCATCGCCATTGTGCGTCCCCTCACGGACCCGTTCCGGCGTGTCGCCGGAGATTACGTACGTGTCTAACGATCGGCGCCCAGTACGGGCACCAGGGCGGCGCCCAGGGCGGCCGGATCATGCCGGGGAGTGCTGTCATCGACCGCGACGGGAGCGAGGACCAGTCGGGCTCCCAGAGATTCTGCCGCACGGTCGACCGGTTCGGGAGCACCGACCGCCTTGGCGTCGGCGAGCACGACGTCGACCGTCAGTTCCGGCAGATACCAGCGCAGCGCCGCCAGGTGGTCGGCGACGGAGAGACCGAGCGTCTCCTTCTCGGCGGCCAGGTTGAGGGTGACCAGCCGCCGGGCCGGGCTGGCCAGGATCGCCGCGGCCAACTGCGGCACCAGCAGGTGCGGCAGGACGCTGGTGTACCAGCTTCCCGGGCCGAAGATCAGCCAGTCGGCGGCGCCGATCGCGGCGACCGCCTGCGGGCACGCCGCAGGCGCCTGCGGGGTCAGTCGCACCGACTCGACCCGGCCGGTGGTGACCGCCACCTGATGCTGGCCGCGTACCGTGCACACCTCGTCCGGGCGGCCGGGGTCCGCGCCGCGTACCCGGGCCTCGATGTCGACCGGCTGGCAGGACATCGGCAGCACCCGCCCGACCGCGCCGAGCATCGCCCCGGCGTGCTCCAGGGCCGCCACCGGGTCGCCGAGCTGCTCCATCAACCCGGCGATCACCAGGTTGCCCACCGCGTGCCCGCCCAGCCCGTCACCCCGACCGGGCAGACCGCGGGTCGCCGGGCCGAAACGATGCTGGAACAGCCCGGCGCTGCGTCGGGTGGCCGGATGGTCGCCGGCCAGCGCGACCAGCGCCTGCCGCAGGTCGCCCGGGGGTAGTCCGCCCCGCTCGGCGCGCAGCCGCCCGCTGGAGCCACCGTCGTCACCGACGGTCACCACCGCCGTGATGTCGAGATCGAGTCCGGGGGCGCAGCGACGTAACGCCCGCAAGGACACGGACAGGCCGTGTCCACCCCCGAAGGCCACCACCCGCACCGTCATTCCCGCCCCAGATCCCGATGCTGTGCGTTGGCGGCCAGCCCGGCACGACGCAAGCGGGCGGCCAACTCCTCGGCGATCGCCACACTGCGGTGCTTGCCGCCGGTGCAGCCGATCGCCACGGTCAGATACCGCTTGCCCTCCCGCTCGAACCCCGAGGTGGTGGCGCCGACCAGGTCCGCGTACCCGTCCACGAACGCGTCGGCGCCGGCCTGGCTCAGCACGTACGCGCTGACCGCCTCCTCCCGACCGGTGTGCTCGCGCAGTTCCGGCACCCAGTACGGGTTGGGCAGGAACCGGGCGTCCATCACGAAGTCGGCGTCCGGCGGCAGGCCGTACTTGAAGCCGAACGAGATCACGGTCAGTCGCAGCCGCCGCGCGTCCTCCGCACCGAACAGCTCCTCGACGCGTCGGCGGAGCTGGTTGACATTGAGGTGGCTGGTGTCGATGATCACGTCGGCCTGGTCGCGGGCCTCCTCCAACAGTCCCCGCTCGACGGCGATGCCGTCGGCGAGCCGCCCGTCACCCTGCAACGGATGCGAGCGCCGCACGCTCTCGAAGCGCCGGATCAGCACCTCGTCGTCGGCGTCGACGAAGACCACCCGGGGGGCGTAGCCGCGTTCCTTCAACTCCCGGATCGCCTCGGCCAGGTCGGTGGAGAAGGCGCGTGAGCGCACGTCCAGCACCATGGCCGTACGCCGGGCCGCCCCACCGGCCTTCACCGCCAGCTCGGCCATGTCCAGCAGCAGCGCCTGAGGCAGGTTGTCCACCACGTAGAAGCCGACGTTCTCCAGGGCCCGGGCCACGGTGCTGCGCCCGCCACCGGAGAGGCCGGTGACCACGACCAGGGTGGTGTCCGTCTCGCCGGCCACCATCCCGGACTGCTCAGCGGGTACGCCGCCGTGGTGACCGGTCGTGTACGCCTCGCCCACCCATCAACCCCCAAGCCGTGGCGCCGCGGTCGGTGCCGACCGGGCATGGTCAAGCGCCGACTCTAGCTCGCCGCTCCCGACCCGACGGAACGCACCGCCGCACCCGCCCACCAGCACCTCCCCGCACGCCCTGGGGTGTAAGGAGGGGACCCCTGCTATACACGAGGCGTTAGAAAGGGTCCCTTCCTTACACGGGTCGTGTCGGCTGACTGACGGCACGTGACGCCCGGGGCCGTTATCCTCCGGAAATGGGGAGGCACGGGGCGCGGCTGCGCTGGGTGGTGGCCCTTGTCTCGGTCACGATCGCGGTGCTGGCCACGGTGGACCGCTTCGTCGAACGCGAACGTGAGTGGGCACACGGCGGCGACCAGGTCGCGGTGACCGTCGAGGCCCGTCTGCCGGAGCCGGACCAGGTGACGGGCACCGCTGCCGCGCTCGGCTGGCCGCACGCGACCGACCGCGTCCGCGGCGATCCTGACCGGCAGTCGGTGGTGCTGCGACTGCGCTGGTCCGGGCCGCCGCGCAAGGGCTCCTACCAGGTCATGGTCCTGGACAACCGCAACTCACCACCCCGGGCGCTCAGCCCCGAGGGTGGCTCGGACGCCGCCGGTGACACCGGCTTCAACTGGGCTGACGCGTACGAGGTGCTGGCCGCCCGGTACGACTGGCTGGCCGACACCGCCGCCCGCGAGGAGTCCGACGGTACGGAGAGCGGCGCGCCGCACGCCGGCGCGATCGGCACCCGTGCCATCGGCGACGGCAGCCTGATCGCGGTCTTCCGGCTCGATCCCGGGGCACTGCCGCTGGACGACCCGTCCCGCCTGGTGGTGGCCTTCTGCCACGTCGACGCCGACGGCGAGGTGCGCTGGGCCAAGCGCGTCCCCGTCCCCCCAAGCTACTGAACCCACCCACCCCGCCCCTGCTGCCCCGCCACACCCGCCCCTCCCCCGTCGATCATGGAGTTGCGGCGCTCACAAAACATCATTTACCAAGGCAATGCGTCCGCCACAACTCCATGATCGACGGGGCGGGGGGTGAGGGCGGCCTGTCGTGCAATTCCCGTTCAGGCGGAGCCGGGGTGCCACCGAGGGCCGAGGGCCTCGTCGGGTGGCGCATCCAGCGAAAGCGCCTCGATCACACTGAGCAGCTGACGGGAACTGTCATGGTCAGACCAGCGACCCAGCCTCAACGTGGCACCACAGCTAGCCGACACGCCGGGGTGAGACCAGCTGCACTGCCACGATCCGCGTGCTGGCTGATCAGTCGCGCAGCGTGGTCACGAACGCCGACCAGGCGGCCCGCTCGAAGCGCAGCACCGGCCCCACCGGATCCCTGGAATCCCGCACCGCCAACCCGCCACCCACCTCGGCCACCTCGATGCAATCAGACCCGCTCGCGCTGCTGCGGCTGCTCTTACGCCACTTCAGGTCGTCAGTGGTCATCGGGCGGCCCCTTGTGAATGCAGGTCAAACCGGATAGTCGTCAGCCACCCGGCCCAGGAAGGCAACCGACTCGTCGGGGTCGAGCGCCTTGGCCCTGAGGTGGTCGAACATGAGTCTATATCGAGTCACATGCCTCTCCTCCTCAAACAGGATGGTGCTGGAGTCGTTGTCGACGTAGACCACCGTTGGGTCCAACAAGGGATCGGCGTAGTCAAGCAGGGCGAAGGGGCCGCCCATCGCCGCGTGGGCGCCAGCCGAGAAGGGCAGGATCTGCACCTCGACACTCGGTAGCTCACACGCCTCGACCAACCGTGCGACCTGCGCGCGCATCACCTTCGGCCCGCCGACCACCCGACGAACGGCCGCCTCGTCGATGACGATCCACAACCTCGGCGGCTGGTCCCTGGCGAGCAGCGCCTTCCGAGCAAGCCGAGCCGCCACCCGCCGATCGATCTCATCCTGGTCGGCGGTGCCGCGACCGGCCCTGACAATCGCGCGGACATACTCTTCGGTCTGCAGCAGACCCGGCACGTAGAGGCTCTGGAACGTGCTGATGGAGTCCGCTTCGGCCTCGAAGCCGACGTAGTCGTCCGGCAACACGTCACCGTATGCACTCCACCAACCCTTTTGACGGGCTTGACGGTGCAGCGCGGTCAGCGTCTCCCGTTCCTTCTCGGTGGCACCGTAAAGGTCGAGCAACGTCTCCACGTCCTTGGCCATCACCCGCGAATGCCCGACCTCGAATCGGATGACCTTCGTTCGATGCCAGCCGAGCTGCTTGGCCACCTCCTCAGCGGTGCGACCTGTCCGGTCACGAAGACGACGCAGTTCCCGTCGAAGGCGACGGGCTCTGATCGTCGGGCTCGGCACCTGCGCCACGCTCACACCTCCACCCAGAGCCACCGATTCTTGACTAACAGCCATGATTGAATCAAGTCGTCGCCTCGAAAAACAAGACGTTGCATTTTTCGCCGACATGACCCAGGATTACTGTAACCGCTTCACTACTCACGGGCAGGAGAGGGTATGACTGACAACCGGTCGTCGCAATGGGGGCGGTGGAGCGCGCGACCCAACGGCTTCCAGGAGGATCTGTCCGCCGTACTCGATGGGGCTGACGTTTCCGAACGACAGCGGGCCGCCATCGCGCACGCGTTGACCAGGTCGAGCGCCCTCACCTCGTACGTCGATGCGCTGGTCGACCGGTACACGACGGAGCGCGAGCGGCGGTCGGACGACCGGCCACCCACCAACGCGGGGCGCTTTCCCCGGCGCTGGACGCTGCACCTGACCTACCTGGCCGTCGACCCGCAGGAGGCTCGGGAACACGCGGTCACGTACACGGAGGGCTTGACGATCCTCCGGCCCGAACTGCCTGCGGGTGCCGCGCTGCTGTCGCGGGCCGACGCCTGGAACCACGTCGAGCCGGTGTTCTGCGGTCGGACAGGCCCGGACAACGAGATCTGCATGGACGTCACCGGCCACCCCGGCTTCCACCGCGCGACCGGCCTCGGCGGGCTCTGCTGGGGCGACGGCGACGCGAGCCGATGATCGCCGGACCACTGTCATGCCACGTGCGGTATGGCGCTGGTGACGTACACCCGATGCGGGAGATGATGACGTATTCGGGAATGGCGGCCCCGACAGCCAACGGTGTGCCTCGTAGAATCCTCGGATGGTCTCCCCCGCCGACGTGAGCGTCACCGACCTGGCCACCTCCGACGCGCCTGCCGGTGAGAAGGTGACAGCGGCGCTCGACGTGCTGCGGCGGGTCTTCGGGTACGACGCGTTCCGTGGTTTCCAGCAGGAGGTCATCGAGCACGTGGTGGCCGGCGGTGACGCGCTGGTGCTGATGCCGACCGGCGGCGGCAAGTCGCTGTGCTACCAGGTTCCGGCGCTGGTCCGTGACGGCGTGGCGGTGGTGATCTCGCCGTTGATCGCGCTGATGCAGGACCAGGTCGACGCGTTGACCGCCGTCGGGGTACGCGCCGGTTTCCTGAACTCCACGCTGGATCTGGACACCCGTCGGCTGGTCGAGGCGGAGTTCGTCGCCGGGGAGATCGACCTGCTCTACCTCGCCCCGGAGGCGCTGGCCAGCCGGGCCACGTTGAGCCTGCTGGACCGGGGCCGGATCAGCCTGTTCGCCATCGACGAGGCGCACTGCGTGTCGCAGTGGGGCCACGACTTCCGGCCGGACTACCTCAACCTGTCGATGCTGCACGAGCGCTGGCCGGGCGTGCCCCGGATCGCGCTGACCGCCACCGCGACCAGCGCCACCCGCACGGAGATCGCCACCCGACTCAACCTGACCGAGGCGCGGCACTTCGTGGCCAGCTTCGACCGGCCCAACATCCAGTACCGGATCGTGCCCAAGCGGGAGGCGCGCAAGCAACTGCTCGCCCTGCTGCGCGACGAACACCCGGGCGAGGCCGGGATCGTCTACTGCCTGTCCCGCTCCTCGGTGGAGAAGACGGCTGAGTTCCTGGTCGCCAACGGCGTCGACGCGCTGCCGTACCACGCCGGTCTGGACGCGGCGACCCGCGCCGCCAACCAGCAGCGGTTCCTGCGCGCCGACGGCGTGGTGATGGTGGCGACGATCGCCTTCGGCATGGGCATCGACAAGCCGGACGTCCGCTTCGTCGCCCACCTCGACCTGCCCAAGTCGGTCGAGGGTTACTACCAGGAGACCGGTCGCGCGGGCCGGGACGGACTGCCGTCGACCGCCTGGCTGGCGTACGGGCTCCAGGACGTCGTCCAGCAGCGCAAGATGATCGACACCTCCGAGGGCGACCTCGCCCACCGGCGCAACCTCGCCGCGCACCTCGACGCGATGCTGGCGCTCTGCGAGACGGTGCGCTGCCGCCGGGTGCAGCTGCTCGACTACTTCGGCCAGCGCCTGGACGGTGACTGCGGCAACTGCGACACCTGCCTGGCCCCGCCGGAGTCCTGGGACGGCACGGTTGCCGCGCAGAAGCTGCTGTCCACGGTGTTCCGGCTGGACCGGGAACGCAACCAGCGATTCGGGGCCGGGCACTGCGTCGACATCCTGCTGGGCCGCAGCACCGACAAGATCGTCGCACACCGGCACGACTCACTCACCGTCTTCGGCATCGGCGACGATCTGAGCGAGGCGGAGTGGCGGGGCGTGGTACGCCAATTGCTCGCCGAGGGCCTGCTCGCCGTCGAGGGCGACTACGGCACCCTGGCGCTCACCGACGCCAGCGCCGAGGTGCTCGGCCGTCGGCGTACCGTGATGATGCGCCGGGAGCCGGCACGTCCGGCGAAGGTGGCCAAGCCCCGGGGCGCGGCCACCGTGGTCGCGGAGCTGCCAGCCGAGGCCGCCGGCACGTTCGAGCGCCTGCGCGCCTGGCGCGCGGCGACCGCCAAGGAGCAGGGCGTACCCGCGTACGTCATCTTCCACGACGCCACGTTGCGGCAGATCGCCGCCGACGCCCCGTCCTCGCTGGCCGAGCTGTCGCGGATCAGCGGTGTCGGCGAGAACAAGCTGGCCAAGTACGGCGAGCCGATCCTCGGGGTGCTCGCCGGGGCCCCTACGCCGTAGCGTTCCTGGCCTATCGTCAACGGCAACTTGGGGAGGGAACTGGTGGCGTCCGGGTCCAGTTGGCTGGCGCACACCCCGATTGCACACCGCGGGCTGGTGGCGACCGACCGCCCCGCCAACTCGCTCGCCGCCTTCGAGGCCGCCGCCTCCGCCTGCGAACTCGACGTACAACTCACCGCCGCAGGGGAACTCGTCGTCGTCCACGACTACGACCTGACCGGCGTAGCCGTGCATGCCCTGCCCGGATCGCCGGCTGACGTGGGTCTCGTACCAGCGGCACTTCGCGGTGTACTCCCAGGCGACCGGCTCGCCGTCAGCATCGGTGACCACGGCGGAGAGGTCCTTGACCGTACGCTGTGGACTGTCGTCCCAGCCGCTGCTCACGACGATGTTCTTGTCGCGGGTGTGCGGGTCGTCGTTCTGTGGGCTCACCAGCACACCGGATTCGGACAACCGCATCAACCCGTGTCGCCGATGGACGCCCTGAGGGGTGACCACGTGGGCTGAGCCTCAGTCGGCGGCAGTGGGCGACGTGCCCCCGCCGAGCGCGGTGAGGATCGCCTCGGCGGTGCGGCGGCCGACGCCGGGGACCTCGGTGATCTCGTCCACAGTGGCGGCCGAGAGGCGCTTGAGGGAGCCGAAGTGGCGCAGCAGCGCCTTGCGGCGTACCTCGCCGAGGCCGGGGACGCTGTCCAGCGCGGAGGTGGTCATCCGCTTCGACCGGCGCTGCCGGTGGAAGCCGATGGCGAAGCGGTGCGCCTCGTCGCGTACCCGTTGGAGCAGGTAGAGCCCCTCCGAGGTGCGCGGGAGGATGACCGGGAAGTCGTCGTCGGGCAGCCAGACCTCCTCCAGCCGCTTCGCCAGACCGCACAGCGCCACGTCGTCGACACCCAGCTCGACCAGGGCCTGGGCGGCGGCGGCCACCTGCGGTGCGCCGCCGTCGACCACCACCAGTTGCGGCGGATACGCGAACTTCCGGGGCCGCCCGGTGGTGGGGTCGACCAACACACCCACCTCCGGCTCGTCACCGGCGGACTCCACGCCCGCCTCGCCGGTCTCGGCGCGGGAGTCGAGGTAGCGGGCGAAGCGGCGGCGCAGCACCTCGGACATCGCGGAGAGGTCGTCGGTGGCGCCCCGGATGATGAACCGGCGGTACTCGCTCTTGCGGGGCAGGCCGTCCTCGAAGACGACCATGCTGGCGACCACGTCGGTGCCCTGGATCTGCGAGATGTCGTAGCACTCGATGCGCAACGGCGCGGTCCGCATGCCGAGCGCGTCACTGATCTCGTCGAGCGCCTTGCCCCGGGTGGTCAGGTCGCCGGCCCGCTTGAGCTTGTGTCGGGCCAACGCGTCCTTCGCGTTGCGCTCGACGGTCTCCATCAGGGTGCGCTTGTCGCCGCGCTGCGGCACCCGCAGGGTCACCCGGCCGCCCCGGTGGTTCGAGAGCCAGTCGGCGAGGGCCTCGGCGTCGGCGGGCAACTCCGGCACCAGCAGCTCGCGCGGGACGTCGGTCTCGCCCTGTTCGCCGCCGTAGACCTGGGTGCAGAAGTGGTGCACCAGGTCGCCGGTGGTGAGCTCCTCGGTCTTCTCCACCACCCAGCCGCGCTGGCCGCGTACCCGACCGCCGCGTACGTGGAAGACCTGCACCGCGGCTTCCAGCGGGTCGTCGGCGAACGCGACCACGTCGGCGTCGGTGCCGTCGCCGAGCACCACGGTCTGCTTCTCCATCGCCCGACGCAACGCGGCGACGTCGTCGCGCAGCCGGGCCGCCCGCTCGAACTCCAGCGCCTCGCTGGCCTCGGCCATCTCGCGTTCCAGCTTGCGCACCATGGTGTCGGTGCGTCCGGCCATGAAGTCGCAGAAGTCGTCGACGATCTCGCGGTGCCGCTCGGCGGTGACGCTGCCGACGCAGGGCGCCGAGCACTTGCCGATATAACCGAGCAGGCACGGACGACCCACCTGACCGGCCCGCTTGAACACCCCGGCGGAGCAGGTCCGCGCCGGGAAGACCCGCAGCAGCAGGTCGAGCGTCTCGCGGATCGCCCAGGCGTGCGAGTACGGCCCGAAGTAGCGCACCCCCTTGCGCTTGGTTCCCCGCATCACCTGCAACCGGGGGTACTCCTCGTCGAGGGTGACCGCCAGGTACGGGTACGACTTGTCGTCGCGGTAGCGGACGTTGAACCTCGGGTCGTACTGCTTGATCCAGAGGTATTCGAGCTGGAGCGCCTCGACCTCGGTGCCGACGGTGACCCAGTCGACCGACTCGGCGGTGGTGACCATCTGCTGGGTGCGCTGGTGCAGGCCCCAGAGGTCACCGAAGTAGGAGTTGAGCCGACTGCGCAGGTTCCGCGCCTTGCCGACGTAGATCACCCGGCCGGTGCCGTCGTAGAAGCGGTAGACCCCCGGCGCCTCGGGGATGGTGCCCGGCGCGGGACGGTAGGTCGACGGATCAGCCACGCTCCGAGACTAGTCGCCACCTCCGACAACCCTGATCATCCCCACTTGACCCTTTCCCCGATCGGGTGGGGCCGGCGTACCGGGAAGTCGTGATTGATGCCTTCCAATCTCGGGTGCCGCCGCCTACCATCCAGTAACCGAATGTTCTTCATGTAATGATCCTGTCCGATGGTCCCCCGTCCACAGAGGATCGCCATGCCTGGTCACACCGCCACCCGCCGGCTGCTCGCCGGTGCGACCGCCGCCGTCGCGGTCGCCACCGCACTCGTCGGCGTCTCGTCCCCCGCCCCCGCCATCGCCACCCCCGACGCCCTCGACGCCGGCACTCTCGCGGCGAACGTCGCCAGCGCCTTCGCCGGCAACGACTACTGCCTCGGCGAGTGCTCGGAGATCCTGCCGCCCGGTCAGAACGGCAACGCCACCCTGGTCGAAGTCCTGGGCAACCAGGCGTTCGGCACCCTGCCCCGGCACTCCGCCGACCAGCTCGACACGTACGCCAACCTGGTCTACGGCTACGCCGGGCTGCGCGAGGACCAGGTCAGCACGTTCTTCCGGGACGCCTCCTTCGGCGTCGCCCCCAGCCAGGTCGAACGCGACTACTCCCCGCGCTCCGACGTGCGGATCGTGCGCGACAGGACCAACGGTGTCCCGCACATCACCGGCACCACCCGGGGCGGCACCATGTACGGCGCCGGCTACGCCGGCGCCGAGGACCGACTCTTCACGATGGACCTGCTGCGGCACGTCGGCCGGGGCACGCTGACCCCGTTCGCCGGGGGCGCACCGGGCAACCGGGCGCTGGAGCAGAGCGTGTGGCGCACCTCCCCGTACACGGAAGCAGATCTCCAGGCCCAGGTGAACGCGCTGCGCAGCAAGGGCGGGGCCCGCGGCGAGCAGCTCTACGCCGACGTGCAGGAGTACGTCGCCGGGGTCAACGCCTACATCCAGACCTGCATGGCCAACCGCAACTGTCCCGGCGAGTACGTGCTGACCGGTCACCTCGACGCGATCACCAACGCCGGTGGCCCGAAGCCGTTCGTGATGACCGACCTGATCGCCATCGCCGGCGTGGTCGGCGGTCTGTTCGGCGGTGGTGGCGGCACCGAGATGCAGTCCGCGCTGGTCCGCATCGCCGCGCGGGCCAAGTTCGGCGCGACCGAGGGCGACCGGGTGTGGAACGGCTTCCGGGGACAGAACGACCCGGAGACCGTGCTGACCCTGCACGACGGGCAGAGCTTCCCGTACGGTGACGCCTCGCCGAACGCGCCCAGCGTCGCGCTGCCGGACGCCGGGTCGGCCCGGGTCGAGCCGATCTTCACCGACCCGACCGGTTCCGCCGCCGCCACCACGACCTCCAACCGCAGCTCCCAGTTGGCCGCCGCGCTCTCCGGGTTGACCATCGACCCGGCGCACCGGGGAATGTCCAACGCGGCCGTGGTCTCCGCCGCCCACTCCGCCACCGGCCACCCGATCGCCGTCTTCGGGCCGCAGACCGGCTACTTCTCCCCGCAACTGCTGATGGTGCAGGAGTTGCAGGGACCGGGCATCAGCGCCCGGGGGGCCGCCTTCGCCGGGCTCAACCTCTATGTCCTGCTCGGCCGGGGCCAGGACTACGCGTGGAGCGCCACCTCCTCCGTCCACGACATCACCGACACCTACGCGGTGCCGCTCTGCGTCCCCGGCGGCGGTACGCCGACGCTGGCCAGCAACCACTACCTGTTCCGGGGTCAGTGCCTGGCGATGGAGGAACTGTCCCGGGTCAACCGGTGGACCCCGACCGTCGCCGACGGCACCGCGGCCGGGTCGTACAAGCTGGTCGCCTGGCGCACCAAGCTGGGCCTGGTGGGTTGGCGCGGGACGGTGGGCGGGGTGCCGCACGCCTTCACCCAACTGCGGTCCACCTACGGGCGCGAGGCCGACTCGGCCATCGGCTTCCAGATGTTCAACGACCCGACCCAGATGGGTTCCGCCGAGGCGTTCCTCACCTCCGCGCACCACGTCGAGTTCGCCTTCAACTGGTTCTATGTGAACTCCACCCAGTCGGGGTATTTCAACTCCGGGCTCAACCCGGTGCGGGCCGCCGGCACCAACCCGAACCTGCCGATGAAGGCCGAACGCGCCTACGAGTGGCAGGACTTCGACCCGACGACCGGCACCGCCCGGTACGCGCCGCGCTCGGCGCACCCGCAGTCGATCAACCAGGACTACTACATCAGCTGGAACAACAAGCAGGCCAAGGACTTCGGCGCCGCCGACGGCAACTTCAGCTTCGGCGCCGTACACCGGGGTGACCTGCTGGACAAGCCGATGAAGGCGGCCATCTCGGCGGGCCGCAAGTTCGACCGGGCCTCGCTGACCGAGCTGGTGCAGCGGGCCGGGCTGACCGACCTGCGCGGCGCCGAGGTGCTCGGCGAGCTGATCCGGGTGTTGGAGAGCCAACCGGTCACCGACAGCGCCCTGACCACCGAGATCAACCGACTGAAGGCCTGGCGGCAGGCGGGTGCGCTGCGGGTGGAGACCGCCAAGGGCTCCAAGGCGTACCAGCACGCCGAGGCGATCCGCACCTTCGACGCCTGGTGGCCGCTGCTGGTGCGGGGCATGTTCCGCGACCAGCTCGGCACGGACCTGTACCAGTCCCTGATCAACACGATGCAGGTCAACGAGTCCCCGTCCGGCCTGCAGCAGGGCGACGTGTCGAACCTGCCGTCCTCGGCGAACAGCGCGCAGACCCACAAGGGCTCGGCGTTCCAGTACGGCTGGTGGGGCTACGTCGACAAGGACCTGCGGGCGGTGCTGGGTGATCCGGTCGCCGGTGGCCCCGGGCGGACCTTCTGCGGCGCCGGCAACCTGGGCGCGTGCCGTCAGGTGCTGCTGGACACGCTCCGGACCGCGTCGACGACCCCCGCCGCCCAGACCTACCCGGGCGACGCCACCTGCGCCGCCGGGGACCAGTGGTGCGCGGACGCGATCGTCCAGTCCCCGCTGGGCGGAATCAGACACGCCACCATCGCCTGGCAGAACCGCCCCACCTACCAGCAGGTGATGTCGTTCCCGGCCCGGCGCGGCGACGCGGTGACCAACCTGGCCACCGGGCGTCCGGTGACCGCCTCCAGCAGCCAGCTCGGCAACGGCGCCGGCCGCGCCGTCGACGGTGACCTGAACACCCGCTGGGCCAGCTCCTGGTCGGACAACCAGTGGCTGCGGGTGGACCTGGGCTCGGTGCGGCAGGTCGGCCGGGTGGTCCTGGCCTGGGAGTCCGCGTACGCCCGGTCGTACCGGATCGAGGTCTCCAACGACGGCGGCACCTGGCGTACGGTCTGGTCGACCACGGCCGGCGACGGCGGCGCCGACGTGCTCACGTTCGCCCCGCAACAGGCCCGCTACGTGCGGGTGTACGGGCTGACCCGGGCCACCACGTACGGCTTCTCACTGTGGGAGCTGTCCGCGTACGCGCAGTGACGCAGACGGGCGCGGCCGGGGCGAGATCGCCCCGGCCGCGCCCGTGTCCGCGAGCCCCGGTCAGGCCAGCGAGATCTGGTCCCCGTCGACCTTGACCTCCTTGGGCGGCAGGCCGGTGGTCGCCGGGCCGGCCTTGACCGAGCCGTCCTCGATGGAGAACTTGCTGCCGTGGCAGGTGCAGTTGATCGTCCCGCCGTCGACGTTCGACACCGGGCAGCCCTGGTGCGTGCAGATCGGGTCGAACCCCTTGAACTCGCCGGCACTGGGCTGGGTGATCACCACGCCCTGCGCGGCGAAGACCGCACCACCGCCGCACCGACCGCGCCCACGCCGGTCAGCAGGCTCCGTCGGGTACGCGCGTCCGGGCCGGCCAGCACCTGATCGTCACTCATGCCGCCTCGCTTCTCTGTTCGGCTACCACCGTGCATGATCCGTGGTCACGTCTCACGACACGCACCACTCTGCCCGGTGGTTCACCCGATCGGCCGCTCGGGCACATCCCAACGGGTACGCCCGGCCGCCGTCACGGGCGACGGCCGGGCTGCGGATCAGCGGGCGGCGGCGGCCTTGCGACCGCGCGCCTTGGTGCCGTTGGCCTTCGCACCGTTGGCCTTCGCGGCCCGGGTGGTGGCCGCCGTCGCGCCCTTGGCGGCGCCGTCGAGCTTGAGCACGGAACGCAGGAATTGCCCGGTGTGGCTCTCGGTCACCTCGGCGACCTCCTCCGGGGTGCCGGTGGCGAGCACCGTGCCGCCCCGGTGACCCCCCTCCGGACCCATGTCGATCAGCCAGTCGGCACTCTTGATCACATCGAGGTTGTGCTCGATGGTGATCACCGTGTTGCCCTTGTCGACCAGCCCCTCCAATACCAGCAGCAGCTTGCGGATGTCCTCGAAGTGCAGGCCGGTGGTCGGCTCGTCGAGCACGTACACCGTCCGCCCGGTGGACCGCTTCTGCAACTCGGAGGCGAGCTTGACCCGCTGCGCCTCACCACC
Organism: Micromonospora craniellae; assembly: GCF_014764405.1. Classification (NCBI taxonomy): domain Bacteria; kingdom Bacillati; phylum Actinomycetota; class Actinomycetes; order Micromonosporales; family Micromonosporaceae; genus Micromonospora; species Micromonospora craniellae. The sequence continues at coordinate 5,416,640 of NZ_CP061725.1, read as the reverse complement.
GGAGAGGGTCGGCGCCGGCTGGCCCAGCCGGACGTAGCCCAGGCCCACGTCGACGAGCGTCTTGAGGTGCCGGTGGATGGCCGGGATGGCGGAGAAGAACTCGGCCGCCTCCTCGATCGGCATCTCCAGCACGTCGGAGACGGTCTTGCCCTTGTAGTGCACCTCCAGGGTCTCCCGGTTGTACCGGGCGCCCTTGCAGACCTCGCACGGCACGTACACGTCGGGCAGGAAGTTCATCTCGATCTTGATGGTGCCGTCGCCGGAGCACGCCTCGCAGCGCCCGCCCTTGACGTTGAACGAGAACCGACCCGGCCCGTACCCCCGGACCTTGGCCTCGGTGGTCTCGGCGAACAGCTTGCGCACGTGGTCCCAGACACCGGTGTAGGTGGCCGGGTTCGAGCGGGGCGTCCGGCCGATCGGTGACTGGTCGACCCCGACGACCTTGTCCACGTGCTCCAGCCCGCCGACCCGGGTGTGCCGGCCCGGCACCAGCCGGGCACCGTTGATCTGGTTGGCCAGCACCGCGTAGAGAATGTCGTTGACCAGGGTCGACTTGCCCGACCCGCTGACCCCGGTGACGGCGATCAACTGGCCGAGCGGAAAGGTCACCGTCAGGTTGCGCAGGTTGTGCTCACGGGCGCCGTGCACCACCAGCTCCCGCCCCGGCGTCTGCGAACGACGCCCCGCCGGGATCGGGATCTCCCGGCGACCCGACAGGTACGCCCCGGTCATCGACTCCGGGTTCGCCAGCAGCTCCGGCACCGAGCCGCTGTGCACGATCTGCCCGCCGTGCTCCCCCGCGCCGGGACCGATGTCCACGATCCAGTCGGCGGTGCGGATGGTGTCCTCGTCGTGCTCGACCACGATCAGCGTGTTGCCCAGGCCACGCAGCCGGACCAGGGTCTCGATCAGCCGGTGGTTGTCCCGCTGGTGCAGCCCGATCGACGGCTCGTCCAGCACGTAGAGCACCCCGACCAGTCCGGAGCCGATCTGGGTGGCGAGCCGGATGCGCTGCGCCTCGCCACCGGAGAGGGTGCCGGCGGGCCGGTCCAGGGAGAGGTAGTCCAGACCGACGTCGAGCAGGAAGCGCAGCCGGGCGTTGATCTCCTTGAGCACCCGCTCGGCGATCAGCTTCTGCCGGTCGGTCAACTCGATGCCAGCCAGCAGGTCGGCGCACTCACCGACGGACAGGTTGCACACCTCGGCGATGCTGCGCCCGGCCAGCGTGACGGCGAGCACCTCCGGCTTGAGCCGGGCACCGCCGCAGGCCGCGCAGGGCACGTCGCGCATGTACCCCTCGTACTTGTCCCGGGACCACTCCGACTCGGTGTCGGAGTGCCGGCGCTCGATCCACTGCACCACGCCCTCGAAACCGGTGTAGTACGAGCGCTCCCGGCCGTACTTGTTGCGGTAGCGCACGTGCACCTGGTCGTCGGAGCCGTGCAGGATGGTCTTCTGCGCCCGCGACGGCAGCGCTCGCCACGGGGTGTCGACGGTGAAGTGCTCGGCCTCGCCGAGCGCCTCCAGCAACCGCAGGAAGTACTCCAGGTTGTGCCCGGTCGCCCAGGGCTGGATCGCGCCCTCGCGCAGGCTGCGCTCCGGGTCCGGGACGACCAGCTCCGGGTCGACCTCCTTCTTGGTGCCCAGGCCGGTGCACTCCGGGCAGGCGCCGTACGGCGCGTTGAAGGAGAAGACCCGGGGCTCCAGGTCCTCGATCGCCAGCGGGTGGTCGTTCGGGCAGGCCAGGTGCTCGGAGTAGCGACGCTCCCGGTCCGGGTCGTCCTCGGCCAGGTCGACGAAGTCCAGCAGCACCAGACCGCCGGAGAGACCGAGCGCCGCCTCGACCGAGTCGGTCAGCCGCTGCTTGGCGCTCGGCTTGACGCTGAGCCGGTCGATCACCACCTCGATGGTGTGCTTCTCCTGCTTCTTGAGCTTCGGCGGGTCGGTGAGCTGGTGCACCACCCCGTCGACCCGGGCCCGGGCGTACCCCTTGGCCTGGAGCTCGGAGAAGAGGTCGACGTATTCGCCCTTGCGGCCGCGTACCACCGGGGCGAGCACCATGAAGCGGGTGCCCTCGGTCATCGTCAGGACCCGGTCGACGATCTGTTGCGGGCTCTGCTTGGAGATCCGCTCGCCGCAGACCGGGCAGTGCGGCTCGCCGACCCGGGCGAACAGCAGCCGCAGGTAGTCGTAGACCTCGGTGATGGTGCCGACGGTCGAGCGCGGGTTGCGCGAGGTCGACTTCTGGTCGATCGAGACCGCCGGGCTCAGCCCCTCGATGAAGTCGACGTCCGGCTTGTCCATCTGACCGAGGAACTGCCGCGCGTACGACGACAGCGACTCGACGTAACGGCGCTGCCCCTCGGCGAAGATCGTGTCGAAGGCCAGGCTCGACTTGCCCGACCCGGACAGCCCGGTGAACACGATCAGGGCGTCCCGGGGCAGGTCGAGGCTGACGTCACGCAGGTTGTGCTCGCGTGCGCCACGAATGATCAAACGGTCGGCCACGGTCCGTGTACTCCCGGTGAGAATGTCGAAGGAAGATCTGTCCGCTTTCGGAGCGAACCCCACGTTTTGGGAGGTGGCCCCAGCGGTTGTGCCGGCGCGGAGAAAGCGCCCCGGCAACTGTAGACCTGCCCTACGACAATCTGCCCCGGCGGCGGCTCCGGCGGGCAGCGCGGCGACGGGTCTCGTGCGCGATCTCGCGGTGCAACCGCCGCCAGCTCTCCCAGCGCCGGGCGGTCAGCTCACCGTCCCGCAGCGCCGCCTGGACCGCACAGCCCGGCTCGGCCTCGTGCCCGCAGTCGCCGTACCGGCACTCGCCGGCCAGGGCGGCGATGTCGCCGAAGGCCCGGTCGAGCCCGGCCGCGCCGTCCAGCAGGCCGACCGCCCGAACCCCGGGGGTGTCCACCACCGCCCCGCCGCCGGGCAGCGGCACCAACGCCCGCCAGGTGGTGGTGTGCCGGCCCTTGCCGTCCACCCGCCGGATCGCCTGGGTGGGCATCACCGTCGCCCCGGCCAGCGCGTTGACCAGGCTCGACTTGCCCGCACCGGAAGGCCCCAGCAGGCCGAGGGTGCGACCCGGGCCGACCTCGGCGCGCAACGGCTCCAGCCCGGTCCCGCGCTCGGCGCTGACCGGCAGCACCGGCACCCCGGGGGCGAGAGTCGCGAGCTGCCGCGCCACCGCGACCGGGTCGGCCGCCAGGTCGGTCTTGGTCAGCACCACCAGGGGACGGGCGCCCGACTCGTGGGCCAGTGCCAGCAGCCGCTCGACGCGGGCGGCGTCGGGTGCCGGGTGCACCGCCTCGACCACGGCGGCCACGTCCAGGTTGGCGGCCAGCAGATGATCACCGGCGTCCTTGCCGGCGGTCCGCCGGACCAACGCGGTCCGCCGGGGCAGCACCGCCTCCACGGTGACCCGGGCGTCGGGCCAGCGCCCGAGCAGCACCCAGTCACCCACAGCGGGCAGCCGGGTGGGATCACCGGCGGCGGCGACCAGCACCGCCCCACCCGAGGTGGCACGCACCGGCCCCGCCTCGGTCAGGACGGTGCAGACCCCACGGTCGACCCGGGCCACCCGGCCCAGACGATGATCGGTACGGATCCGTCGAAGGTGTGCCGCCCGTTCGGCATCCCAGCCCAGGGCGGTCAACGTGATGCTCATGCTCGACCGCCACCTCTTCCACACCGGCGTCGTCAGTCACCGCAGACGGTAGGCCCGGCGACGCCGCGCCGGAAGTGAATTCCCCGGCGACGCGGCACGCCCGGACGGCTAGGGTCGGAACGTGACGACGGATCCCCTTTTGCTGACCGGTGACGTGACCGACGCCACCGCCCGGCTGCTGCGTACGGCTGCCGGTTTCGACGCCGCCGACCTGGCTGCACCGTCGCTGCTGCCCGGCTGGACCCGCGGCCACGTCCTGGCCCACCTCTGCCGCAACGCCGACGGATTCGCCAACCTGCTCACCTCGGCACGCACCGGCGAGCCGATCCCGCAGTACACCAGCGCGCAGGCACGCGACGCCGACATCGAGGCAGGCGCGTCCCGACCGCCCGAGGAACACCTGGACGACCTGCGCCGCAGCGCGGACCGGTTCGCCGAGGCGGTCGCGGCGATGCCGGTGCCGGCCTGGGCGGCCACCGTCGAGACCCGGCGAGGCCCCTGGCCGGCCGCCCTACTGGTCTGGGGACGGCTCCGGGAGCTGGAGGTCCACCACGTCGACCTGGCCGCCGGGTACCGGCCGGCGGACTGGTCGCCGACCTTCGGCCACCGGCTGCTGCACGAGGTGTCCACCGGGTTCGCCGGCCGCGACGACGCGCCGCCGGTGGTGCTGCGCTTCGACGGCGCCGGCCACGAACTGGTGGTGGGCGAGCGCGCGGGGGCGCCCGTCGTCACCGGTCCGGCCGCGGAACTCGCCGCCTGGCTGACCGGCCGCAGCACCGGCACCGCCCTGACCGTCACCCCCGACGGTGACCTGCCCCGCCCACCGGAATGGATCTAGGAAGCGATGACCTACAGCGGAGAAGTCACCCCCGGCGGCCCGCCGGCCGTACGCGAACTCGACGCCCTGACCATCACCAAGGTGTCGGTCGGTCCGATGGACAACAACGCGTACCTGCTGCGCTGTCGGCACACCGGCGAGCAGGTGCTGATCGACGCGGCCAACGAGGCGCCCCGGCTGCTGGAGCTGATCGGTGACGGCGGCCTGAACACCGTGGTCACCACCCACCAGCACATGGACCACTGGGTGGGGTTGGAGGAGGTCGTCGCCACGACCGGGGCCCGCGCGCTGGTGCACGCCGACGACGCGGCGGGCCTGCCGATCGAGGCGCAGACCCTGGCCGACGAGGACACGGTGCCGGTGGGTGACTGCACGCTGGAGGTCATCCACATCAAGGGGCACACGCCGGGCTCGGTGGCGCTGCTCTACCGCGACCCGGCCGGCACCCCGCACCTGTGGACCGGCGACAGCCTCTTCCCGGGCGGCGTCGGGAACACCGACAGCGACCCGGCGCGCTTCGCCGCGCTCATCGACGATGTGGAGCACAAGCTGTTCGGCCGCCTGCCGGACGAGACCTGGTTCTATCCGGGCCACGGGCGGGACTCGACGCTCGGCGCGGAACGCCCGCACCTGGCCGAGTGGCGCGCCCGGGGCTGGTGACCCGGCCGACGCCGGTCCGGGTTCGATACGCAGCCGCCGGATCCGGACCGGTGTCCGCAGGTCAGGGTGTGACCTCACGCAGCCGACGCCGCACGCCGAGCAGCACCAGGGCGGCCAGCAGCAGGCCGCCGACCATGGTGACCAGCATCGGGCTGGCGCCGCTGGGCAGCAGTCCGGCCAGCGACCGCGACGCGGTGCCCACCGCCAGGTAGAGCCCGGCCCACGCGCCCGCGCCGAGCGAGGCGAAGCCGAGGAAGCGCCGGTACGACATGTTCAGGCCGCCGGCGGCGAGCGGCAACAGCGCGTTGAACACCGGCAGGAACGGGGCGACCAACACCAGCCGTCCGCCGTTACGGCGCAGGATGGCCTCGGCGGTGGCCCAGCGGCTCTCGCCGACCCAGTCGCCGAAGCGGCTGCGGCGCAGGTCCAAGCCCCACCGCCGGCCGACGAGGAAGGTCAGGGACCATCCGGCCAGGCATCCGGCGATCACGGAGACGAAGGTCGCCAGCCCGGTGGTCGGGGTGCCGACCGCCACGGCGGCGAGGATCGCGACGTCGCCGGGGACGAGGACACCGAACAGCGGAACCGCGTCGAAGAGCATGATCACCCCGAGCACCGCCATCAACAGGGCGACGGGAAGTTCCCCGACCTGGGCCAACTGGTTCGCCATGCCTCGTACGCTATTGCCTGACCGCCGGTGTCGACATCGGGATTCCTACCCACAATGCGTGTGGTGTGCTCCGGGTCATCCCTGATCCGTCTCTCCACCGCCCGGCTCACGCCATCGTCGACTCCCTGAGGCGCTTCGCCCGGCAAATCCGCTATCTACCGGTTACTGTCGGGAAGGTATCGGGCGGCCACCGGCGTGGAGCGGGCGGTCGCCCGCCTGGAACAGGGAGAGAGAACGCATGGCAACCGGCACCGTGAAGTGGTTCAACTCGGAAAAGGGCTTCGGCTTCATCGAACAGGATGGTGGCGGCCCGGACGTCTTCGTCCACTACTCGGCGATCGCGAGCAGTGGCTACCGGGAACTGACCGAGGGCCAGAAGGTCGAGTTCGACGTGACCCAGGGGCAGAAGGGGCCGCAGGCGGACAACGTCCGACCGATGTGACCCGTGCCGGGGCGGCGGCGGCCGGTGGATCGGCCGCCGCCACACGCCGGACCGTCAGGCGGCCAGTCGTCGGCCGAGCTCCTGCACGACCTGCTCGGCGACGGTGGGCGGGATCGCCGCCGCGATCTCCTCGGGCGTGAGGCCCGCCAGTACGCCGCTGATGATCGCCTGCTCGTCGGTGAAGTCGCGGCTGGCCAGCGATTCCACCGCGGCTTGCAATGCGGTCAACTGCGCGCCGAGGCTGCGCAGCGTCGGGTGCCCGACCTTGAACGTCGGGTCGGTGTGGTCCTCACCCATGGTCGTCCGGGTGTACGTCTGCCCGATCGGGTTGCGCCCGTCCAGGACGGTGAGGTTGCGGTGAACGGTCTTGAGCCAGTTGTGCTCCTCGGGGGTCATGTCAGGGTCCTCCTGCTCCGGCGTGATGAGTCCGATGGTGGTCAGATAGCGGCGGAACAGCGGCGTCTGGCCACGTCCCGCCTTGATCGAGTCGCGGAAGAAACTGAAGTGGGTGTGCCACAGGTGGGAACGGTCGCCGGTGCTGCGCCGCCCCAGCCGGTCCCAGCGCCGCACCACCTTGCCGTCCGGCGAGTAGATGATCTCGCGGATGTCCCGGGTGTCCGCCGTGTTGGCGACGCACTGGGCCACACACCAGGTCGAGAACGTGAACAGGTCGTGGGTGCGACCGCGGCTGCTGACCCGGAACATGCCCACGTCCAGCGCGGCCGCGTCCAGGGTCAGACCGTTGCGGTCCCGGGGCGACTCGACCACCGAGTAGTCGTTCGAGACGACCCGGTCCGACCCGCAGTGGTAGCCCCCACGGTGGTTGGCGTCGCCGACGATGCCCACCTCGTTGGGTTCCAGGTCCTCGTCGCGTACCCGGTTGGGGTCGCGGTTGAGGTGTTTGAGCAGCAAGCTGCGGACGGCCATCAGGTTTGCCGGTGCCCGCGTCATGAGTCCCCCTCTGCCGATTCGTCGGGGGCCGGGCACGGCAGTGACACCGCGTGCGCGATAGGAAGGCTGCACAAGCGCTCCCGGCCATCTGTTGCACAGCGCCGGGCGTACTCCCACCATAGCCCCACTTCTGGACGAATGCCCAGTTCAGAGCCGCTTTATTCAGCTTGGAACAGGCTGTGAGGCAGAGTGGACGACCGGTAGGACCACTGCGGACGGACGTCTGGGATCGTGAAAGATCTCCCGCCGTCCACCACGGAGAGTGATGGCAGCGCCGAGCGGCTCGCCGGTACCCGGGTTGCGCGCGTAGCGGGGATGGGCACCGCCGGAGACCTGCAACCGCAGTCGGTGCCCGGCGGCGAACCGGTGGGCCGCCGGCCACATCTCCACCGGCACCGCCACCGTGCCGGTGGCGTCGGGCGGAAACCGCTGCGGGTCGACCCGCACCAGCCCGTCGCAGACGTTCCAGGACCGGCCACGCCGGTCCACGTCGCACAGTCGCACGAAGACGTCCAGATGGGCCAGTTCGCTGCGCAGATGGATCTCCGCCCGCACCGGGCCGATCACCTCGACCGCGCTGTCCAGCGGGTCGGTGGTCCAGGTCAGCACGTCGGGACGGGCCTCGACCGGGCGGTTGTCGAACGGCCCGGCGCGCTGGGCCACCAGCAGCGGGCCGCCCAGCGACGGGGTCGGGTCGGTCGGGTCGTACCAGAAGCCGTCCGGCGGCGACGGCACCGCCGCCGAGGTGCGCAGGGCGGAGCCCGGGTGCAGAAACCAGCGGGTGGGCCGGGCCGGCGGCGGCCAGTCGGGCAGGTCACGCCACCCGCCGCCGACACCACCCACGTGCACCCGCACCGGCGCGCCGACGCCCGCGTCCCGGCCGGCTCGTGCCGGTGGCTCGTCCACCGGCTCGGCGGTGCGGTCGAACAGATGCTCGTCGAGCCAGCCGAGCCCCTCGCGCAGTGCCGCCACGAACAGGCCGGGACTGCCGTGGGTCCATGGGCCCACCACCAGTCGCGGCCGGGCTCCGGTGGCGCGCACGGCAGCGTAGTCCCGTAACTGGGCGGGGAGGAAGATGTCGTGCCACCCGCTGACCATCGCCACCGGGGCCCGCACCCGGTCGAGCCGGTCGTCGAAGACCCGGGTACGCCAGTAGTCGGCCTGCGGGGTGTGGTGCTCCAGCCACTCCTGGAAGAACGGCACGGTGCCCCCGGTGGCGATCCGGTCCGCCTCGACCAGCGGTAGGTGCGCCAGGGCGGCAGCCAGCCGGGGTTGCCCCCGTTTGAGCTCCCATTGCCGGGCCAGCCACGGCACGGTCTGCGCCTGGAGCAGCTCCACCCAGGTCAGCACCGTGTCCAGGGCGAACGACTCACCCGCGTAGGTGGAGTCGCGGGTGGTCGAGGCGGTGGCGACGGCGACCATTGCCCGCAGCTCCGGACCCGCGTCGGCGGCCAGCGCCCACTGCACGAAGCCCTGATAGCTCGCGCCGAACATGCCGAACGCACCGCGCCACCACGGCTGCCGGCGCAGCCAGTCGAGGGTGTCCAGCCCGTCGTCGCGCTCGAACACGAACGGGTCGAAGGACCCGCCGGAGCCGAAGGTGCCCCGGCAGGACTGGATGACCACGTGGAATCCACGCTCGGCGGCGAGCCGGCAGAGCAGCCGCATCGGCCCGCCCCGCCCGTACGGGGTACGGATCAGCACGGTGGCCGCGTCCATCAGGTCGGGGCGGTAGTGGTCGGTGCGCAGGTTCACCCCGTCGCGGGCCCGCACCGGGATGTCCCGGGTGACGGTGATCCGCCGGGTTCGCGCCGGCGGCAGCCGTAACGCGGCGCCGGCGAGCGTGGACGTCAGCCGATCCCACATCGGGTCAGTCCGTCCGGCGTCGGGGCGACTCGGGTCGGGCGGCGCGGACCATGTCCCGGTGTTCCCGCAGCGAGGCGCCCATGGCGGTGATGAAGCGGTACACCACCTCCAGCTCGTCGTCGCGGAAGCCGCTCATCACCCGGTCGGTGCGCTCGCCCAGCGGCCGGAAGAAGTCCATCGCCAGCGCGGCGCCCCGGTCGGCGTAGCGGAGCAGGACCCTGCGCCGGTCGGTGGGATCCCGGTCACGCCGGATGTGCCCGGCCCGTTCCAGCCGGTCGATCAGGGCGGTGACCGATCCGGAGGAGATGCCGAGGTGCTCGCCGAGCCGCCCGGGGGTGATCGGCGCACCGGTCAGCTCGGCGTCCATCACCGCGATCAGGGCCTGCAGGTCGGTGACGTTGAGGCCGTGCTGCCCGGCGAAGGCGTGACCCACGTGCTGGGCGTCCACGCCGTAGCGGCGCAGCTCGGCGGTGATCTCAGCGATCAGCAGGTCCCGACGGGTATCCCGCCGCCGGTACATCCCCTGAGCCGCCACGTCGCGCCGCTTCCCCTTCCGAACGCCCGGGTTCGGAGCATACCCAGCCCGGCGTTCACCACAGCTGTCGAGATTCTCACCCCGGCAGTGGTTGCCACAGCTATCTTGATGGGTGAAACTCTCGACTGTCTAGATACATGATTGTCGAGAGACCTGTCCGAGGGGCTTTACGGATGTCCGTGTTAACCCGCGTGGCGCGCAGCCGCCGCGCAGCCTGGCTCACCGTCCTGCTGGCGGTCGTCGCCGGGGCGCTCGTCTTCGCCCTGCCCACCCCCGACAACCCGGCGCCGGTCTCGGCCACCGGGCTGTCCGAGAGCTGGGAGTCGACCCAGGTCGAGCTGCTCCAGGACGAACTTCCCGCCAGTGACGTCGCCGCTGCCGTCGTGGTGGTCAGCCGCGATGACGACGCTCCGCTGACCGACGCCGACCAGGCCGCGATCACCAGCGGCTCCGCCGGGCTCGGCCAGTTCGCCGTCGGCGGCCAGGCCGCCCCGCCCCAGGTTTCCCCCGACGGCACGGTGGCCCTGGTCGCCGTGCCGATGTCCACCGCCGGCGGTCAGGAGGCGGTCACCGAACGGGTCGCGGAACTCCGCGAGGCGCTCACCGCGCTGCCCGGGGAGCTGACCGTCGAGGTCACCGGCGGGCCGGCGTTCACCGCCGACCTCACCAAGGTCTTCGAGGGCGCCGACCTCACCCTGCTCGCCTTCACCGCCGCCGTCGTCGCGGTCCTGCTGCTGGTCACCTATCGCAGCCCGCTGCTCTGGCTGGTGCCGCTGGCCATCGTGGCGGCCACCGAGCAGATCACCCTGCGCGTCCTGGACACCATCATCCCGGCGGTCGGCATCAACTTCGCCGGTGGCGCCGTCACCGGCATCGCCAGCGTCCTCGTCTTCGGAGCCGCCACCAACTACGCCCTGCTGCTCATCGCCCGCTACCGGGAGGAACTCCGCCGCGAGGCGGACCGCTTCGTCGCGATGCGCAAGGCGCTGCGCCGCACCGCCGAGCCGATCCTGGCCAGCGGCGGCACCGTCATGCTCGGCGTACTCACGCTGCTGCTCAGCGAGCGGGAACTCAACCGTGCCCTCGCCGTGGCCTGCGCCACCGGCATCCTGCTCGCGATGGCCTCGGCGCTGCTGGTGCTGCCCGCCGCCCTGGTGCTCGGCGGTCGCCGCCTGTTCTGGCCGCTCGTGCCCGAGGTCGGCAGCGTCGGCCGCGAGGGCCGGATCTGGGGTCGCCTCGGCGCCGCCGTGATCCGCCGCCCGGTGCCGGTCGCGGCGCTGGCCACCCTGCTGCTGGCCGCGCTCTCCCTCGGTGGGGTGGGCATCCGCACCGGCCTGTCCGAGACCGAGCAGTTCCGGGTGCAGCCGGAGGCGGTGGCCGGCGCGCAGACCCTCGGCCGTGCCCTCCCCGCCGGCACCACCCAACCCGTCGCGGTGATGACCAACCCGGGCGCGGTGCCGGCCGTCACGGAGGCCGCCACCACGGTCGACGGGGTCGCCTCGGCCCGACCCGGCCCGGCCGGACCCGCCGTCGCCCAGATCGACGTCGTCCTCGACGCCGAACCGGGCACCGCCGCCTCGGACCGCACCCTGGCCGCGCTGCGCGACGCCGTCGCCGGAGTACCCGGATCAGCGCCCCCGACCCCGGCCGGTGTCGACGAGCTGTCCGGAGCCGTGGTGGGCGGCAGCGTCGCCGGCGACTACGACTCCGCCGCCGCCGACGACCGGGACCTGCGGGTGATCCTGCCGCTGATCCTGCTGCTGGTCGGCGCGGTGCTCGTCCTGCTGCTGCGCGGCATCATCGCCCCGGTGCTGCTGGTGGTCACCGTGGTCGCGTCGTACTTCGCCAGCCTCGGCGGCGCGTGGCTGCTCTTCGACCACGTGCTGGGCTTCCCGGCACTGGACACCACGGTCCCGCTGCTGGCCTTCGTCTTCCTCGTCGCGCTCGGCGTGGACTACAACATCTTCCTGGTCACCCGGGCCCGGGAGGACGCCCGCGCCACCGGCACCCGCGACGGCATGCTCTCCGCGCTCCGCGCCACCGGTGGCGTCATCACCAGCGCCGGCATCCTGCTCGCCGCGGTCTTCGCCCTGCTCGGCGTACTGCCGCTGATCACGCTGACCCAGATCGGCATCATCGTCTGCCTCGGCGTCCTGCTGGACACCCTGCTCGTCCGCACGGTCGTCGTGCCGGCGCTGGCGTTCCTGCTCGGCGAGAAGTTCTGGTGGCCCGGTCGGATCACCCGCGATCAGAACCCCAAGCAGACGCACTCCGTCATGAGCGCCCGTACGTTGCGCACGTAGCTCGGGTTGGGGATGGCCAGCGGCTGTCCCGGGCGGGCCACCGCCCCGTGACCGAAGTTGTACGCGGCGATGACCGCGTTGAGCAGACAGGAGTCCAGTACGCCCGAGGTGCACAGGCTCGCGTCCAGCCGGTAGTCGGCGTCGAAGTACATGTCACCGATGTACTTGGTGAGCCAGGCCAGGTAGGTGCCGCCGAGGTAGGCGTTGTCCCGGTAGTCCCACACGTCGTAGTTCTGCCCGAACCGCTGGTTCATCCAGGTCGCGGTGTCCGGCATCACCTGCATCAGGCCGATGCCCTCGTCGCAGGCGACGATGTTGGACTGCCACCCGCTCTCCTGCCACGCGGTCGCCGTGATCAGGTTCAGCGGGACGCGGATGTCCGGCGCGGAGGTCGGCCAGTAGGTCCGGCCTGCCGCGTCGGTCAACGCCACCTTGGCCTGCGCCCGGCTGGCCTGCTCGCCCTTGTACGTGGGCCGGCAGCCGCTGGCCGCGGGCTTCGGCGGCTTCGGCGGCACGTTGGTCTCCGTCGGCGGCTTCGGCACCGCCCGAGGCGCCGGAGCGCTGCGTCGCGGCGTCGGCTTCGCACTGGCCGCCGTTGGCGACGGCGCGGCAGCGGACCGGGGCGCGGCACCCATCGACTGGACCGCCGTGGGCGTGGGACTCGCCTCGTCCGGCACCTCCGCCACGGCGGCCTGCGTCGGCTCCGTCGCCTCCTGCGGCAACACGACCGGCGCCGGCGCCTCCGGCGCGGAAGCGTCCACTCTGGCGCAGGCACCCCCTGTCGCCACCAACAGTCCGGCGAGCAACGCGACGCCCAGCCTGGTGACGCTCCGTCCCATGTCGCCCCCCTTCGGCAGTGACGAGCCCGCCGCACCCTAACAGCCGTCGACCGTGATCCGGAGCGCGCACATTCACCCCGCCCAGGTCAACCCCTACTCGGCTACACTGTCCCGCCGAAGCCCGCATCGCGCCCCGACGCGGCCGTCACCGCCCGGTCCCGGGTGGCCCACGCGACCATGAACACCGCCGGCCACGCCGCGCCCAACAGCACCGCGCCCACCGTGCCGCTGGCCGTGCTCACGCCCAGGTAGAGCCGTGCCCCGCCGATGGCGACCACCCCGGCCGCCGCGACCGTCCAGGCCGCCACCGCCAGCGGCCAACGCGCACCCCGCGACAGCAGCCAGGCCAGCGTGCAGAGACTGGCGGTGACCACCACGTTCTGGGTCGAGAACAGCACCGTCCGGCCCCCGGCGGCCAGGTCGGCCACCACCGCCAACACCACCAGGGGCACGAACGCGCCCACCGTGCCGACCACACTGAGCAGGTCCGCCTGCCAGGGCCGGTGCCGCCACGCCTGCACCAACGCCACCACCGCGACCACCACGATCAGCGACGACCCGCGCAACACCGACACCGCTGCCTGCGTCGCCTCCACCGCGTCGGGCGTACGCCGGGCCGCGAACCAGCCCGCGATCGCCCCGTCCACCAGCGCAAGACCGCTGTGGCGGACCACCGCCCGCAGCGTCCAGGCGATCACCAGACCGACCACGAACAGCAGCACCACCCCGGCCGCCAGGTTCGCCAGCAACGCCCAGGCCGGGCCGAGCCGCAGGCTGAGCAGGAAGAACAGCAGCCCGTACCGGGCCGACAGCCAGCGCAGCGGCGGCAGCCCCACGGCCCGAGTCAACAACGTCCATGCCGGGTCCGGGTTACGCCCCAGCCACCGCCCGACCAGCACCACCACGAGCAGGGCGGCGATCAGCACCAGCACTGCGCCGGTGGCCCGGCCAAGCAGCCGCGACACCGTCTCGTACGACTCGCCCGCGAGATGCCCGACCAGCACCGACCCGCCCACCCAGGTCACCACCCCGGCCAGGTTCCACGGTGCGAACCGGCGGTACGGCATCCCCGCGGCGCCGGCCAGCCGGGGCACCAGGGTCCGGGCGAACGCCACCCAGCGGGCAGTCAGCACACCCCGGCCGCCCATCCGCCCGAGCATCGCGTCCGCCCGGGCCCACCGCTGCGGCCCCACCCGCGCGCCCCACCGGCCGGCCCGCAACCGGGGCCCGTAGCGCCGCCCGGCCCGGAACGCCGCCGCGTCCCCCGCCGCCGCGGCGACGATCATCACCGCCAGCGCCGGGCCGAGCCGCAACGTGCCGGTGTACGTGAGGAAGCCCACCAACAGCAGGGTGGCCTCGCCGGGCGCGACCAGCCCGACGATCAGAGCCGTCTCGGCCGCCACGACGAGGGCCGCCACCACGTAGATCAGCCCCGGTGGCAGGCTCTGCACCGAGTTCAGCAGGTCGTGCACGGCACCCCCGGATCACCTCGGCAGGACTGCCCGGTAAGTGTGACAGTGCTCTCCGTCACGTACGGCCCCGCTCTCCGGTGACCCCGACGCCACGGGGCTACCGCGCAGGCGGGAGGATGGAGCTCATGCAGCTGCGCACCGACCTTCGCAACGTCGCCATCATCGCTCACGTCGACCACGGCAAGACCACCCTGGTCGATGCCATGTTGCGGCAGGCTGGCGCCTATGGCGCCCGGGGCGAGGTGACCGAGCGGGTGATGGACTCGATGGACCTGGAGCGGGAGAAGGGCATCACCATCCTCGCCAAGAACACCGGCGTGCGCTACCTGCCGGCGGACGGCTCCGACCCGGTCACCATCAACATCATCGACACCCCCGGCCACGCCGACTTCGGCGGCGAGGTCGAGCGCGGCCTGACCATGGTCGACGGCGTGGTGCTGCTGGTCGACGCCAGCGAGGGCCCGCTGCCGCAGACCCGCTTCGTGCTCCGCAAAGCCCTCAAGGCCCGGATGCCGATCATCCTCGTGATCAACAAGGTGGACCGTCCCGACGCCCGGATCAAGGAGGTCGTCGACGACACCTACGAACTCTTCCTCGACCTCGACGCCGACGAGGAGCAGATCGACTTCCCGATCGTCTACGCCTGCGCCCGCGACGGCATCGCCTCGCTCACCCAGCCCGCCGACGGCTCGGTCCCCCAGGACAGCCAGAGCCTGGAGCCGCTGTTCCGCACCCTGCTGGACACCATCCCGCCGCCCGCGTACGACGAGCAGGCCCCGCTCCAGGCGCACGTGACCAACCTCGACGCCTCCCCGTTCCTCGGCCGCCTCGCGCTGTGCCGGGTGCGGCAGGGCACCATCGCCAAGGGCCAGAGCGTGGCCTGGTGCCGCACCGACGGCAGCACCCAGCGGGTCCGCATCTCCGAGCTGCTGATGACCGAGGGCCTGGAGCGCAAGCCCGCCGACTCGGCCGGCCCGGGCGACATCATCGCCGTCGCCGGCATCCCCGAGATCATGATCGGTGAGACGCTCGCCGACGCGGAGAACCCGCAGCCGCTACCGCTGATCACCGTCGACGAGCCGGCCATCTCGATGACCATCGGCACCAACACCTCGCCGCTGGTCGGCCGGGTCAAGGGCGCCAAGGTCACCGCCCGGATGGTCAAGGACCGGCTGGACAAGGAACTCGTCGGCAACGTGTCGCTGCGGGTGCTGCCCACCGAGCGCCCGGACGCCTGGGAGGTGCAGGGCCGGGGCGAGCTGGCGCTGGCGATCCTGGTCGAGCAGATGCGCCGCGAGTCCTTCGAGCTGACCGTCGGCAAGCCGCAGGTGGTGACCCGGGAGATCGACGGCCGGACCTGCGAGCCGGTGGAGCGGCTCACCATCGACTCGCCCGACGAGTACCTCGGTGCGATCACCCAACTGCTGGCCACCCGCAAAGGCCGGATGGAGCAACTGGTCAACCACGGCACCGGCTGGATCCGGATGGAGTGGCTGGTCCCGGCGCGCGGCCTGATCGGCTTCCGCACCGAGTTCCTCACCGAGACCCGGGGCACCGGCATCCTGCACCACGTCTTCGAGTCGTACGAGCCGTGGTTCGGCGAGCTCCGGACACGCAACAACGGCTCGCTGGTCGCCGACCGGTCCGGCGCGGTCACCGCTTTCGCGATGACCAACCTCCAGGAGCGCGGCCAGCTCTTCGTCGAGCCCGGCACCGAGGTGTACGAGGGCATGCTCGTCGGGGAGAACTCCCGCTCCGACGACATGGACGTCAACATCACCAAGGAGAAGAAGCTCACCAACATGCGCTCCTCCACCGCCGACGAGACCGAGAAGCTGATCCCGCCGCGCAAGCTGTCGCTGGAGCAGGCCCTCGAGTTCTGCCGCGAGGACGAGTGCGTCGAGGTCACCCCCGCCGCCGTACGCCTGCGCAAGGTCGTGCTCGACCAGACCCAGCGGGCGCGCACCGCCGCCCGCCGCAAGCACGCCGGCTGACCCCTGCGATGTCCGCCGACGACCTCGACGCGCGGCTGGACCGGGAACCCGGCACGATCTCGGTGTACGCGGGGCGCCTCGACGCCCCGCCCACCTGGACCCGGCACGCCGAGGTCACCCACTACGCGGCGAGCACCATGAAACTCGCGGTGCTCGCCGCGCTGCACCGCACCGCCGAGGCCGGACAGCTCGACCTGGACACCCCGGTGCCGGTCTGCAACCGGTTCACCTCCGCCCGGCCGGACGCACCCGCGTTCTCCTGCGTCCGGGAGTACGACAACGACCAGGACGTCTGGGACCGGATCGGGCAGTCGGTGCCGCTGCGCTGGCTCGCCGACCGGATGATCGTCCGGTCCAGCAACCTGGCCACCAACCTGGTCGTCGAACACGTCGGCCGACCCGCCCTGGCCGAGGTCTGGGCGGCGGCCGGTGCCCGGCACAGCGTCACCGCCCGGGGCATCGAGGACCTCGCCGCCCGCGACGCGGGTATCACCAATCTGGTCACCGCCGCCGACCTGGCCGCCCTGCTGCGGGCCGTCGCCATCGGGGCCACCCGCCCCGGGCCGATCGCCTCACCCGCCGCCTGCGCCGCGATGCTCGACGTGCTCTGTGCCCAGCAGGTCCGCCAGGACATCGCCGAGGGGCTGCCCGCCGGCACCCGGCTGGCCCACAAGAACGGCTGGGTACGCGGGGTACGCCACGGCGCGGCAGTGGTCCTCCCCGCCGACGCCGACCCGTACCTGCTGGTCGTGTGCACCACCACCCCGCTGGCCGCGCAGCAACCCAGCGGTCCGGCCGACGCGCACGCCCGCCGGCTGGTCGCCGACGTCTCCGCCCGACTCTGGCGCGACCGCCACCGCCTCACTCCAGCAGGTTCGCCCGCAACGCCGCCACCGTCTCGTCGGTGACCCCCAGCCCGTCCCGCAGGTACGCGTCGAACGACCCGTGCACCCGCCGCACCTGCGCGTACCCGGCGTCGTGGTCCCGCAGGTTTACCACGCGGCCGGGCCGAGTCCGGCCAGCACCGTCAGGCCGTCGTCGGTCAGCCGCCCCAGCGGGGGGTACGGATCAGCCGCCCCGGCCGCACCCGTCGTCCCCGCGCCCCGACCAGACCACCCAGGTCCCGTGCGTTGGGCGCGCCCACGAGTTCCTAGGAGGTCCTCCCCGCCCTCGCGCGCTCACCCTGGATCGCCGAGCGACGACGGAACAGACCCCTGCGGCCACCCCCGCCCACCCGCCGTGCGAGGCTGCTGAGATGGTGCTTGAAGTCGCCCTGATCGACGTGGTTCCCGGCCAGGAGGACGAGTTCGCCGCCGCATACCGCACGGCGTACCCGGTCCTGCGTGACACGGCGGGCTGCCGGTCGGTCCGGATGACCCGGGGGGTCGAGTCCCCCTCGCGCTTCGTGCTGCTGGTCGAGTGGGACTCGGTCGAGGCGCACGAGGTCAACTTCCGGCAGACCGAGCGTTTCGCGCAGTGGCGTGGGCTGATCGGCCCGTACTTCGCCGGCCCGCCGCTGGTCGAGCACTTCGCCGACGTACCCGCCTGAGGACACCGCGCGCGGATCCAGGGGCGTGCGCGACCGCGTGTGCGCGGGAAGTGTCGTACCTCTCGACTATGGTGCCCGCGACGCGCGGCCGGCGGTCCCGACGGGCTCGGGGGCGCGCCGGGCCCGCCGTGCCGCGCGTCGCCGCGCCCGCACGCCCGACAGAGCGGGTCAGCCCGCGAGCCGCTCCGCGTCGCGGCCCACCGCCGGGACCCTCTCCCCAGACGCCGGGGCCTCCTCGACAGGGTCGGCGGGCCGGGGGATGTCCGGCCGCTCGGCCTGCCGGGCCAACATCGACACGGTCTCCGTCGCCGGCAGCGCCGCTGCCGACAGCCAGTCGACCATGCGTTCGTACCGCGCGATGTCGGCCTCGGCGACCAACCGCAGGTCGGTGGTGAGCGTCTCCACCATCACGGTGCGGGGATCCGCCGGATCGGGAAAGACGTACCAGGAGAAGCCGGCCAACGGGTGCACGCCGTCATGCGGCGAACCGTCGCGCGGCACCAGCCGGATGGTGACGTGCGGCAGCTCCGACAGCGCCACCAGGTGCCGCACCTGTTCCCGCCAGACGTCCACCGGCGTACCGACCGGCGCGCACACCCGCTCGTCCAGCAGCGCCGTGTAGTGCGGCGGGTCGGCCCGACGCAGCACCTGCTGCCGCAACGCGCGGGCCCGCACCTCGGCCTCCAGATCCAGCTCGGGACAGATCAGCGCGGCGGCGGTCAGCCGCAGCCGGGCGTACGTCGGGGTCTGCAACAACCCGGGCACCACAGCCGGCTGGTACTCCACGATGCCCGCCGCGCCCGCCTCCAGCTCCGCGTACGCGCGCTGCCGCTCCCCCATCTCGCCCAGCGCTCTGGACCAGCCGCGACCGGCCGCCGCGTCCCGGGCGATGACGATCAGCGCCTCGCGCTGCTGCGACGGCACCTGGTAGACGTCGAGCAGGTCGAGCACGTCGGCCAGGTCCGGCCGACTCTGACCCAGCTCGATACGGGACAACTTCGACGTGGACGCCCACCCGAGCTGACCACAGACCTGTTCCAAAGTGAGCGACTCCCCACGGCGCAGCTGGCGCAACTCTGCGCCGAGCCGTACCCGGCGGATGACAGGACTTGCTGACAACGGCATCCCAGCCTCCCCACCGTCGGAGAGTACGCAGGACAGTCACTCACGGCAATACCTCGCTTGCGCTACGCAACGAACCGGATATCGTCGCGCGCCGCCACACCCGCCCCCGGCGTCACGTCACCCCGGCCGCGTCCATCCCCCGCAACTCCTTCTTGAGGTCGGCGACCTCGTCGCGGATCCGGGCTGCCAACTCGAACTGCAACTCCCGCGCGGCGGCCAACATCTGGTCGTTGAGCTCCTGGATGAGCTGCGCCAACTCGGCCCGCGCCATGCCCTCGCGGGCCGGGGTGGCCGCGCCGCCCCGAGCCCGGCTGCGGGTCTCCTTGACCGGCGCCTTGCCCCGCGACAACTGCCGTACCGCACCGCCGACCCGGGTCGCCTCGGTGTCCTCCGCCTCGCGGTAGATGTCGTCGAGGATGTCGTGGATCTTCTTCCGCAGCGGCTCGGGACTGATCCCGTGCGCCTCGTTGTGCGCGATCTGCTTGGCCCGACGCCGGTCGGTCTCCTCGATCGCGGCCGCCATCGACGGGGTGATCTTGTCGGCGTACATGTGCACCTGACCGGAGACGTTCCGGGCCGCCCGGCCGATGGTCTGGATCAACGACCGGCCGCTGCGCAGGAAGCCCTCCTTGTCCGCGTCCAGGATCGCGACCAACGACACCTCGGGCAGGTCCAGGCCCTCCCGCAGCAGGTTGATGCCGACCAGCACGTCGTAGTCTCCCCGGCGCAGCTCACGCAGCAACTCGACCCGACGCAACGTGTCCACCTCGGAGTGCAGGTAGCGCACCCGGATGCCGTTCTCCAACAGGTAGTCCGACAGGTCCTCGGCCATCTTCTTGGTCAACGTGGTGACCAGGACCCGCTCGTCACGCTCGGTCCGCAGCTTGATCTCGTGCATCAGGTCGTCGATCTGGCCCTTGGTGGGCTTCACCACGACCTCCGGGTCCACCAGGCCGGTCGGGCGGATCACCTGCTCGACGTACTCGCCCTGGGAGTGCTCCAGCTCCCAGGGACCCGGAGTGGCCGACAGGAAGACCATCTGGCCGACCCGCTCCAGGAACTCGTCGAACCGCAGCGGGCGGTTGTCGGCGGCGCTGGGCAGCCGGAACCCGTGGTCGATCAGCATCCGCTTGCGCGAGGCGTCGCCCTCGAACATGCCGCCGATCTGCGGGATGGTCACGTGCGACTCGTCGACGACGGTGAGGAAGTCGTCGGGGAAGTAGTCGAGCAGGCAGTGCGGCGGACTGCCTGGCAACCGCCCGTCGATGTGCATCGAGTAGTTCTCGATGCCGGAGCAGAAGCCCACCTGCCGCATCATCTCGATGTCGTACGTGGTGCGCATCCGCAGCCGCTGCGCCTCCAGCAGCTTGCCCTGCCGCTCCATCTCGGCCAGACGCTCGCCCAACTCGGTCTCGATGTCGCGGATCGCCCGCTCCATCCGCTCCGGCCCGGCCGCGTAGTGCGTCGCCGGGAAGATCAGCAGATGGTCGACCTCGCGCACCACGTCCCCGGTGAGCGGGTTGAGGTAGTAGAGCTTCTCCACCTCGTCGCCGAACAGCTCGATGCGCACGGCGAGTTCCTCGTACGCCGGGATGATCTCCAACGTGTCGCCCCGGACCCGGAACGTGCCCCGCTGGAAGGCCATGTCGTTGCGGGTGTACTGGATGTCGACCAGCCGACGCAGCAACTGGTCCCGGTCCAGTTCCTGGCCGACCGCGACCCGCACGGCGCGGTCGAGATACTCCTCCGGGGTGCCCAGGCCGTAGATCGCCGAGACGGTCGCCACCACCACCACGTCGCGTCGGGTGAGCAGCGACATGGTGGCCGAGTGCCGCAGCCGCTCGACCTCCTCGTTGATCGAGGAGTCCTTCTCGATGTACGTGTCGGTCTGTGGAATGTACGCCTCGGGCTGGTAGTAGTCGTAGTACGAGACGAAGTACTCCACGGCGTTGTCCGGCAGCAGCTCGCTGAACTCCTTGGCGAGCTGGGCGCAGAGCGTCTTGTTGGGTGCCAGCACCAGCGTGGGCCGTTGCAGCCGCTCGATCAGCCAGGCGGTCGTGGCGCTCTTGCCGGTGCCGGTCGCGCCGAGCAGCACCGTGTGCCGGTCGCCACGGCGGACCCGTCGCTCCAGGTCGTCGATGGCCGCCGGCTGGTCACCGGCCGGCTGGAACTCGCTGACGACCTGGAAACGGCCGTCGAGCCGGGGAATGTCGAGCGCCATGACGTCAACCGTACGCCGGGGGACCGACAGTCCGCCGCGACTACGGGCGGCACCTGATCGGCTTCAATATTCGCATTGTGTGGTTCTTCTCACCCGGCTAGGCTTTTGCCGTAGGCCGCTCGCGGCGGCCGACCGGGCCGGTGGCGGGCCCCACAGGCCACGCCGCCCCCGGCACCGAAGGCCGCAGCACCCGGCATGCCCGGCGTGCGCGCCCGACGTGGTCGCGCCGAACGCGCAGACCGGCCGCCGCGAGCGCCGCCACCTCCTCACACCGGTGCACGTCCTCATTCCCCGGCACGTCGTCACCCCGGCCCGGTCCGCCCCGTTCATCCTCCCGTGAAGGACACCTCACGACCGGCCTCCGACGACACCTGCCCCGGCCACACCGGCGACCCTGACGACACGCGGGCCCCCGACACCAGAGCCCCGGCAGACACGCGGACCCCGTCTGACGCACCCATCCCGGCCGACACGCGCACCTCGCCCGACCGCCCGGCGGACGCCTCCGCCGGACGGGGCAGCCGCCACCGTGCCGGGACCCGTCGGCACCGCGCCGGCCTCACCCCACCGGCGATCCTCGGACTGTCCGGCCCCGACCCGGGCGCCGGACCCCACCGGCCGCGTCCCGGCGTCCGCCGGGCGGCCGTGATGCGGGGCATGCACGACCCGGCGGCCGGACACCCCGGCGAGGACGACGACCTCGCCGGAGCGGACCACGAGGCCGCGCAGTCCCGGCGAGCCGCCGCCCGGCGCCGCCGCGTCGTCCTGGCCGCGCTCGCCCTGACCGCCGCCGCCTCCGCCGTCACCCTGATCGCGACGCTGGTGAACTGGGCACCCGCCGCACCGCCCGCTCGCGAGCTGACGGCCGCCGAGCGGGACCGGTTGGCCGCCATGCGGGTCGTCAACTACCGGGACGTCCGCTCCGGGCTGCATCTCACGGTGAGCGGCGCCGCCGGCCGCACCGACCTGCTCGGCTGGGTGGACTGGGCCCGCCGGCTGGTCTATCTCGACGTCAGCGGTCCCGGCGCGGGCACGCTGCGCGGACTGGCCCAGGCGACCCCCGCCGTGACGGTGGTCCGCCCCGACCCGGACGCCATGTCGACCCCCGCCATGCCGCCGCTGGTGCCGCCGGGCGGCGACTGGCGACTGCCCACCGACCGGTCCCTCGACCCGCTGCTGGGCCTGATCTTCGACCTTGCCCGCGACCGGACGGAGCCCGCCGACGAGCTGTCCGGCCGCTGGCTGCGGCGTGCGGAGGTCGACGGGGAGACGGTCGACGTCCTGGAGGCGTCCCTGCGGGGCACCGCCACCCCCGGCGGCCCCACCCCGGCCGGTCCGCCCACCGCCGAGCCCCGCACCGCCCCTGGCGACACCGCCCGGTACTGGCTGGACGCGGCCGGGCGGCTGCACCGCGTCGAGACCACCCTGCCCGGCGTCGGACCGGTGCACCTCCGGCTACACCGTGCCGACCGGCCCACGCTGCGCCCGGTCGACGCGTTGGGCGGCCGCCCCGGCCTGCCCCGTGCCCTCACCGCCGCCGAACGGCACCGCTGGCAGCGGCTGCCCGCCCGGCTACGCGCCGCCGGCGGCGCCACCGTCACCCTGGTCGGCCCGGTCGGCACCGGCCTCGACCTGCGCGGCGCCGGCTGGGTGAGCTGGACGTCGGGCACCGCGTACCTCGGTGTCACCGCTCTCGACGCGGCGGACCTTCGTACCCTGGTGCGGCAGGACCGCAAGGCGGTGGCCCGGATCGAAACGCGACCCGTCGGAGACCCCGAGGCACCGCCGCCGCTGCCCCCGCCGGCCACCGGCTGGCGGACCGGCCCGCACCGCACCTCGGCCCTGGACCCGCTGGTGTCCGCCGCGCTGCGGGCCGCCCGAGGCAGCGGTCCGCAGGGCAGCACCCGGCGGGTACGTGGCGACAGCCACACCGGCGTCACGGTGGACGTCGTCGAGGTCGAGACCGCCCAGGGGCCGACGCGCTACTGGATCGACCGCACCGGGACGCTGCGCCGGCTGGAGGCCCCGACTCCGGCCGGGACCTGGGCACAGCTCGACCTCACCACCGGGCGGGTGCCCCGGCTGACCCCGCGGACCTGACACATCCGGCCGGTACGCGGCCCACCGGTCAGGGACGCCACCCGCTCCGGGCGGCCCACTCCTCGGCCCGTAGGTGCTCCTCGTCGAACCACGGGTCCTTCGCCGTGGCGTACGCCAAGCTGTCCGGCGCAGAGGCGGCCAGCTCCCGCTTGAGCACCAGGTACGCGGCCCGCCGGCCCGGATCGGCGCGCAGGTGGTCGCGCATCAGCAGCGCGTACCGCCAGCCGGGCGAACCGGTCACCCGCAGGTGCAGGTGCACCGGGCGGCCCGGGTCGGCGCTGCCGTGCAACCTCTTCTCCCACCGGCCGCCACCGGTCCGCGCAGTGTCCCACCACTCACCGGGCAGCCGGGGGAACCCGGCATCGGCGAGCCGGTCGGCCAGCGGCCCGTCCGCCTCGGCCAGCGACGACACGCCGAGCTGGATGTCGATCACGTCCTTGGCGGCCAGCCCCGGCACCGCGGTCGACCCGATGTGGTCGACGCGCAGGTCAGCGGGGGCGATCGCGTGCCGGATCCGGGCGGCCAGCCGGGCGTACTGCTGCGGCCACGTCGGGTCGGGTTCGGCCAGGCGTACCCGGTCCAGCCGGGCCGCCCGCCGCTGGCGCAGGTTGACCTCGTAGGACACCAGCCGGTCGTGCCACAGCGCGTCGACCGCCGCATGCAGCGCGTCGAGGGTGCCGTCGTTGGTCAGCAGCACATCCGCCGCCGCCACGCGACGGTCGTCGTCGGCCTGGGCGGCGATCCGCCGTTCCGCCTCGACCCGCCTCATCCCCCGGTCGCGGACCAACCGCGCGAGCCGGGTCTCCACCTCCGTGTGCACCACGACCACCAGGTGGTACGTGGCGGCCAGCCCCACCTCCACCAGCAGCGGTACGTCGTTGACCACCACGGCGTCCGGTGGCGCCGCGGCGACCAGTTCCGCCGTACGCGCCCGCACCCGGCCGTGCACGACGGCCTCCAGCCGGCGGCGGGCCGACTCGTCGGCGAAGACCAGTTCGCCGAGGGCCGCCCGGTCCAGGGCGCCGTCGTCGGCGAGTACCCGCTCGGAGAAGGCCGCGACGACCTCGGCCAGACCGTCGGTGCCGGGGGCGACGACCTCCCGCGCGATCCGGTCGGCGTCGACGAGTACCGCCCCGCGCTCGACCAGCCGGCGCGCCACCGCGCTCTTGCCCGAACCGATCCCGCCGGTGAGTCCGATCTTCAACACGGCACCCAGTCAACCTGACCATGGCGGCTGCGCCAAGCCACCGGCCACGCGCGCGGGTCCGTCGACGTCGAGGGCCCCGCCTCGACCCGGTTCGTCCAGGTCGGGGCGGGGCCCGTCGTCGTCAGCAGCGGATCACTTGCCGCCGGCGAGCTTCTCCCGCAGAGCGGCGAGGGCCTCGTCGGTGGCCAGGGTGCCCGCGGGCTCCTCGGCCTGGCGGCTCGGCGCCGCGCTGGTCGAGGTGGTGGTGCCGGTCGGAGCAGGCTGCGGGTTGGCAGCGGCCTCGGCCTCGGCGGCCCGAGAGGTCTGCACCTGCTTCTGGTGCGCCTCCCAACGCTGCCGCGCCTCGGCGTACTGGTTCTCCCAGGTCTCGCGCTGCTTGTCGTACCCTTCGAGCCACTCGCCCGTCTCCGGGTCGAAGCCCTCCGGGTAGATGTAGTTGCCCTCGTTGTCGTAGGTCGCGGCCATGCCGTAGAGGGTCGGGTCGAAGTGCTCCTCGCCCTCGACGAAGCCCTCGTTGGCCTGCTTGAGCGACAGCGAGATCCGGCGACGCTCCAGGTCGATGTCGATGACCTTGACCATGACCTCGGAGCCGACCTGCACGACCTGCTCGGGGATCTCCACGTGGCGCTCGGCCAGCTCGGAGATGTGCACCAGGCCCTCGATGCCGTCGTCGACGCGGACGAACGCGCCGAACGGCACCAGCTTGGTGACCTTACCCGGCACGATCTGCTGGATCGCGTGGGTGCGGGCGAACTGCCGCCACGGGTCCTCCTGGGTCGCCTTCAGCGACAGCGAGACCCGCTCGCGGTCCAGGTCGACGTCCAGGACCTCGACCTCGACCTCCTGGCCCACCTCGACCACCTCGGAGGGGTGGTCGATGTGCTTCCAGGACAGCTCGGAGACGTGCACCAGACCGTCCACGCCGCCGAGGTCGACGAACGCGCCGAAGTTGACGATCGAGGAGACGACGCCCTTGCGGACCTGCCCCTTCTGGAGCTTGTTGAGGAACTCGGTGCGCACCTCGGACTGCGTCTGCTCCAGCCAGGCACGGCGGGACAGCACCACGTTGTTGCGGTTCTTGTCCAGCTCGATGATCTTGGCTTCGAGCTCGCGGCCGACGTACGGCTGCAGGTCGCGCACACGCCGCATCTCGACCAGGGAGGCGGGCAGGAAGCCGCGCAGCCCGATGTCGAGGATGAGGCCACCCTTGACCACCTCGATGACCGAACCGCGGACGACACCGTCCTCGTCCTTGATCTTCTCGATCGTGCCCCAGGCCCGCTCGTACTGCGCCCGCTTCTTGGAGAGGATCAGCCGCCCCTCCTTGTCCTCCTTCTGGAGGACAAGGGCCTCGATGTGGTCACCGACCGAGACGACCTCTGCCGGGTCCACGTCGTGCTTGATCGACAACTCCCGAGAGGGGATGACACCCTCGGTCTTGTAGCCGATGTCGAGCAGGACCTCGTCCCGATCGACCTTGACGACGGTGCCTTCGACAATGTCGCCGTCGTTGAAGTACTTGATGGTCTCGTCGATCGCGGCGAGGAAAGCCTCCTCAGAGCCGAGATCGTCGACGGTGACCTTGGTGGCGCTCGAGGGGGCCTCGATGCTGCTCGTCATGTGGGCGGTTGCTCCGGTCGG
This sequence comes from Micromonospora craniellae, assembly GCF_014764405.1. Lineage (NCBI taxonomy): Bacteria > Bacillati > Actinomycetota > Actinomycetes > Micromonosporales > Micromonosporaceae > Micromonospora > Micromonospora craniellae. The sequence continues at coordinate 5,390,563 of NZ_CP061725.1, read as the reverse complement.
ATGGTGTGTCACAGCAGGCTGGTGTCGCGGTGACCTGTGCGCGCCAACGGATCCGTCGGCGGACCCACCACCCGGAAATCGCTGAACGAGATCTTGATGTGACTCCGTCGACCGCGCACCTGCTCCCTGCCGAGGCACACGATCCGCGAGCGCATCGTCTACCCTACCCGCTGCATTACCACAGCGTGCAAGCCCTCCCGCCTCCTCATCACCTCACCACCCGCGAAAGCGGAGATTTCGGCCAGCGGATACCACGACACCCCGGCCCACCGCCGATCTGCCCCCTGCGGACGCCTAGCGTGAGCGGGTGGACGACGACAACCGGGTGACCCGGCGCCGGGTCGGCGACGCCGAGATCCGCCGCGCCAACCGCCGCTGGTGGGACACCGACGCCAACGCCTACCAGGCCGAACACGGGGCCTTCCTGGGCGACGTGGACTTCGTCTGGTGCCCGGAGGGGCTGCGCGAGGCCGACGCCCGGCTGCTCGGCGAGCTGGCCGGACGCCGGGTGCTGGAGGTCGGCTGCGGGGCCGCGTCCTGCGCCCGCTGGCTGGCCACCCAGGGTGCCCACCCGGTCGCGGTGGACCTGTCCGCCGGCATGTTGCGCCACGCCGCGCACGCCGCCGACCGCAGCGGGGTACGCGTGCCGCTGGCCCAGGCCGACGCGTTGGCGCTGCCGTTCGCCGATGGCAGCTTCGACATCGCCTGCACGGCGTTCGGCGCGGTGCCGTTCGTCGACGACTCGGCGGCGCTGATGCGCGAGGTGTGTCGGATCCTGCGCCCCGGCGGTCGCTGGGTCTTCTCGGTCACCCACCCGATGCGCTGGATCTTCCTCGACGACCCGGGTGAGGGCGGGCTGACCGCCGTGCACTCCTACTTCGACCGGCAGCCGTACGTGGAGCAGGACGAGACCGGCGTGGCCACCTACGTCGAGCAGCACCGCACCCTCGGCGACCGGATCCGCGAGCTGGTCGGCGCCGGGTTCCGCCTGGTGGACCTGGTGGAGCCGGAGTGGCCCGAGGGGCACGACGGGATCTGGGGACAGTGGAGCCCACTACGCGGTCGCCTCTTCCCCGGCACCGCCGTCTTCGTCACCGAGAAACGCGGCCAAGAACGTGGTGCGCCGAGGCCCCGTTGAAGGTCTTCTCCCACTCAAGGTCCACCGCAGGGGCGGCCCGTTTCCGCCCCGCTCCCCCGGGTAACCGGCGGCATGGCCGAGAAGGAGTTCCGCCGGGGCGACCACGTCTCCTGGGCCAGCCACAGCGGCCGGGCGTACGGCGTGGTCAAGGAGGTGCTGCGCCGTGAGCGGGAGTGACGAGCAGCAGACCTACCGGGAGTTCACCGAGGCGGTGAACATGAAGCCCGGCGAGCTCCAGCAGTGGTTGGAGACGCCGGAGTCCAAGCACGTCGGCTGGCAGAAGAAGGGGACCGGGGGCGGCGAGTCGGTCGGCCACGAATCCGGCCGGAAGATCGTCGACCTGCTCCGCCGCAAACGGGACCAGCTCAGCGCGGCCGACTACAAGCACATGCGCAAGGTCGTCGGGTACGTGCGGCGGCACATGGCGCAGCGGCCCAGCGGCGACGTCCGCGAGACACGGTGGCGCTACTCGCTGATGAACTGGGGCCACGATCCCGTCAAGGCTACGCTGCCGCCACCCGGCGGCCCGTCCCGGCGGGCACTGGAACGGCACGGCGCCCCACCGAGGAACCGCCGCGGCCCGACCCGCTGACCCGCCCGCCGCGCCGCCCCCGCTTGACCCTGCCACTGACGGCAGGGTCGGACGCTCGGGGACATGAACGACGACACGTCACGCCGGGTGGTCATCGTGACCGGCGCCGGCACCGGGATCGGCCGCGCCACCGCCCGTGCCTTCGGCTCCGCCGGGGCGCACGTGCTCGCGGTCGGCCGCCGCGCCGCGCCGCTGGCCGAGACCGCGACCGGCCACCGGGCAGCGGGCCTGGCCGGGCTCCGCGCTCTACGCGGCGGGCAAGGCCGCCCTCGACTCGCTGACCCGCAGCTGGGCGGTGGAGCTGGCGCCGCGCGGCGTCCGCGTGGTGGCGGTCGCCCCCGGCGCGGGCCGTCAGTGGTCGGCGCTGTTCCAGTCCCGGCCCTCGCCGACCGACACCTCCAGCGGCACGGAGAGCGGATAGGCCCCGCCCATCTCGCGTCGGACCAGTTCCTCCAGCGCCGCCCGCTCGCCCGGCGCCACCTCGAAGACCAGTTCGTCGTGCACCTGCAACAGCATCCGGGAACCCAGCCCCGCCTCCCGCAGCGCGGTGTCGACGTGCAGCATGGCGACCTTGATGATGTCCGCCGCCGAGCCCTGGATCGGTGCGTTCAGGGCCATCCGCTCGGCCATCTCACGCCGCTGCCGGTTGTCGCTGACCAGGTCGGGCAGGTACCGCCGACGACCGAGGACGGTGGAGGTGTAGCCGTCCTGGCGGGCCCGCGCTACCACCTCCTGCAGGTAGTCGCGGACCCCGCCGAACCCGGCGAAGTAGTCCTCCATCAGCCCCCGCGCCTCGTCGGCGGTGATGCCGAGCTGCTGGGACAGGCCGAACGCGCTCAACCCGTACGCCAGGCCGTAGTTCATCGCCTTGATCTTGCGCCGCTGGTCCGGGGTGACCTCGGTGACCGGCACCCCGAAGACCGACGAGGCGGTGGCTGCATGGAAGTCGGCGCCGGAGTGGAACGCCTGGATCAACGCGTCGTCCGCCGACAGGTGCGCCATGATCCGCATCTCGATCTGGCTGTAGTCGGCGGTGAGCAGGCACTCGTACCCCTCGCCCACCACGAAGGCGCGACGGATCCGGCGCCCCTCCTCGGTGCGGATCGGGATGTTCTGCAGGTTCGGCTCGGTGGAGGAGAGCCGGCCGGTGGCGGCCACCGTCTGGTTGAAGGTGGTGTGGATGCGCCCGTCGTCGGAGACCGACTTGAGCAGACCGTCCACGGTCGACCTGAGCTTGGCCACGTCGCGGTGCCGCAGCAGGTGGTGCAGCAGCGGGTGCTCGGTCTGCGCGTAGAGCCACTGGAGGGCGTCGGCGTCGGTGGTGTACCCGGTCTTGATCTTCTTGGTCTTGGGCAGGTTCAGTTCGCCGAAGAGGATCTCCTGGAGCTGCTTGGGCGAGCCCAGGTTGAACTCCCGGTCGACCACCGCGTACGCGCCCTGGGCGGCGGCCTTCACCTCGGCGGCGAAGTGCGCCTCCAACTCCGAGAGGTAGTCGGTGTCGGCCGCGATGCCGATGCGCTCCATGCCGGCCAACACCCGCATCAGCGGCAGCTCCACCCCGGCCATCAGCCGGGCCGACTGCTCCCCGTCGCGGGACAGCTCGGTGTCGATCGCCTCGGCCAGGTCGAGGGTGGCGCGGGCGTGCAGCATCAGGTTCTGTTCGGCCTCGCCGTCACCGCCCAGCCCGTCCAGCGTGAGCTGGCCGTCGTCCGGCGCGTCGACCCGCAGTTCCCGGTGCAGGTAGCGCAGCGCCAGGTCGGTCAGGTCGTAGGAGCGCTGGTCGGGGCGGGCCAGGTAGGCCGCGATCTGGGTGTCCCGGGCGATGCCGGCCAGGGACCAGCCGTGCGCGGCGAAGGCCAGCACGGCCGGCTTGCTGTCGTGCAGCACCTTGGGTCGGCTCTCGTCGGCCAGCCAACCTGCCAGGGCCACCTCGTCGGCCTGCGCCAGCCCGCTCGGTTCGAACCAGGCCGCCGCACCGTCGGCGGTGGCCAGGGCCATGCCGGTGACCACGGCGGTGTGCCGGCGGTTGGGGCCGGTGTCCAGCTTCACCGCGACGCCGACCGTGGTCTCGGCCGTGGCGTGCGTCTCCAGCCAGCCGGCCAACGCACCGGGGGCGGCGAGCACCTCGCCGGTCAGGTCGAAGCCCGCCTCGGCCTCCGGCTCCACGGCGTCGAGGTACTGGTAGAGCCGGTCCCGCAGGATGCGGAACTGGAGGGTGTCGAAGACCTGGTGCACCGCCTCGCGGTCCCACCCCTGCCAGCGGGCGTCCTCCGGCCGCACCGGCAGGTCGAGGTCGGAGACCAGGCAGTTGATCTCGTAGTTGCGGATCACGTCGGCCAGCCGCTCCCGCAGGCTGTCGCCGGCCTTGCCCTTGATCTCGTCAGCGCGGGCGATCACACCCTCCACCCCGCCGTACGTGTTGATCCACTTGGCCGCGGTCTTCGGCCCGACGCCCGGGACGCCGGGCAGGTTGTCGCTGGTCTCGCCGACCAGCGCGGCCAGATCGCGGTACCGCTGCGGGCCCACGCCGTACTTCGTCTCGATCGCGGCCGGGTCCATCCGGGCCAGGTCGGAGACGCCCTTGCGCGGGTAGAGCACGGTGACCTGCTCACCGACGAGTTGGAAGGCGTCCCGGTCACCGGTGCAGATCAGCACCGGCATGCCCTGGTCCCGCGCCTGGCAGGCGAGGGTGGCGATGACGTCGTCGGCCTCGTAGCCCTCCTTCTCCACCACCGGCACCCGCAACGCCGCCAGGACCTCCTTGACCAGGCTGACCTGACCCTTGAAGTCGGTCGGCGTCTCGCTGCGGCCGGCCTTGTACTCCGCGTACCTGTCGGCGCGGAAGGAGCGACGCGACACGTCGAAGGCGACCACGAGGTGCGTCGGCCGCTCGTCGCGCAACACGTTGATCAGCATGGAGGTGAAGCCGTAGACGGCGTTGGTCGGCTGCCCGGTCGTGGTGGAGAAGTTCTCCACCGGCAGGGCGAAGAACGCCCGGTATGCCAGGGAGTGTCCGTCGACGAGGAGCAGGCGCGGCGTCGTAGCTGTCACGGCTGCGACTCTAGCCCGTACCCCCGACAGCCCCCGCCGCGGCGGCACCGGCGGACCACCGGGAACGTCGACGGCCGCCCGCCCCGGTGTGGGGGCGGGCGGCCGTCGACGGTACGCGGCGGTCAGGCCACGCCCAGGTACGACTCCTTGATCGAGGGGTCGTGCAGGAGCTCCTGCCCGGTGCCCTCCTTGACGATCCGCCCGGTCTCCAGGACGTACGCCCGGTGTGCGCGGGAGAGTGCCTGCTGCGCGTTCTGCTCCACCAGCAGCACCGTGGTGCCCTGCTGGTTGATCTCCACGATGATGTCGAAGATCTGCTGGATGATCATCGGGGCCAGGCCCATCGACGGCTCGTCCAGCAGCAGCAGCTTCGGCCGGCTCATCAGCGCCCGGCCGACGGCGAGCATCTGCTGCTCACCGCCGGAGAGCGTGCCACCGGCCTGCTTGCGCCGCTCGCGCAGCCGGGGGAACAGCTCCAGCACCTTCTCCAGGTCGGCGGCGATGCCGGCGTGGTCCCGCCGGGTGTACGCCCCCATGTCCAGGTTCTCCAGCACCGTCATGCCGGGGAAGATCTGCCGGCCCTCGGGTGACTGGCACAGACCCCGGACCACCCGCAGGTCGGCACGGAGCTTGCTGATGTCCTCGCCGTCGAAGGTGATCCGGCCGCCGGACAGCGAACGGATCCCGGAGATGGCCCGCATGGTGGTGGTCTTGCCGGCGCCGTTGGCACCGATCAGGGCCACCACCTCGCCCTCGTTGACGGTGAGGCTGATGCCGTGCAGCGCCTCGATCCGACCGTACGAGACGCTGACGTCGTTCAACTCAAGCAGCATCGGCGGGCTCCCCCAGGTACGCCGCGATCACCCGCGGGTCTCGACTGACCTCGGCCGGCTGACCATCGGCGATCTTGCTGCCGAACTCCAGCACCACGATCCGGTCGGTCACACCCATCACCAGTCGCATGTCGTGCTCGATCAGCAGCACGGTCACGCCCTTGTCCCGGATCCGGCGGATCAGCCCGAGCAGATCCTCCTTCTCGGCCGGGTTGAACCCGGCCGCCGGCTCGTCCAGGCAGAGCAGCTTCGGCTCGGTGCCGAGCGCCCGGGCGATCTCCAGTCGTCGCTGGTAGCCGTACGGGAGGTTACGGGCCGCGTCGTTCGCCCGGTCGGCGATGCCGACGAAGCGCAGCAGCTCCATCGCCTTGTCCTCGGCCGCTCGCTCCTCAAGGATGTGCCGGGACAGACCGAAGGTCTTGGCGAAGGACCGCCGCAACTGCTGCCAGGTGCGCACGATGCCACCGGAGGCGGTGACCTGCGGCAGCTCCTCCTCCTTGGGCCGCACCCGGTAGAGCCGGAACAGCGCGCCGGGCACGCTCGTCTTGTGCCGGGAGTCCGTCCCGACCATGACGTTCTCCAGCGCGGACATCTCAGGGAACAACCGGATGTTCTGGAACGTCCGGGAGATGCCCATCCGGCTGATCTGGTGCGGCTTACGGCCGGTGACCCGTTCACCGCGGAACCGGACCGCGCCCGACGTCGGCTTGTAGACCCCGGTCATCACGTTGAAGCAGGTGGTCTTGCCGGCGCCGTTCGGCCCGATCAGGCCGAGGATCTCGCCTTCCCTGATATCGAAGCTGATCCCGTTGAGCGCGACCACGCCACCGAAGCGCAGCGTGACGTCGTCGATCTCCAGCAGCGTCTTGCGCGGTCCCGGCTGCGCCGGGATCTTCGGCGTCGCCGGGGTCTCCGTCTCGTCGGACGGGGTGTTGGTCTCGTCAGACATGAGCGGGCGCCTCCTCTGCCTCCGCCGCGCGGTCCTTCAGCTCACGGGCCCGCCGTCCGCTGGGGATCAGGCCCTGCGGACGCAGGATCATCACCAGCACCATGGCCAGACCGAAGGCCAGCCACCGGTAGTCGGCGACCTCACGGAACCGCTCCGGAAGGTACGCCAGCAGCACCGCGCCCACCGAGACGCCGACCATGTTGCCGGACCCACCGACCACGACCATCGCCACGAACAGGATGGACAGGTTCACGTTGAACTGGGTCGGGTCGATGAAGGCGTACCGGCTGGCGAACAGGAAACCGGCGAAACCGCCGAGCGCCGCACCGATGGCGAACGCCCAGAGCTTGAACTTGAACGGGTAGACGCCCATCACCGCCGCAGCGTCCTCGTCCTCCCGGATGGCCAGCCAGGACCGGCCGACCCGGCTGTTCTCCAGCCGGCGCACCGCGAAGACCATGAGCAGCACGACGCTGATCGCCAGCCAGTACCACGGCTTGACGTCGACCAGGCCGAAGATCTGGTTGTCCGGCGAGGGCGGGCCCTCCGGCCCGGGAATCGCCGAGATGCCCTGCGGACCCCGGGTGACGCCCTCCAGGTTGCGGGCCACGATCCGGATGATCTCGCCGAAGCCGAGCGTCACGATGGCCAGGTAGTCACCGCGCAGCCGCAGCGTCGGCCAGCCCAGGATGACGCCGGAGATCAGCGACATCACCAACGCGATGAACACGCAGATCGCCCAGGCCACCGCCCAGGTCGTCGGGAGGTTGAACTCCGCCTGGATCCACTGCACGACCGGCGAGTTCACCGAGCCGAACAGGGCCACCGCGTACGCGCCGATGGCGAAGAAGCCGATGTAGCCCAGGTCCAGCAGACCGGCCAGGCCGATCACGACGTTGAGACCGATCGCCACCAACACGTAGACGGCGCAGGTGAACAGCACACCGGCCCAGTTGCTACCGCCCGAGATCGAGTCGGTGCGCAGCCAGGTCAGGCCGGGGATGCCGAGCAGCGGCAGGTAGTAGAGGAAGATCACGAAGGCGACGAAGGACAGCACCCGCTGCCACTTCGGCAGCGCCCGCCACCGGTCACCGACCGAGTGCAGGGCGTCGGTGCGCTTCCGGTCCAGGTCACGAATCTTGTCGATCATGCTCGGGCCCTCCCCAGCGACTCACCCAGAATGCCGGTCGGGCGGAACATCAGCACGATGACCAGCACCACGAAGGCGATGACGTCCTCCCAGTTGGACGCGAAGATGGTGGCGCCGTAGACCTCGACGATGCCGAGGAACAGTCCGCCCAGCAACGCGCCGCGCAGGTTACCGATGCCGCCGAGGACGGCCGCGGTGAACGCCTTGAGGCCGAGCACGAAACCGATGCTGTTCTGCGTGAAGCCGAACCGCATGCCCCACAGCAGCGCCGCCGCGCCCGCCATGATGCCACCGAGCACGAAGATCAGCATGATCACGCGCTCCTGGTTGACGCCCATCAGGGCCGCCGTCTCCGGGTTCTGCGCCACCGCCCGCACACCCCGGCCGTACCGGGTGCGGTTGATGAACCGGTCCAGCACCACCATCATCGCCACCGCGGACACGATCACGATCAACTGAATGTTGTTGATGTCGGTGTTGCCGATCGTGAACAGCGTCTTCTGCTCGATGATCGTCGGCATGCCGAGGATGATCCGGCCGCGGCCGAACATGGACGGCACCAGGTCGCCCAGCAGTTTCGGCAGCACCAGGCCGAAGATCTCCACCAGGACCAGCGACAGCCCGATCGCGGTGATCAGGAAGATGAGGGGCGGCGCGTTCTTGCGCCGCAGCGGTCGGTACGCGACCCGTTCGATCGCCAGGGCCGTGCCGCCGGAGGCTATCGCCGCGACTATCAGGCCGAGTACCAGGAAGAGCACCGCCTGGCCGAGCGGCGGGTTGTTCTCCACCCCGAGGGCGGTCCACAGGCCCAGCACCGCGAAGGTGCCGACCATGAAGACCTCGGAGTGGGCAAAGTTGATCAGGCGCAGGACGCCGTACACCAGGGTGTAACCGAGAGCGATCAGGGCATAGATCGCCCCCTTGGACAACCCGTCGACGGTGTGCTGACCGATGTGGCTGAAGAGGTCCGCGAAATTCACCAGGTCTCCTTGCATCGAGTGCGGCCGGGGGATCACCCCGGCCGCACCCCGACACTGTTCGTCAGCTGAGCTTGAGCTCCTGCAGCGGAGAGATCTCCGTACCCTTGATCTGGTACGCCCAGATGACGACCCTCGACGGGTCCACGTCGCCGTTGGCGTCGAACTTGATGTACTTCGACACGCCCTGCTTGTCGTAGTTCTTCACGAACTCCAGGATCTCGGCGCGGCTCTTCTTGCCATCCTTGAAGGCGTCGATGAAGATCTGCGCGGCGTCGAAGCCCTCAGCACCGTACGAACCCGGCAGCTGGCCGTACTCGGCCTGGTAGTCGGCGGTGAAGGTGCCACCGGCCTTGTCCGGCGGGAGGCACGGGCAGGTGATGATGGAGCCGTCGGCGCCACCGGACGCACCGGCCGGGAACGCCGGGTCGTACAGACCGTCCGGGCCGATGAACTTCGCGGTCACACCGGCGGCCCGCATCTGGCGGACCAGCGGCGCGGCCTCACGGGTGTAGCCACCGTAGAAGACGAAGTCGGCGTTCGCCGCCTTGATCTTGGAGATCGTCGCCTCGAACTGCGACTGCCGCTCCTGGATCTTGTCGCTGGCCGCGACCGTGGCGCCCAGGTTCTTGGTCAGCTCGGCGGTGATACCGGCGCCGTAGGCGCTGGCGTCGTCGATCAGGAAGACCCGCTGCGCGTTCTCGCCCTTGAGGTAGGTCGCCACGGCGCCCGCCTGGGTGCCGTCGTTGCCGACCACCCGGTAGAAGGACGTGTTGCCCTTCTGGGTCAGGTCGGTCCGGGTCGCCGACGGTGCGATCATGACGAGACCGGCGGCCTGGTAGACCGGCATGGTGGCGTCCGACTCACCGGAGAAGTGACCACCGATGACGCCGAGGAACGAGGTGTCACCCGCGACCTGGTTCGCGACCGGCGTCGCCTGCGCCGGGTCACCCTGGGTGTCGAACTCGACCATCTCGACCTTGCAGTCGGCGTTCGCCTCGTTGTGCTGCTTGATCGCGAGCTTCGCGGCGTTCAGCGACGGCAGCACCAGACCCGCGTTGTCGCCGGTGAACGCGCCGAAGATGGCGATCTTGCCACCGCAGTCACCGGACGCGGTGTTGTCGCCGCTGTCGCCGGCGTCCTGGCACCCGGCGGCGGCGACCAGCACCGCGGCGAGCGCGGCAGTACCCAGCGCCCTTGAATAGCTTCGCCTCACGGCTTCCTGACCTCCTCCAGAAGCAGGCGGGCACCGGGCCCGGCGGGCGGCGACAAGGTGTGGCCCGTCTGCCGCCGCCGGGCAGGGACGCCCCCTGCATTACGGCTCGTGCTGGCGGAGCGTACCCACACTCATTCGGCCAAGGAAGAGGGCGGAGCGGGGTCTGCGAAACCGTTACGAAGAGCGCCGTCAAGCCTGCCACTCCCGTAACAGGTCAATCCGCTGACCGGTCGTTGGCCGATGCCTGTGCGCCAGTCGGAACACCACGGAACATCGCCGACACGCCCGGACAGGCGTCCCGGCGGCCCTCTCATGAAGATCATGTTTCCACAGCGAAAACCACCGAGAGTTACGGGTGCGTCACTTCTGTGACGCACCCGGCTGCCCCACCCACAACGAGGTCTGCGCCCCGTCGTCCACCGCCAGCCACCACCGTCCCCCGTCCGCCGACAGACTCACCGCCCGGGCCGCCCCGACCGGCGCCGCCACCGGCAGCTCCACCGGCCGCCAGCCGTCGCCTCGGTCCTCGGAGAGCCAACCGCCGTACCGCTCACCGTCGGACACCACCGCCAGCACCCGCCCGGCGGAGACGGCCAACCCCCCGACCGATGGCACCCCACCGGCCACCCGACCGAACCCGCCCGCCGCCGTCCACCCGGCCGGCTCCCGGCGCCACGCGCCGAACGCCCACCCGCGCAACCCCACCCCCAGCGGCACCCCGTCGACCAGGACCACCCGCTGCATCTCCTCGTACTCCTGGCCGCCCGGCAGAACCGTCCGCTGCCAGGTACGCCCGTCCGAGGAGGTCCACGCCGCCGGGTCACGGTCGATGCGACCCGGCGCCAGCAGGCCGCCCACCGCCAACCAACCGGACGGCCCGGCCACCGCGTCGAACGCCCAGGTCACACCCTGGCCGTCACTGGCCAACTCCGGCGCCCCCTCGACGATCGCGAACTCCGCCGCGTCTGGCGACACCCAGGCCGCCGCCCCGCCGGCCCGGTTCCCGACGATCAACCACCCGTCCGGACCACCGGCCAACCGGGACACGTTGACCGCCTTCGGACCGCCGTACAGCTCGAACGACGCCGCCACCTCGACAAGCGTGCCGTCCCGACGCTGCCACCAGGTGCTCACCCGGGGATTGCCGTGCGCGCCACCGACCTTGCCGCCGACCGCGGCGACCGCGCCGTCACGGCAGCCGACCGAGAACAGCACGCTCTGCCGCCCGTAGAACGAGTCCGCGGTCAACGGCACCGGCGTCCACGCCACACCGTCCACACTGGACCAGAGCGCCGGACGGGTGACACCGCCCGGATCCGCCACCGCCCCGGCCGCGTACCGGTGGCCGGCGCACACCACCAGGTCGCGCACCAGGACCCGACCCGGCCCGTCCGGGCTCGGCAACTCCACCCGCTGCCACTGCAGCCGGGCCGGCTCCGGGTCGGCGTCGCGCCGCTGCGGCGCCGGACAACCCGCCAGCACCACCGCCAGCAGCCCGCACACCACCAGGACCAACCGACGACCACCGGGTACGCCCACACGAGGTGCCCCAGGTCGCCGGATCAGCGCGGAACGCCGGGCACCCATGCCGCCGCTAACGGCCACCGGGGATCACGACAGCCCCGTGACGGCGGCGGTCAGGGAGCCGCCGGGCGAGTGACCTCGCCGCCACCTGCGGTCTCGGCGAGGATGCGCTCGGAGACCTCCTTCATGGTCATCCGGTGGTCCATCGCCGTGCGCTGGATCCACTTGAACGCCTGCGGCTCGGTCATGTTGTAGGTGGTCATCAGCGCACCCTTGGCCCGCTCGACGCTCTTGCGGACCTCCAGCCGGTCGTTGAGCCCGGCGACCTCGGCCTCCAGCGCGGCGATCTCCGAGTAGCGGGACAGGGCGATCTCGACCGCCGGCACCAGGTCGGACTTCTGGAACGGCTTGACCAGGTACGCCATCGCGCCGGCCGCACGGGCCCGCTCGACCAGGTCCCGCTGACTGAACGCGGTCAGGATGATCACCGGCGCGATCCGGGCGCCGGCGATCCGCTCGGCGGCGGCCAGTCCGTCCATGATCGGCATCTTGATGTCGAGAATGACCAGATCGGGCTTGAGCTCCTCGGCCAGCCGCACGGCGGTCTCGCCGTCGCCGGCCTCCCCGACCACCTCGTAGCCTTCCTCGGCCAGCATCTCGGCCAGGTCCAGCCGGATCAGCGCCTCGTCCTCGGCGATCAGTACCCGCCTGCGCGCGGCATCCGTCTGCGTCTCGGCCACGAGCCACTCCCACCCAGTCTGTGCCCGACACCCGCGGTACCGGGTGTCGCCGCTCCTAGCGTAGTGGGTAACCTATGGGCCGACGCGACAGGCGTTGAGCGTGCACGTCCCCGTATTCCAATTGGCAGAGAAACGGAGCTCAAACCTCCGACAGTGTGGGTTCGAGTCCCACCGGGGACACCAGAAGTGTCGCACGGGCGTTCGAGAATGCCCCGGTGCACCCACCTGATCTGCGTTCCCGAGCGCTGCGGATGCACCGCAGCGGTGCAACAGTCGCGGAGGTCGCCCGCGCCGTCGGGGTGCCCTACCCCACCGTCCGCCACTGGTGCCGGGTCCAGCCGGAACCGAGACAACTGAGCACCGCGTCGCGCTGTTTCCGGTGCCGCCGCGAGGTCGAGAATCCGACAGACCTCGATCAGTACGCCTACCTGCTCGGTCTCTATCTCGGCGACGGGCACCTGGTCACCGCCGCCCGGGTGCCGGTGTTGCGAATCGCCTGCTGCCGCAGCACGGCCCGGGCCCCAAACACCGCCGACCGATCGTGCTAGCGGCTTGGCAACGGCCGATCGTGCAGGCGCATGCCGGCAGTTTCCTGCGGGGCCTGTTCCACTCCGACGGCTGCCGGTTCGCCAACCGGGTCACGGTTCGGGGCAGGACGTACGTCTATCCGCGCTACATGTTCGTCAACGAGTCGGCCGACATCATGGGGCTGTGCCAGTGGGCGCTGGACCTGCTCGGGGTGGCCTGGCGGATGAACCGCCGCAACAGCCTCTCCGTCGCGCGCCGGGAGGCGGTCGGCGCGTTGGACCGCCACGTCGGCCCGAAGTCGTGACCGCAGGCTCGGCGGGTCAGGCGACGGCGAGCGCCTGGGCCAGGTCGGCGCGCAGGTCCTCGGGGTCCTCCAGTCCGACCGAGAGCCGCAGCAGGCCGCCGTCGGGTTTGGCGTCCCCGTCGACCGGGCGGTGGGTCAGCGACGCCGGGTGCTGGACGAGGGTGTCGACGCCGCCGAGCGAGACCGCATGGGTGATCAGCCGGCAGGCGCCGGCGACCGCCGCTGCGGCGGGTGCGCCGCCGCGTACCCGGAAGGCGAGCAGGCTGCCGGGGCCGGCGAGTTGGCGGCCGATGAGCCCGGCGTGGTCGTCGAGTCCGGGGTGGTGCACGCGTTCGACGGCGGGGTGGTCGGCGAGCCAGGCGGCGATCTTCTCCGCGCCGGCCTGTTGGGCGCGGACCCGCAGCGGCAGCGTCTGCAGGCCCCGGTGCAGCAGGTAGGCCCCGAGCGGGTGCAGGACCGCACCGGTGAGCGCGCGGACCTGGCGCAGCCGGGCGGCCCAGTGCGGGTCGCCGGCGACGACGCCGGCGAGGACATCGCCGTGTCCGCCGATGCTCTTGGTGGCGCTGTGCAGCACGAGCGCGGCGCCGTGGCGGGCGGGTTGCTGGAGGACCGGGGTGGCGACGGTGTTGTCGATCAGCAGTGGCACGTCGCCGGCGGCGTCGGCGAGGACGCGGATGTCGACGAGGTCGAGGGTGGGGTTGGCGGGGGTCTCGGCGACGACCAGGGCGGTGTCGGGGCGGACCGCGGCGGCGACCTCGTCGGGGCGGGCCCAGGTCACGTCGGTGCCGAGCAGGCCGGTGGCGAGCACGTGGTCGGTGCCGCCGTAGAGCGGGCGGACGGCGACCAGGTGTCGTCTGCCGTCGCGGGTGGCGGCCAGCAGGGCGGCGGTGAGTGCGGCCATGCCGCTGGCGAAGGCGACGGCGTCGGTGGTGTCTTCGAGTTCGGCGAGGGCGGTTTCGAAGCGGGCCACGGTGGGGTTCCAGAGCCGCTGGTAGACGGCGCTGGTGCCGGGCGGCGGGGTGCCGCCGGTGGCGAGGAGTTCGTACGCGTCGCCGCCGTCGTGGACCGAGGGCAGCGGGTTGGTGGTGGAGAGGTCGATCGGGGGCACGTGGACGCCCAGCGCGGCGAGGTCGTCGCGGCCGGCGTGCACGGCTCGGGTGTCCACGGTCGTCATGCCGGCAAGCATCGAACAAGTTGCCACACAGGGGCAATAGTTCCGAAGATCATTCGCTACAGACCCCTATCTGAGTTGGTGATGTTCGGTGGAGGATGGTGCCATGCCCCTCGTTCCGAACGATGTGCGGCCGTTCGCGGCCCTGGACGACACCGATCGCGCGATCCTGACCGAGCTGGTCTCGGACGGGCGGTTGCCGAACAATGCGCTGGCCGAGCGGGTGGGGGTGGCGCCGTCGACGTGTCTGGCGCGTACCCGGGCGTTGCGGGAGTGTGGGGCGATCCGGGGTTTCCACGCCGAGGTGGATCCGGCGGCGGTGGGGTTGCCGTTGCAGGCGTTGGTGTCGGTGCGGTTGACCGAGCACGCGCGCGCGGCGGTGGACGCGTTCCGGACGCGTTCGGTCCGGCTGCCGGGGGTGGTGTCGGTGTTCCACGTGGCCGGGGCGGACGACTACGTGTTGCACGTGCGGGCGGCGTCGGCGGAGGCGCTGCGGGACTTCGTGCTCGATCACCTGGCCGTGGATCCGGCCGTGCAGCACACCCAGACCAGCCTGATCTTCGAGCAGGCGCGCGGGATGGGATGACTCACGTCCCCGGCGGTAGAAAACAGATGCGGCATCCGGCGGGTTGGCAGCCGTGTGATCGACGTACCGTTGTCTGTCCTCGACCTGGCCCCCGTCGCGGCCGGCGCCTCCGCGACCGAGGCGTTGCGGCACACATGCGAGTTGGCGCGGCGTACCGACGAGTGGGGCTACCGCCGGTTCTGGGTGGCCGAGCACCACAACATGCCGGCCATCGCCTCGTCGGCGCCGGCGGTGCTGCTCGCGCACCTGGCCGCGCACACCGAGACCATCCGCCTCGGGTCGGGTGGGGTGATGTTGCCGAACCACGCGCCGCTGGTCGTCGCGGAGCAGTTCGGCACGTTGGAGGCGTTGCATCCGGGCCGCATCGACCTGGGTATCGGTCGCGCGCCGGGCACCGACCAGGTGACCGCGTTGGCGTTGCGCCGGACGATGGAGGGGTTGTCGGCGGAGGGTTTCCCCCGGGAGTTGGCCGACCTGATGGAGTACTTCAGCGAGGACGGGTCGGGGCCGATCACAGCCACCCCGGGGCGGGGGCAGCGGCCTGCGGTGTGGTTGCTCGGATCCAGCGGGTTCAGTGCCCGGCTGGCGGGTGTGCTGGGGTTGCCGTTCTCGTTCGCGCATCACTTCAGCGCGCAGAACACGTTGCCGGCGTTGGCGTTGTACCGGCAGAGTTTCCGCCCGTCGCAGTGGTTGGAGCGGCCGTACGCGATGGTGGCGGTGAACGCGGTCTGCGCGGAGACCGACGAGCGGGCCGAGTGGTTGTCCGGGCCGGCGGGGTTGTCGTTCCTGCGGTTGCGGTCGGGGCGGCCGGAGCCGCTCGCCACGCCGGAGGAGGCGGCGGCGTACCCGTACACGGATCTGGAGCGGGAGTTCGTGGTGCAGCGCCGGGAGGGGCAGGCGACCGGTTCACCGGAGACGGTCCGTCGGCAGTTGGGGGAGCTGTTGGCGCGTACCGGCGCGGACGAGTTGATGCTGACCGCGATGGTGTACGACGTGGCCGACCGGGTGCGCTCGTTCGAGCTGATCGCGGGCGAGGTGGCCGGGGGCCTGCGCCGCTGAGGCGGTAATCCAGGTCACAGCGGTCCGACGCGGACGAAACACGATCTTCACGACAGCGTCACCCTCGCGACGCGGAGGCCGCTTAACTTTGTTACCGGTGGTGGTACGGCACTCCCCGGTCGGGACGGGTCGGGGGTGCCGCGGTGTGGGGCACCGGGCTGCGATTGTGCGGATTCCGCGATCGCGGCCCGGTGCCTGTCCGTTTCTGTCCTACCGCCTTCTCACCTCGACGTCAACGCAGGTAGATGCGGGGTGCCGGCGGGGTGGTCATGCCGTCGCCGAGGAAGAAGCTCGGGTGTGGTGGCTGGTTGTAGGCGGTGTTCTGCCAGGCGATGGCCACCCGGTACTGCAGGTCGTGCATGAGGGTGGGCAGGCGGGTGCTCGTCTGGGTGGGCGTGCTGTAGATCCGCAGGGCCCGGTTGTCGCTGGTCCGCCAGACGACCTCCTCCCGCCAGTCACCGAGGATGTCGCCGGAGAGCGCGGGCGTCGACTTGGTGCCGTTGTTCGAGGCGACGTTGCTGCCGGTGAGCAGGCGGGTGTCGCCGTTCGGGCCGTACTTGTCGATCCGGGTGGCGTCGAGCAGTTCGCGTACCGGGTCGCCGTCCCACCAGATCAGGAAGTTGGTGGAGGACGGTTTGCGGCCGACGTTCTGGCCTCGGGTGTTGGACAGGCCGCTGACGGCGGACGACCAGGATTCGGCGCCGGGGCTGCCGGCCCAGATGTCGCCGGAGACGCCTCGGCCGTTGTCGCCGCCGGCCGGGGTGGACCAGATGCGCTGCCCGGTGCGGGCGTCGGCGAGGTAGGAGCTGGGCTGGCTGCCGCTCTCGTTGACCTTGAAGACCTCCAGGCCGGGGCGGGCCGGATCCAGGTCGCCGACGTGCATGGCGTCGCCGTGGCCGGTGCCGGTGGAGTGCAGCAGGCGGCCGTTGTCATCAATGGTGGCGGCGCCGTAGACGATCTCCTGGCGGCCGTCGCCGTCGACGTCGGCCACGGAGAGGCCGTGGTTGCCCTGGCCTGCGGCGGCGCCGTTGCCGGAGGCGTTGGAGTCGAAGGTCCAGCGCTTGGTCAGGCTGCCGTTGCGGAAGTCCCAGGCGGCGATCACCGCGCGGGTGTAGTAGCCCCGGGCCATGATCAGCGAGGGGCGCTGCCCGTCGAGGTAGGCGGTGGCGGCGAGGAACCGGTCGACGCGGTTGCCGTAGTTGTCGCCCCAGGATGAGACGTTGCCGCGCGGCGGGTCGTAGTCGACGGTGGAGAGGACGGCGCCGGTGCGTCCGTCGAACATGGTCAGGTACTCGGGTCCGGCGAGGACGTATCCGCCGGAGTTGCGGTGGTCGGCGCCGGCGTTGCCGATGACCTGTCCGGTGCCGGAGCGGGTGCCGTCGGCGGTCTTCATGGCCACCTCGGCGTCGCCGTCGCCGTCGTAGTCGTATACCTGGAACTGGGTGTAATGGGCGCCGGCGCGGATGTTGCGGCCCAGGTCGATCCGCCACAGGCGGGTGCCGGTCAGGGTGTACGCGTCGACGTAGACGTTGCCGGTGTAGCCGGAATGCGCGTTGTCCTTGGCGTTGGAGGGGTCCCACTTGACGACGAACTCGTAGCGGCCGTCACCGTCGAGGTCGCCGACGCTGGCGTCGTTGGCGGAGTAGGTGTACGCCTCGCCGCTGGGCGTGGTGCCGCCCGGCGGGATCTGCAACGGCACGTCCAGGTAGCCGGCCGGGAACTGGAGAGCGGGCGCCGAGGCGGCCTGCTCGACGCCGCCGACGACGGCCCGCACGGTGTACGCGCTACCGGCGGCGGCGCCGTTGTCCAGGTAGTTGGTCGCGCCGGTGATCGGGGTGGCGTTGACCCGGGTGCCGCCCCGGTAGAGGTTGAACGCCACGCCGGAGGTCTCGGTGCCCAGCAGTCGCCAGGAGACCAGGTTGCCGGCGCCTGCGCGGACGCTGACCAGTCCCCGGTCGAGGTTCTCCGCCTGCATCGTGCCGGCCGGCGGGGTGGTGGGCGGTGGCGTGGTCGGCGGTGGCGTGGTGGGCGGCGGGGTGGTGGGCGGCGGGGTGGTCGGCGGCGGGGTGGGCGTGACGGGCGGGAGCGTGGTGGTCGGTGGGGTCGTGCCAGTGCAGGTGGTGCCGTTGACGGCGAAGGCGGTCGGCGGCGGGTTGCTGCCGGACCAGGAGCCGTTGAAGCCGAAGGAGGTGCTGGCGCCAGTGCCGAGTGCCGCGTTGTAGTCCACGTTGCGGGCGGTGACCTGGGCGCCGGACTGGCTGACGGTGGCGTTCCATGCCTGGCTGACCTGCTGACCGGCGGCGGGCCAGGTCCAGGTGACGGTCCAGCCGGTGAGCGGGTCGCCGAGGTTGGTCACGGTCACGTCGGCGCCGAAGCCGCCGGACCACTGGTTGGTGACCCGGTAGTCGACACGGCAGCCGGCGGCGGCGGCCGAGGCGGTGAGGGTGGTCAGCCCTCCGGCCGCGACAATGGTGGCGGTTGCCGTGGCCAGCAGAGCGGCCCGGCGGGTGGTGCGGGGCATGGTCGTCCCTCCGAAGGAGGTCACGCGCGGTACACGCCCGTGCGCCGGCGTGCCCGGTCCGACGGTGGCGTCCCCGCGCTGAAGGCAGAAGTCCCGACGCATCGACGTCGGTGTACGCGGCCCCGCGCAGCTGTGATGCTAGGGCAAGCGCTTTCTCGACACAATCGCGCCGGGTGCTTGCCACCGCGCCCGGTTCTTGATCGACTCGCCGCATGGCAACCCACATGACGCCCGACGAGTTCCGCCAGGCAGGGTACGCGGTCGTCGACTGGATCGCCGACTACTGGACCACCCTCGACGAGCGTCCGGTCACCCCGCAGGACCCACCCGGCGCCGTCGCCGCCCGGTTACCGGCCGGACCGCCCACGCACGGCGAGCCGGTCGAGGCAGTACTCGCCGACCTCGACTCGCTGGTCACGCCCGGGCTCACCCACTGGCAGCACCCCGGCTTCTTCGGCTTCTTCCCGGCCAACACCAGCGGACCCAGCGTGCTGGGCGACATGGTCAGCTCCGGCCTGGGCGTACAGGGGATGCTCTGGGCCACCGGCCCGGCCTGCACCGAGATGGAGACGGTGCTGCTCGACTGGCTGGCCGACCTGATGGACCTGCCGCAGAGGTTCCGCTCCACCGGCCCCGGCGGCGGCGTCATCCAGGACTCCGCCTCCTCCGCCACGCTGGTCGCCACCCTGGTGGCGGTGCACCGGGCCGCCGCAGGACGGTGGCGACAGGTCGGTGTGGACCGGCGCTACCGCGTCTACACCTCCACCGAGGGCCACTCCTCGGTGGAGAAGGCCGCCCGCATCGCCGGGCTCGGCGCCGACGGCGTACGGCTGATCGAGGTGGACCCGGACACCCGGGCCATGTCGGCGGAGGCGCTGCGCGCCGCGATCGAGGCGGACATCGCCGCCGGGGTGACACCCGCCCTGGTGGTGGCGACCGTCGGCACCACGTCCACCACCGCCGTGGACCCATTGCCGCAGATCGGGCCGATCTGCGCCGAGCACGGGGTCTTCCTGCACGTCGACGCCGCGTACGCGGGCTCCGCGGCGGTCTGCCCCGAGCTGCGGTTCGGCCACGAGGGGCTGGAGTACGCCGACTCCTACTGCTTCGACCCGCACAAGTGGCTGCTCACCGGCTTCGACTGCGACGCGTTCTGGGTCGCCGATGCCGGCGAGCTGGTCGAGGCGCTGACCGTGCTGCCCGAGTACCTGCGCAACGCGGCCACCGAGTCCGGTGCGGTGATCGACTACCGGGACTGGCAGGTGCCGCTCGGCCGGCGTTTCCGCGCGCTCAAGCTGTGGTTCGTGCTGCGCTGGTACGGCGTCGAGGGACTACGCGAGCACATCCGCAGCGGCGTCGCCCTGGCCGCCCGCTTCGCCGACCGGGTACGCGCCGACGACCGCTTCGAACTGGTCGGTCCGCACCCGTACGCCCTGGTCTGCTTCCGGCTGCGCGGCGCCGACGAGCCGAACGAGCGGTTGCTGGCGGCGGTGAACGCCACCGGCCGCATCTATCTGACGCACACCCGGGTCGCCGGCCGGCACACGCTGCGGCTGGCCGTCGGCGCGCCGCAGACCACCAAGGTCCATGTGGACGAGGCCTGGGAGCTGATCTCGCAGGCGGCGCTCCCCGCGGCCGACTGAGCCCCGGGCGCCGACGCCAGCGCCGGATGCGGGCCGGGACGACGCGGGCGGCGGGTGCAGGCCCTCGGCGATCCGGGCGTCGGGTCGCCGAGGGCGGTGCGGCAGCGGATGACGCGCGGGCCGTCAGCGATCCGCGCCGGAGAGGGCGCGGGTGCTGCTGTCGGCGTCGGCGGAGGTGGTTCCCTCGGCGTGCGTCGCCGCATCGTCGACCGGGGCGGTGGCCGCCGCGAGTGCCCCCTCGCGGCGGGTGCGCCGCAGCACCCGCACCGCCAGCACCAGCGCGGTCACCCACCCGGCGGCCAGCAGCAGGTAGACCACCACCGGCACGGCGCTGGGCAGGTCGGCGGTGCCCAGCAGGACGCGGGCGTTGGTCAGCACGATCACGCCGCCGACCGCCGCGCCGAGCATCTGTGCCGGGATGATCCGTACCAGGTAGGCCGCGATCGGCGCGGCGATCAGACCACCGGCGAGCAGGGCGAGCACCATCGGCAGCAGGAAGCCCCCGGTGCCGAGGCCGATCAGGAAGCCGAGACTGGCCGAAGCCGCGATGACGAACTCGGAGGTGTCCACCGAGCCGATCACCTTGCGCGGCTCCATCCGCCCGGAGACCAGCAGTGCCGGCGTCGCGACCGGCCCCCATCCCCCGCCGCCGGTGGCGTCGACGAAACCGGCGACCAGCCCGAGGGGGCCGAGGAAACGCCCGCGCAGTTGGCCGGCGGCCGGGTTGCGGCGCAGCGGCCGGGAGAACCGGACCAGCAGGTACGCGCCGAGGGTGAACAGGATGGTGGCCATCCACGGGGCGGCCGACTCGGTGGAGAGCGCGCTGAGGAAGGTGGCCCCGGCGAACGCGCCGATCGCGCCGGGCAGCGCGATTCTGCGAACCACCCGCCAGTCGACGTTGCCGAACCGCCAGTGCGCCGCCCCGGAGGCGAGTGTGGTGCCGATCTCGGCCAGGTGCACCGAGGCGGACGCCGCAGCCGGTGCGACGCCGGCCACCAGCAGCAGGGTGGTGGACGTCAACCCGTAGCCCATGCCGAGCGCACCGTCGACCAGTTGCGCGGCCAGCCCGACCAGTGCGATGACGAGCAACTTGCGCACGGACGCCCCCTACTTTTCGGCATCTCCTATCAACTTGGTCGAGAATGCGGTACGCGATGCCCTCCGGTCAACCCCCTGATCGGTCAGTGGGACGACCCACGGACACCGCCCGCTACCCGTGCCCGCCCGCGCAACGCACAGCTTCGGTGCCGGCGAAGCTCGGCGGGAGCGGAAGGGCCGCTGGGGTGGGAGAGGTCAGGTCCAGGCGCGAGGGTCGGCGACCAGTGTGGTGACCGGCTCGGGGAGCGTGCCCTGGGCCACGTCGGCCACGGTCACCAGTTCGAGGATCTGGCGCTCGCTGGCGCGCAGGGCGATCCAGACGTCCTGCAACGCGCGGGCCGCGCCGTGGTAGCCGAGTTGTTCGGGGCGCTGACCACGGATGTGGGCCAAGGGTCCGTCGATCACCCGGATCACCTCGGCGAGGGAGATCTCCTCGGCCGGGCGGGCCAGCCAGTAGCCGCCCTCCGGGCCACGCTGCGCCTGTACGACGCCGCCCCGGCGCAGTTGCAGCAGGATGCTCTCCAGGAACTTCGGGGGGATCTCCTGGGCGCGGGCGATCTGGTCGGCGGTCACCGGGCGACCGCGCCCACCCCCGGTCACCGAGGCCAGCTCGGTGACCGCGCGGAGGGCGTAGTCCACCCGAGCGGAGAGTCGCATGCCGGACAGGTTAGCGGGCCGCCCGGTCCAGCTGGACGATCACCCCTTGGCCGATCGGTTCACGTGGTCGTCCTACTCCCACACCCGGCGCAGCAGGCCCTCCTGCACGACGCTGGCGATGTGCCGGCCCTCGACGGTGAACATCTGGCCGGTCGCCAGTCCCCGGGCACCCGAGGCGGACGGGCTGGCGCAGTCGTAGAGGATCCATTCGTCGGCGCGGAACGGACGGTGGAACCACAGGGCGTGGTCCAGGCTCGCCCCGACCACCCCGCCCGGCCCCCACACCTCACCGTGTGCGGAGAGCACCGAGTCGAGCAGGGTCAGGTCGGAGGCGTACGTGAGGGCGCAGGCGTGCAGCAGCGGGTCGTCGGGGAGTTTGCCGTCGATGCGCATCCATACCCGTGGGGACGGGTCGGCCGGTCGTTCACCGGGGCGTACCCAGCCGGGTTCACCGAGGTAGCGGACGTCGATGGGTCGGGGGATCTGTCCCCAGATGCCGAGCCGTTCGGGGTAACGGGCCAGCCGGTCGGCCATCGTGGGAACGGCGTCCGGCGCGGGCACGTCCGGCGGGACCGGGGTCTGGTGGTCCAGCCCCTCCTGGGAGAGCTGGAACGAGGCGGACATGAAGAAGATCGGCTTGCCGTGTTGCAGGGCGACCGAGCGGCGTACCGAGAAGGAGCGGCCGTCGCGGATGTTCTCCACCTCGTACGCGATCGGCTCGACCGGGTCGCCGGGGCGGACGAAGTAGCCGTGCAGCGAGTGGACCACGCGTTCCGGGGCGACGGTGCGCCCGGCCGCGACCAGTGCCTGGCCGGCGACCTGGCCACCGTAGACCCGCTGCGGGCCGACCGGGGGGCTCATCCCCCGGAACGACATGGCGCCGGTCGACTCCAGGTCGAGCACCTCCAGCAGCTGGTCGACGGCGGCCTGGCCGACGATGGTCCCCTCGCCGTCGGTCACTGCAACGCCCTCGCGGTGGCGGCGTCGACGAGCGATCCGAGCTGGTGCACCCGCAGCGTGTTGGTCGAGCCGGGGCTGCCGGGCGGGCTGCCGGCCACGACCACCACCAGGTCACCGGGGTTGCCCCGGTTGAGTCCGAGCAGCGCCTGGTCGACCTGCCGGAACATGTCGTCGGTGTGCTCGACGAACGGCATCAGGAAGGTCTCCACGCCCCAGCAGAGGGCGAGCTGCTGGCGCACCTCGGGGACCGGGGTGAAGGCCAGCAGCGGCAGGTCGCAGTGCAGCCGGCTCAACCGGCGCACGGTGTCACCGGTCTGCGAGAACGCGACCAGCGCCTTGGCGCCGATGGCCCGGGCGATGGAGGAGGCGGCGACGGTCAGCGCCCCGCCGTGCGTACGCGGATCGTGCTGGAGTCGGGGCACCGCGATGGACCCGGCCTCGGTGGTGGTGACGATCTTGGCCATGGTGCTGACGGTGAGCACCGGGTACCTGCCGACGCTGGTCTCGCCGGAGAGCATCACCGCGTCGGCGCCGTCGAGCACCGCGTTGGCCACGTCGGAGGCCTCGGCGCGGGTCGGCCGCGAGTTCTCGATCATCGAGTCGAGCATCTGGGTGGCCACGATGACCGGCTTGGCGTTCTCCCGGCAGAGCTGCACGGCGCGCTTCTGCACCAGCGGGACCTCGTCCAGCGGCAGTTCCACACCGAGGTCGCCACGGGCGACCATGACCCCGTCGAAGGCCAGCACGATCGCTTCCAGGTGGTCGACGGCCTCCGGCTTCTCGACCTTGGCGAGTACGGGCCGGTGCACGCCGACCTCGCTCATGATCGCGTGGCAGAGCTTGATGTCTTCGGCGGAGCGGACGAAGGAGAGCGCCACCAGGTCGACACCGAGGCCGAGCGCGAAGCGCAGGTCGGCCGCGTCCTTCTCGGAGAGGGCCGGCACGCTGACCGCGACGTTGGGCAGCGAGACGCCCTTGTTGTTGCTGACCGGCCCACCCTCGGTGACCAGTACCCGGATGTCGTTGCCGGTGACGTCGGTGACCTCGACGGCGACCCGGCCGTCGTCGATCAGCAGCCGGTCACCGGGCTTGACCTCCTGCGGAAGCTTGCGGTACGTGCAGGAGACACGCTCCTTGCTGCCCAGGATCTCGTCGCCGGTGATCACGACGGAGTCGCCGGTACGCCACTCGTGCGGCCCGTCGGCGAACCGGCCCAGCCGGATCTTCGGTCCCTGCAGGTCGGCCAGGACCGCCACCGGCTGGCCGGCCGCCTCGGCTGCCTCCCGGACGAGCCGGTAGACCGCTTCGTGGTCGGCGTGGCTGCCGTGGCTGAAGTTGAGCCTCGCCACGTTCATGCCGGCCTCGACGAGCCCACGGATGCGCTCGGGCGACGAGGTGGCGGGGCCAAGAGTGCAGACGATCTTCGCGCGGCGTGTCACGCCCATCAGGCTAGTCTCTCCTCCGGGTCGGACCACGGGCCGACCCCTTGCGCGTTGCGGAACGATTTGTCCAACGCTGCGCGCCGTACGCGCGCAGCCGGCGGGCGAAGCCGCACCGGACGTCAACGGCGGGCAACAGCGACCGCGCGCCGGAATGGTACGCCCCTGACACCAACGGACGGTGAGGCGCTCCCGCCCTCGACTCAGCTCTCCGTCTTGGCCAGCGGAAACTCCAGCGAGCCCGCCGGGCAGAGAAAAGTCATCACGTCCACCCGATAGAGCTCGGCCTGCACCGCAGGGTCGGCCTCCATCACGCTGCGGACGTCGTCCACCGAGCCGGTGCGGGCCAGCCCGAACCCGAGCGGCGGGTCCGGCTCCCGGGCGTCGTTCCCGTCCACCGCCCCGGCCACCAGGATGATCCCCCGGCGCTGCAACGCCGCCATGTGCTCGGCGTGCTCGGCCTGGAGACGCTGGATGGTCTCGGCCGGCAACGCCCGCCCGGCGGCGCCGGGATACAGCACGATGCACTCGAACGTGTCGAGCGCGAAGTCGACCCGAGGCTCTCCTGCCATCACGTTCCTTTCCACAGTTCATCCCGCCCTGCGGCAGCACGCACGGCGGTAACCCTGAGCGTCGCACGGACCGGTGACCGGCATCTGCCGCTCATCGGATTCGACCCGACCCGCTCACCGCCGGACGGCGGACGCCGCACGCACCCGATGGGGTGCGTGCGGCGTCCGGGCCGGTGCGGTCGTCAGCCGGCCGGGGTCTTCTCGGGCTCGGGCTCGGGCCGGGCCTGGCCGTCCTTGACGTACGTCGGGTGCAACTGCACCGGCTGCGCCTCCTGCTGGCGGCGCTGGCGCGACCGGACCCGCAGGTTGAGGAACTCGACGAAGATCGAGAAGGCGATCGGGCCGTACACGTAACCCTTCGGGATGTGCTGGTCGAAGCTCTCCGCGATCAGGCTGGCACCGATGATCAGCAGGAAGGACAGGGCAAGCATCTTGACCGTCGGGTGCTTGTTGACGAAGTTGCTGACCGCGGCGGCCGAGACCAACATGATGATCATCGCGATGACCACGGCGGCCACCATGATGGCGAGTTCGTCGACCATACCGACCGCGGTGATCACGGAGTCCAGCGAGAAGACCACGTCCAGCACCAGGATCTGCGCGATGACCACGCCGAACGAGACGACCTTCTTGTTCGCGCGGCCGTGATCGCCGCCCTCAAGATGCTCGTGGATCTCGTACGTCGCCTTGCCGACCAGGAACAACCCGCCCAGGAACAGGATCAGGTCCCGTCCGGAGATCTCCTGACCGAACACGGTGAACAGCGTCGCGGTCAGCCCGATGATCCAGGACAGCGAGGCCAGCAGGAGCAGACGGGTGATCAGGGCCAGCGACAACCCGATCGTCCGTGCCCGGGCCTGCTGGTGCTCGGGCAGCCGTCCGGCCAGGATCGAGATGAACACGACGTTGTCGATGCCCAACACGATCTCCAGCAGGAGCAGGGTCGCGAATGCGATCCACAGCTCTGGACTGGTCAAGAATTCCATCTCGTCCTCGACTTTCAGACCGCCGCCGGGTCGGCACCCGGATCCATCGGCCGATCTGCGTACGCATGGCGTACCGTGCCGGAGGTCCCGCCGCAACCCCGCGCGGTCCGTACCCGCGTGTCGCGCAGGGCACCGGTCTGCCGACGCGGCACCGCCTCACGGAGCGGTGAGCGGTTCGGCCCGGTAGGCCCGGTGCCACGATGCCCATCGTGGTCCCGCCCAACATCTCGGCCTCCGGCCACACCACCGACGTGCCGTCCCAGAAGGCCAGGTTCCAGATCAACCCTTCGCTGAGCCGACCCCGACGGTCCACGAAGGCGGCGTCGTCGAAGCCCCGTTCCACGGCGTGGCGGAGGAGGTGCGTCTTGGCGACCTCGCCGACATGTTTCACCGCCGGGAGGACCCGTTCGTACCCGACTGTGGCCAGCGCCAGCGGGCCCTGCGGTCCGGACGCGGCCGGGCCGGTACGCACCAGCACCGCCAGCTCGTCGTCCGGACCGGCCACAGTGAACTCACCCGCCGACGAGTACACGGTGGCCAGCAGCGAGACATCGTCCGGGCTCTGCTCCAGCGCCGCGCGCAGGTGGGCACGGACCCGGTCGTCGGGCTGACCACGAGCGTCATCCGCGAGTTGCTCCCCTGCGTCGAGGGGCCCGGCCCGGAGCTCGAACACTGCGCGACGCCGACCCTGGCGGACCAGCTCCACAGCCTCGACCGCCGGATCTCCACCCTCCAGAACGCACGGACCGCACTCGCCCACCTCCTCGCCACCACCGCCGAGCGACCCGGCTGACCGCGAGGGCGTGCGTCCGGATCACCGCGCCTCGTCATGCCGGACCTCGGCCACACCTGCGCCGATCATGGAGTTGTGGTCAGGAGTTTGCCATGGTCTGTAGCGTTATGTCGTAGCCATGACTCCATGATCGACGCGGTGGTGGGGAGCAGGCGCGCTGGCGGGGGCGAGAGACGGCGCCGAGGCTGCGGTGGAGGGGCTGGGCAGGCCGACCGCCCGCGAGCACGTACCGTCCCGCCCGACGAGGAGGCCACCCGGGCGCGGCCTGGTCGGCACCGGCCCGGATCGTGGCAGTGCAGCAGGCACAGGCCCGGCGTGTCGAACAGCTACACCGCCACGATCCTCCACATCGGTCAGACCGACTCGGATCGGGAACTGCCGAGCGCGTCGGCGATGGCCGCGAACTCGCGGAGCGCCGCCTGGAGGTCCTCGACGATCTCCTGCGCGATCACCTCGGGTGGCAGCAGCGCGTCGACGTCGTCCAGGGAGGCGTCCCGCAGCCAGGTGATGTCCAGGTTCACCTTGTCCCGGGCTATCAGGTCCGCATAGGTGAAGGCCCGGAAACGCTCGGTCTCCACCCGCTCCGACCGGTCCTTGCCCGGCAGGTAGCAGTCGACGAAATCCTGGAGGTGTTCGCGGCGCAGCGGGTTCTGCTTGAGCGTGAAATGCTGGTTGGTCCGGAAGTCGTACACCCAGAGCTTCTGGGTCCAGGGTTCCTCGCGGGCCCGCCGACGCTCGAAGAACAGCACGTTCGCCTTGACCCCGCCGGCGTAGAAGATGCCGGTGGGCAGCCGCAGCAGCGTGTGCAGGTCGTACTGTTTGAGCAGCCGACGGCGGATGGTCTCGCCCGCGCCGCCCTCGAACAGCACGTTGTCGGGCAGGACGACGGCCGCGCGGCCGTCGATCTCCAGCAGCGACGCGATGTGCTGTACGAAGTTGAGCTGCTTGTTGGCGGTCGCCGCCCAGAAGTCGGGGCGTTCGATCTCCCGCTCCTCGCGGGAGGCCCGCCCGCTCTCGGTCACCGAGCGGATCGTGGAGCTGCGGCCGAACGGCGGGTTGGCCAACACCAGGGTGTACCGCTGCGACGGCGGCTTGCCCAGCGCGTCACCGACGGTGATGAGGGAGTCGCCACCGGGGTTGCCGATACCGTGCAGCAGCATGTTCATCGCGGCCAGCCGGGCGGTGCCGTCGACCAGCTCGGTGCCGGTGACGGCACCGCCGCCGAGCCGACGGCGCTGGTCGGGGGTGAGGCTCGCGCCGTGGTGCCGCTGGACGTACTCGAAGGCGGCCAGCAGGAAGCCCCCGGTGCCGCAGGCCGGGTCGGTGATCGTGTCGTCCGGGGTGGGCAGCATGACATCGACCATCGCTGCGGTGAGCGCGCGGGGCGTGAAATACTGCCCGGCCCCCGACTTGGTGTCCTCCGCACCCCGGGCCAGCAACTCCTCGTAGGCGTCGCCCTTGACGTCGACCCCCGTGCTCGACCACTGCTCCTTGTCGATCAGATCCACGATCAGCCGCTTGAGCTTCGCCGGGTCCTGGATCTTGTTCTGCGCCTTCCGGAAGATCGTGCCGAGCGTCCCGCCCTCCCGGGCCAACCCGGTGAGCACATGCCGGTACTGCACCTCCAAGGCGTCCCCGTCCGCGTCGAGCAACGTCTGCCAGCTCAACTCGTCCGGCACGATCTGCTCCGGCCGCAACGACCGGTGGGCCCGCTCGTCGGCCATCTTGAGGAACAGCAGGAACGTCAACTGCTCCACGTAGTCGATGGTCGACACGCCGTCGTCCCTCAGCACGTCACAGTAGTTCCACAGCTTCTGCACCAACCGGCGCGAATCCACAGTGCTCACCGAACCGTCCTCCGTTCGCGACTGCGGGGCTCGCTCCGCTCACTCCTCACGCTCACAGGGGAAACGCCTCCTGCTGGTAGTCGTCACCGGTCACCCTGGTCGGCGGTGCCGCCAGCTCCTTCTTGGTACGCCGGGTACGCGCCTTCTGCTTCGGCAACGCGGACTCCCGCTCGGCCCTGATCCGCGCGAGCAACTCGGAGGCATGCTCGTCATCCGGATCCTGCGGCACCAACCGCCCAGCGAACGCCTCCGCCAACAACGACGCCCGCAGGTTTGCAGCCCTTTGTCGCGCCACGGATACGGCTTCCTCCATACCGTCCAGCATCGAAAGGTGATATTCAGCCGTCTTGACCAGGTAGTCCTGGACACCCAAAGGTGGCACAGGAACAGGAAACAGCCGCATTTTGCCAAGGCTGATAGACGCGAGATTCACACTTTGCAGCCCGTTGGCTTGGAACCAACTTCGGCCGAATCCGCCATTCGCATGCCACGCTAGCAACTTCGAGTGCAGAAATCCGTCCGCAATCCGGGCGCGAAACACATGGTTCTGGTGGATGCAGTCAGGAATCCGCCCCTCCCAGATCCAGCCGCGCCCCAACTTGTCTCGGTCGCCACCCTCATTCAAAAGAACATCGCCCGGCAGCAGCCTCAACTGCTCGGCTTTCTTGGGAGAAACCCTGATCAGCGCCACCTTGGAAAGGTCGAGGCGGGCGCGCTGAACATTCGCGACCCGCAGATAAGGGACTTCGACATGATCGGGGTCTGCCTGCTTCTTGCCATCCTTAGTGACACCGCCGACGACATCGGCGATCTCACCCAGCCGCTTCCACTGCCAAGTGCCGGGAATGTCGGGCAACTCGCCATCGACGACCCCTGCCGGATCAGGAGGTGGCGCAGAGTTCTTCGATGATTCACCCGCCAGCCGCCCGACGCCAGCAGCGTACATCACCTGTTCGCGTAAGCGATCAGCACGACGAGTCGTCGCGTTCAGCGCATTCAAACCCGCATTCCAACGAGAAAGTAGATTATCGAGCAACCCGACGATGCGCCGCTGCTCGGCGAGCGGCGGCAATGGGATGCTGATCGACTTCAGGCTGGCCCCCGAAATACCGGCCTGGCCTGCGGTTGTCCGCGCCAGCGCGCGAACTTGGGGCCGAACACGGGGAGATTGAAAGAGATATGCAATGAAAGCCGAACTGGCCACACTGGCGGCCACTCGGACACGGATGAGCTTGTCGGGATATGTCAACGGCCCAACGTTCTGCGGGACGATTGCACATGCCCCAACAAAGTCAATGTTTCCGTTGTAACGGGTAAAAACCAGATCGCCGGGATCCAGCAGGGAGTCCGCCTCTGCCAGAGCTTCTGCATTCTGTCCTGTGTAACGGATATCCTCTACTCGAAGATGACCGGGCCGCACGGCACTAATGCGCAAGATCGGCACGCCGCCAGGATCTGCACCTGGCCGTGAGACGAATATGCCATTCTTGACGGAGGTAGCGATGTCGCCAAGACGCACTTCTGCCCAGCCCGGTGGCAGGTTGGTCACGCGGATAGCTCCTGGTTCAGTTCGGTGAGGAGGGGTTCGGCGCGGGTGCCGAAGGTGTCGGCGTACCCGTCGATGCCGCCGCGTTCGGTGAAGGGTGCGCCGTCGAGGTCGTCGGGGGTTATCTCCACGCTGACCGATATCACGTCCTTGATCCTCTCCAACCACCATGTCTGGTCGGCTGTGAACCTAGCGCCTGCCTGTTCCTGTTGGAGAAGCCACCCACGGAAGCGTTCCTCCACGAGGCTGCGGTAGGGCCGCAGTTCGGCGTCGATGCCCAGCTCGTAGCGGATGAGGCTGACCAGGTCGGTCACGGTACGCTCGCCGGGTGCGTCGACCGCGCGCCCCAGCAGGACGTACGCCCGCCACAGCGTCTCCGGGGTCCATGCCTGCGGCGGCCGGGCTATGCGGCGGGCCAGTTCGTTGAGTTCGGTGTAGCCGATCCGGCCGCGTCCCTCATAGAAGACCTGCAACGCGGTGATCTCGTCGCGGTGTTCCTGAAGGTATTCGTGCCAGTTCTTGACCGTGACCTGGGCCAGTTCCTCGGGCGGCACGCCGCGCGCCGACAGCAGGGTGTCGGTGTTCACCTCGTCGATGGTGATGTCGTGCGCGCGCCGGATCTCCAGGATGCGCTCGCGCAGCGGCGGGTTCGCGGCGAGCGGACGCAGCGCGTCGGCCAGCAGGTCGCGTACGGCGGCGGGGCCGGCTTCCTTCGCGGGGTTGAGCTGTTCCGGTGCGACCGCCTCGACCAGCCCGCGCACGATGCCGGTGAGTGGTTGTCCGCCCAGCTCGGCCAGCTCGGCGCGTTCGTCGTCGGTGAGCTGTTGGTGAAGCCGGGCCAGTCGGGCGGCAAGGGTGGCCACCTCGTCCGGGTCGGCGGTCAGCGTTCCGGCCTTGCGGAGCAGGTCCCGCAGCGAGATCTGCTGCTCGGAGTGCCGGTGCAGCGGCACCGCCTCGTCCAGCTCGGCATCGGTGACGCCGACCGCGTCGACGATGACGAACCGGTCCTTGACCTCAGCGTCGGGCGTGACCGCCTGGAACTCGGCGGCGTCGATGGTGCGGGCGCCCCGGCCCTTCATCTGCTCGAAGTAGGTGGCGCTGCGTACCGGGCGGAGGAAGAAGACACATTCCAGTGGGCGTACGTCCGTGCCGGTGGCGATCATGTCGACGGTCACCGCGATGCGCAGTTCGGGGCTGTTGCGGAACGCCTGGATCAGCGTGTCGGGGTTGTCGCCGTCCCGCCGCGAGGCGTACGTGATCTTCGTGGCGAAGTCGTTGCCCCGCCCGAAGACCGCGCGGACCATGGTGACGATCTCCTCGGCGTGGTTGTCGTCCCGGGCGAAGATGAGCGTCTTCGGCACGGTCGTACGGCCCGGGAAGATCTCGGTGAACAGGCGGTCCCGGAACGTCTCCAGCACCAGCTTCAACTGGCCCTTCGAGATCACCGAGCGCCCGACCTGGCTGCTGGCGTACGTGAAGTCGTCCTCCAGCTCCTGATAGCGCTCGGCCCGGGTGCGCCGGTCACGCAGCGGCACGACGGTGCTGGCGTCGATAGTCGCCCCACCGTCGGTGATCTCGGTGCGGATGCGGTAGACGTCGAACCCGACGTTCACGCCGTCGGCGACCGCCTGCTCGTAGGTGTAGGACGAGACGATGTTCTGCTGGAAGAAGCCGAGCGTCTGGTTCACCGGAGTGGCGGTGAGGCCCACGACGAACGCGTCGAAGTACTCGATGACCGCGCGCCACTTGCCGTAGATCGACCGGTGGCACTCGTCGACCACGATCAGGTCGAACGTCTCCGGCGGGATGGCCGGGTTGTAGGCCACCTCGGCGGGCGCGTCCAGGTCGTAGTCGTCGAAGGCACGATCGTCGGTGTCCGGGTCGGGCAGGTCGTCGCCGCGCAGCGCCGAGTAGAGCCGCTGGATCGTGGAGATGACCACGTTGGATGAGGCCAGCATGCCGGCGCCGGAGAGCCGGTCGACGTTGTACAGCTCGGCGAACTTGCGGCCGTCGTCGGGGGTCTGGTAGCCCGCGTACTCCTGGAGGGTCTGCTTGCCCAGGTTGTTGCGGTCGACCAGGAAGAGGATCCGGTTGGCGCGGGCGTGCTTGAGCAACCGGTAGCTGCCGGTGACCGCGGTGAAGGTCTTGCCCGCGCCGGTGGCCATCTGGACCAGCCCGCGCGGGCGGTCGTGGGCGAGCGACAGTTCCAGACCGGTGATCGCGTCCACCTGCGCCGGGCGCAGGCCGAGCGGGTCCAGCGTCGGCATCCGGCGCAGCCGGGCCCGCAGCGTCGGCGCGTCGGGGTCGTCGTCCGCCTCACGCATCCAGCGCGCCAGCGTCTCCGCCCGGTGGAAGGCAAAGACCTCCCGGGTACGCGGAAACGGGTCCAGCCGGTTCACGAACGCTGTCTCGGTGCCCGTGGCCACGTACCCGAACGGCAGCGGTTCGTCCCGCCGCCAGGCACAGATGCGCTGCTCGGCGGTCAACCCACGCTGGTACCGGTCGAGTTGTGCCTCGACACCGCGCGGTGCGGTGCCCTCGCGTTTGGCCTCGATCACGCCGACCAGCAGCCGGTCCACATAGAGCAGGTAGTCGGCCCGCCCGGTGGCCAGGGTGACCTCACGGACGGCGACGCCCGTGGCCGCGTACAGGTTGATCTGGTTCTCGTCCTGGACCTGCCAACCGGCGGCGGTGAGCTGCCGGTCGATCTCGACCCGGGTCTGCGTCTCGTTGAGCGGCTCGCGCGAGGCCCGCCGGGCGCGGCTGATGAACTCCTCGCGCTTGGCGGCGGACACCTTGCCGGTGACGGAGGCGTCGAGCGCGTCCTGTGCGGCGCGGACCTCCGGCGCGAGACTGGTCACCAGGGCGACGGCCTCGTCGCGGTCGGCTGCCGCCCGCCGGATCGCCCGCTCGGCGTCCCGGTCGGCGTCGGCCTGCGCCACCGCCACCGAAGGCTTACCGGCCAGCAGCAGTTTGGTCTCGGCCAGTTCCTGCTGGTAACGGGCCAGCTCCGCCTGAAGCGCGTCGGCGACGCTCTGCGGCACCTGCTGCGGCGGCGGCGTGGGAGGGACGAACCCGATCGGCGAACGGTCGCCGGTCAACGCGCGATGAAACCACAACCCCAGTTCAAAGCCGGTACGCAGCATCTCCAGGGCGGCCCGCACCTCGGCGAGATGGTCGTGCACCGCCCTGTTGCCCTGATCCCGCAGGCTGTGGAACGCCTGGTACACGTCGCGGGTCAGCGTGCCGTCAGCGTGCAGGGCCTCGACCCGGCTGTAGAAGTCCTTGCGTGGCTGTTGACTCGTCCGGCGAAGCAGATCCTTGGCCATCTCGTCGCCGAAGGTGCGAATCTTGAACATCGCCGCCTGGGCGTCGACATAGACCAGCAACTCGGCTCCTGCGCCATACCAGACCAGCACAGAATGATCTCTCAGGAAACCGAAGTTCGCGGAGCGTTCCGCCAAGCGTCGTACCTGTCGAGGATCCACTTTCCCCCACGTCCATAGGCCCCGATGAACGCGTCAGAATATCGACGGTCCACCGCCGGCGGACAGCTCGACGCGACGGTTATCGCATATCCGACAGCCGATCACTCGTCCGCCGCCCGCCACCGGACTGCTGCTGCCGACCGACGCCGCGCTCCTGGTCTCCGGAACGGGGACGCGGCGTGATCAGTCGCGTGATCTTCGCCAGCAGGCGCTGGTCGTCCGGCGGGACCACCCGGTATCCCAACCGCTGCAACTCGGCCTGGGCGGTGCCAGTGTTCCGCCGGACGACCGCCGCGATCTGCTTGCGCCGATACTCGTCTCGGGTCCTCCCGATAGCCTGTTCCCAGCCCGCTTTCGGCCGCACCAGACCCTCGTCGATCAGGCATTCGAGGAGGTCTTCCAGCGAGGGCCGAAACCTCCGGCCGCCGACCGGAAGATGAATCTTGCTGAGGCCGCCCGGCCCCTTACGGCCGGTCTCCTGCAGGAACGCCTCGAAGGTCGGATGACTCGCGCACACCTGGAGGTGAGCCTCGGTGTACTGCTCCTTGTCCCGCTCGAAGTCGTAGTGGAGCAGCGGCTCCATGGAATCGCCGAACTTGAGTCCGCAATAGGACGCCTCGACGGCCAGGAACTCGCCCTCGTCACCGTCCATCGTGAGGCGACACTGCACATCCAGCCAGATTCTCGTACGCGCGTGGGAGCGGAGCGGAACAGGCTCCGACATCAACCCGCCGAGCCGGGTGCCCACCAGGGCCCGGTCGGCGGTGATGTCGACGGTGACCTGCGCGTGGTCGCACACCGTCTGGTTGAGCAGAGCTTGCAACGTGTCCGCGAACTCGCGGGCCTTACGGCCCAGCGAGCTACGCACGTGTGGTGCCAATGGACATCCACAACTTCTTGGCTTCGATCGACGAGAAGTCCCGTCGCTTCGCCATCTCGGCGAGCTCACGATACGTCAGGTGAAGCCGGCCGAGCGCCTGTTCGACAGCCTCACGCCATTGATCGTCATTCATCTCGACGACTGTTGCGGTGTCGCCACTCTGATCGGGCAGGCTGCTCACCGAAACCTCCGTGGACAGGCGATGCATCGATACGCTTCCTACCCGGGATGCTAGCCGCCACAGTGATCGACTTCTACCGAACGCTACATGTCAGACACAGCTAGCTTCGGTACGCTCAGCGCACCTCCGTCACCGGCCGGACGGCCTGCGCGATCGGAACGGTCGTCGCGCCGAACTCCGGCGACGTCAGCACCCATCCCGCGACACCCGGCTCGACCAGCCAGAACGCCTCCGCCTCACCGGCCAGACCGGGACCGTCATCATGCGGGAACTCCGCCAGTTGCCACTGCGTGGGGTCACGCTCCTGGTATGCGGCAAGGAACTCGCGCAGAGCCTCACGATCGACCAGGCGCTCCCCGCGCAGAACATGAACACGTAGGTCGACCTGGTGCCCGTCGGGCGTCTGCCGCTCCCAGAAGCGGCTGGCGAAGGCCACGTCCTCCCACTCGCTGGCAAAGTCCGAGACCTCCCCGCCCATACCGTCCGGCACGAACCCGACGCGGAACCCATCCAGCTCGCCCCCACCCCGCGACACGCCCATCACCCCGCCGCCTCGATCGCCGCCTCCACCTTGTCCAAAT
Organism: Micromonospora craniellae; assembly: GCF_014764405.1. NCBI lineage: Bacteria > Bacillati > Actinomycetota > Actinomycetes > Micromonosporales > Micromonosporaceae > Micromonospora > Micromonospora craniellae. The sequence goes on along the minus strand of NZ_CP061725.1, from coordinate 5,355,553 downwards.
AGTTGAACCACCACTCGCCGTCAGGCTGGCATCGGCTCGACAGCAGACTCCCCGTGACGGCGAACGCCAGCACGACGGCCGTGGTCGGACTCAGCACCTCGGCCAATGGCCTTCCGACCAACACTGCCCTCAGGTATCCCTCGACCTCATCGACAGAGACCGGAAGCCAGCTTTCGGCATCGGTGACAGTCTCAGCGAGGTCGCGGACCTCGTCGTCAGTCGGTAGCCCGCCATAGGCGTCGAGAACGACAAAGTGGGTGACGGCAACGAGGAGTTCGAGAGCCTGCCGCCGACTCCGGTCATCGGGGTAGGACGCGACGGAGTCCGTGAAGTCCCCTAACTGCTGCTTGACGACATGATGCAGGGTCGTACGAACTCGGTTCTCGACCTCGTCATCGATCTTCATCGCGTCCCCTCCGTTCGTCCGGCTTGTTCCGCCACGCTTTGATCGCGCTCCACGCACCGACGCCTGCCAGGAGGACCCCACCGATCGTCTTCGGGACGGTCGGCAGAAACTCCACAAAGCTCGCCCAGATGACGGCGGCACCGGACCCGCCCAAGGCGATGGCCTCCGAACTGAATCGCTCTCGGCGGGTTGGCGGTGGAGCCGACCGCCGGTTCACCGCCCTGCCGCCGCCCTTGAACGGCCGTCTGAACACTGAGGTACCTGCTGTGGATGGCTGGCTGGTTGCGCTGCCACCACCCGTGGTCAGTTTCCCAAGGCACGAACCTTCGTGATCGTCTCCTGGACCTGCTGCCTGGCCGGCTCCCCTCCCTGAGCAGCCTGACCAAGCGCCTGCCGATACGCGTCGATCACGCCGATCAACGGACCAGCAGCCACACCCTGCAACGCACCCGCGACAAGCTGACGCGCCTCAGCCGCATCCTGAGCAGCAGCAGCCGTCTTCGCCTTCGCCTCATCAAGCTTCTGCACCGCAGCCGCCAACCTGGCGATCATCTCCGCAGCACTCACACGTCCTCCCCCGCCTCACCCGGCACACGGTCCCGCACTCCCGCACGAGCGACGACCACACAGGAGAGTACGAGACCCGCACACGCACCGCGACCACCCGCACACCGAATCCGAGCGTGAGCGACCATCCGACGTTGGTGGGGGCAGCCACGGACACGGCAAGGTCGGTCTTGAGTGCTGCAGGTCAGCGCTCCGCGACAAAGAGTCGAGGCCGGTCACACTCACCGCACAGAGCAACCGGTCGGTCGATTCCCTCTGGCCGACCGGGCGTCCCGTAAGCCGCCCGCACGCGGCCCGACGACCCAACAGCGCACCTGCCCTTCGCGAGCATCGACGGACGGGAGACCACGGCATGCGCCACGAACCCGACAAACCGCCTGACCCATGACCGGGCCAGCTACGTCCAACGAACTTACCGGGAGACGGTCACCGCTCCGCAACGAATACGCCGACTCCGGGAACGCCAACGACAAGCCCTTCGGCTTTCAGCGTCAGCATCGCGTTACGCACGACGATCGCCGACACGCCGTGGATCTGGCACAACTGCGCGGTGGACGGCAGCTTGTCGCCTGGCGATAGTTCACCCTTGGCGACCTGTTGGCGGATGTGCTCGGCGAGTTCAACCCACTTCGGGCTCGGTGACATAGCAGTACTCCCTGGTCAGCACCTCCATTCGATCACTGACCACCTTGCGATAGCAAGCAATCCTTGACAGCGATAGCTTGCTATCGTAGGCTCGAATCGATCCGATGCCCTGGTCAGCACCCATGAGGCCCGGTCGCACCCACCGCACAGAGCGCCCGGCCGGCCGATTCCCCCCGGCCGACCGGGCGTGCCGCGAGCCGCCGCACGCGGCCAGACGACCCACCCACCGCACCTGCCCATCGCGAGCACCGACGGACGGGAGACCACGACATGCGCCACGAACCCGACGACCCACGCCACGACGGCCCTTCGACCTCACAGCCCCAGCCGCGACCTCAACCGCAGCCGGTGCAGCAGCACTGCTGCGCCCATCCGCGCGAGACACCGCTCGCCTCGGCGGAGGACGTCGCGGATGCCGACGACATCCTGATCGCCCACGCGCCCCGCGCGGTGTCGCGCCTGCGGTGTGGGTGCGGCGACGACTACCCCTGCGCGGAGGTGCGCTTCGCGACGCTGGTCAAGGCTGCCACGGTACGGGCGTCCCGATGAGTGTGCCCGAGCCGCACCACCGTTGCTGCGTACCCGGCAGGTGCTGCGTACACGGCTTCAGACACGGTGTGCCACTTGCGTCCACTGAAGACCTGAGGCTGGCCGATGAGGAGCTGGAGTTCCATCGTCCTCTCGGGTCACTTCGGCAGGTCTGCGAGTGCGGGCTGGGGTACCCCTGCGATCATGCGCGTTTCGCTCGGCTGGTCAGGGCTGCCGTCGTACGGGCAGAATCATGAATGTCGGCGGGTCGGCATTGCCGGGCCACGAGGGCGCGCGCGACGAGCTGCGCACTGCCTGGCTGGCGACCATCGCGGCGGCCGACCGGGCCGGGGCCGCATTGCACGGTGCCGGGCCGCCGGGGCGGCGGTTGCCCTGGCAGGACGCGGTGACCGAGTGCTGGCGGGCGTTGGCGCTGGTGCACGCCGGCATCGGCGAGGCACGGGCCAGCTCCGGCGTGGCCGCCGACCTGCTTGCCGGACTGCGCAGCGCGCGGGCGGACGCGGACCGGGCCGCTGCCCTGGCCGCCCGTACCCGCTGGTGGCTCGCCGCCTCCGACGACTCGCTGCGCCGCCGGGCCGGACGGAGCGGCACCCGGCAGCCGGTCGGAGCGGCGCTCCGCTTCGCGGCGGCGGCACGGCGGCTCGACCTGGTCGCCACCCGGCTGGCGGTCGGCGCGAGCGATCGACAGATGGGCGGCCGGGCTCGACGGCCGGGCCGAACCGACCCCCGTCTCACCGTTCACCCCGGACGCCGCCGCCGACCTCACCGCCCGGGGTGCCGCGACCGCGTTACGGGCCATCCGTGGCGGCACGCCGCGCACCGGGCCCAGAGTCGGACCGGGATGACGACGTTCGCCCTGCGCAGCCTGCTCGACGGGCGGCTGGGCAGCCACGAGCGGCGGTGCCGAGGCGGTGGCGGAGGCCGCCGCCCGGGCCATCAGTGAGCAGAAACCACCCGAATCAGCACTGGATGCGGAGAATCAGCAGATAGCCGCCGTCGGTGAGCACCAGGAGCACCACGGCGACGCCTCCGAGCCGGACGGCGATCGCACCCGGGGCAGGGCGGCGCGCAAGCAACAGGCGGGTCAGGCAGACCGGGATCAGCGCAGGGTGCGGAAGATCAGCAGGTAGCCGCAGTAGGCGAGCGGGACGGACAGGAAGCAGAGCAGAAAGCCCAGCAGTGGGTAGCGCGGTGGGGTGGCGGCACCGGCGGCGGGCCGACCCCAGCGGCCGAGCACCAGCCAGCCGCCGATCAGGGCCACGGCGGGCAGACCAGCACACATCCAGGCGATCAGCGTGCCGAAGCTGACCGCGCCCACACCGGAGGCGAGCACCATGACCAGCATCAACACCACGGCGACGCCGGAGAAGCCGAGGTAGACGGCGACCGCTCGGGCCATCGGCGACCACGTCGGCAGCAGCGCCGGCCGCTGGGCGACGAATTCGGTCTGCTGGGCGTACCGGTCGGCCTCGTCGGCCCAGCGCCGGGCGAGCTCCAGCTCCGTCGCCGGATCGACCTCACCGGCCCGCTGGGCCGGTGCCCCGGCCGCCGTCGTACCGACCACCACCGGCAGGGCCCGGCCCTCCTCCCCCACACCAGAATGGAAGTACGCCCCGACACCCGGCCGCCTCGGCGCGGTGGCTGCGCCACCGACCGACGACGGTTCGGAGACCGGCTGATGACCGGCGATGGATGGTGGCTCCGCAGGCCCGGGCACCCGTGAGATCGGGGCGGTGCCCGGTGGCACCGGCGGGACGCCCGGTGGTGCGGAGAGCGGCGCGGCACCGGGCGGCATCGGCTGGCCGGAGACCGGCCGGACGCCCGGGGGCGGGACGGCGACGCCCGGGTCCAGGCCGATGGCGCGGCCGAGGTCGTCGAGGCGCTGGCCCTGGGCGTTCAGCCGCTGGTCCAGGTACTGTACGGCGGCTTCGAGGTGACGCCGTCGTTCGGCCTCGTCGGCGACACCCTGCTCGCCCGCGCGCTGCTGCGCACAGAGGTGACGGGCCAGCGCGGCGTACTCGTCGAAGGTGGACACGCCTCACTCCTGCCCGTCGGTGTCGTACCCGTCGCGGGCGAACGGCACGATCAGCCGGACCCGCTGGTCGTGCCGGTCCACCAGCAGCGCGCGGCCGGCTCGGGGTGTGTACGCCAGGTCGTGCACGCCGAGGTGCAGGCCGAGGTCCGCGCCGGGCACGTTCAACGCGACCAGGCAGGCGACATCGTCGCGGTTCTGGGTGCCGCCGAGGTCGTCGGCGAGCCGACGCAGGCCCCGCCACCAGCCCAACAGGTGCACGCCGTGGCCGGGGCCCTGACGCAACAGGGTCCGCAGGTCGTCGTGACCGGAGCGGAAGGTCACCGGGTCGCTCTGGGCGAGCCGCCCGGCGGCGGCGTCCATCCCGAACACCACCAGATAGGTACGTGCCGCAGCGGCCGCTCCGTCGGACGACGCGGCGTGCGGCGCGCCGTTCCCGGGCGTACCGCTTCCGAGCGTGTCAGCGCCAAGCGTGCCAGGATCGGACATGCCGGTCACGGGCGGGGATGCGGCGAGGGTGGCGATCTGGGCGCGCAACGCGGCGGTGTCCAGCCGCTGGACCTGGTGCCCGGCAGCGGTCAGCGCGGCGGCGGTGTCGTCGGCGGCCGAGTCGGCGGCGGCGACCAGCGGAGCCAGCAGGAACGTCGCCTCGCCGGGGGTATGCTGCCGGGCGAGGCTCAGGGTCGCGGCGCGCAGCACCTCCGCACCGGCGGGCGAGGTGCCCACGACGGCCAGGTGCCGGCCGGGGGCGGTGTCCGTGATGAACATGGCGGTGGTGCCGTCCACGTCGACCGTCCGGCCGACCAGGGCCAGGGGACGCCGACCGCCGGGACGCAGGCCGGCGAAGGTGGTGTCGGCCTCGACGCGGGCGGTGTCGTACCCCCGGAAGACCGACGGCGGGTGCGCGCCGGGCGGACGGGCCTGCCACAGCTCGTGCCGCAGCCGGGTCAGCGTGCCACCGGCGGCGTGCGCGTCGGGGAAGCGGATCACGGTGTTCGCCCCGAGGGCGCCGGCGGCGGTGTTGACCACGGCGGAGCCGACCGGCAGGGTCGCCGCCGCGTCGTTGAGCGGGTCGAGCACTCCCCCGCCGCCGGCCAGCGCCACCCGCAGCGCGAACTGGCCGAAGACCGCCTCGGCCCGGCCGTAGAGGGCCTCGATCCCCGTCGTGCTCTGGCTGGCGAGCACCAGGTGCACGCCGTACGAGCGGCCCTTGCGGGCCAACTCCTCCAGCAGGTTCACCGATTCGCGGGCGATCGGGTCGTTGCCAGCCAGCAGCACCTGGAACTCGTCGATCACGGTGACGATCCGGGGTACCGGGGTGTCGGCGGGCAGGTCGGCGAGCTTGGTGACGCCGTGGCGCTTGAGTGCGGTGGCCCGCCGTTGCAGTTCGCGGCGCAGTTCGCGGAGCACGGCCACGCCGTACTCGCGGTCGCTCTCGATGCCGACCGCGCGGGCGTGCGGCAGCCACGACGGGTCACGGCTGGTGGGGACGAACTCGGTGAAGCTCACCCCCTCCTTGAAGTCGAGCAGGTAGAGCTGCAACTCGGCCGGCGAGTAGCGGGCGGCCAGGCCGTAGAGCACGTCGAGCAGGAAGACCGTCTTGCCAGCACCGGTACGCCCGGCGACCAGCCAGTGCGGGGTAGCGTCGTCGAAGGCCATGCCGAACGGGTCGCGTCCGGCGCGGCCCACCACCGTACGCAGACCGACGCGCGCCGAGGCGGCCCAGCGCTGCCCGGGCAGCAGGTCGGCGAAGCTGACCGAAGCGCCGCGTCGGGCGGCGTCGCCCAGGTGGGTGGCGAGGGCGACGACCGAGGCCGGCGGCGGGTCACCGTCAAGACGCACCGGCACGGCCAGACCACTGCCGTCGGTGCTGAACGGCGCTCCGGGCGGGTCGCCGACGCGAGCCAGGCCGCCGATGTCCCCGGATGACGGCACGCCTGGCACGCCACCGGCACGAGCCGGGTCGCCGGAGAGCCGGACCACAGTGGCCGAGCCCAGGTGCGGCGTGGACTCCCCGGGCCCGCCCTGCTGCCAGCCGCCCAGCAGGACGCAGACTGCGGCGGCGGAGCCGGCGTGGGTGAGCGCGGCGAGCCGGGCCGCCTCGCGGGGTGACGGGACGGACGCGGCGACCACCAGCAGGAGTTCCTGGTCGGGACGGTCGGTGCGGCGGGCGTCCCGGGCGTGCTGTTCGGCGGCGTCGAGCAGGGCGGTGACGTCCGCGTCGGTGGTGGCCGGTGGGTCGATCACCCCGGCGTCGACGAGTGGCCGCAGTGGGCCGAAGGTGGCACCGAGAGCGGCGCTGTCCAGCCCGGCGACCCGGACGCCACCGGGCGCGGCGGTGGCCAGTATCCGCAGCACGAGTGCCCGCAGCAGGGCGGCCACGGCCGGGTCGCGGGCGTCGGTGTCGACCGCCAGGTGGTGCCCGGCACCGAGCGGCAGCAGCACCGGGAATCCGCCACCGGCGACGATCGCTTCGCCGACGCGTACCGGCACGGGCTGGCGCACCAGTGGGGTGCCGGGCGTCGGGGTGGCCAACGCGGTGCCGACCCGGGCCAGTCGGGCCACCAGGTCGGCGTCGGCGGACGGGGTGACCGGGACGGCGCCGCGCAGCGCGTCACGGGCGGAGTCGAGGTGGGCCCGGGCGGCCCGGTGGGCGGCCATCGCCTGCCCGTACGCCGACGCGAGCCTGCCCAACGTGTGCCCCTCCGCCGACGGCCGCCTGGTCCGCTGAAACCCTATCGGACAGCGGCGATCCGGGCACGGTCCCGTCACGCCCCGGCGTGTGGTGAAAGGAAGGGTCCCCTGCTAACGCCTCGTGCATAGCAGGGGACCCTTCCTAACATCGCGAGCGGTCAGCCGGTGACCGCGTTGAGCGCGGGCAGGTAGCCGTGCCGGTAGCCGCTGGCGTTGGGGTGGTACGCCTCGATGACGCCGGTGACGTCGCGGATCCACGGCTGGGCGCCGCAGACGCCGTGCCCGGCGAAGGTGGGCCGGGTGTCGGCGAAGGTGGCACCGGCCGCAGCGGCCCGGTCGGCGGTCACCTCGGCGAGGACGTCGGCCGCCTCGTTGAGGATGGTGCGCTTGTAGGTGCTCATCGCCAGCAGCCCGCAGGACCGGGTCTCGAACAGACGCGGGTAGCCGAGCACGATCAGCCGCGCGTTCGGGGCATGCTCACGGATGGCCGCGTAGGTGCGGTCCAGCCGGGCCGGCAGGGTGCCGGTGGCGAACGCCTTGGCCTCGTTGACCGCGCTGGTGCAGGTGGACGTGCTGCCGAAGCGGCAACTGGTCATCACGTCGGCGAATCCGGCGTCGTTTCCGCCGACGGTGATGGTGACCATCGTGGTGGTGGCGCTGAGCGCGCCGAGTTGGTTGGCGAGCACGTCGGCGGTGACCGCGCCGCCGCAGGCCGGGAAGCGGAAGCTGGCCACCGCGTTGGCGGCGGCCCACAGTGGCGCGTACGACTTCTGGCTGCGTAGGCAGGTGGACAGGTCGTACGGGCCGGCGCCGACACCGGAGGAGTACGAGTCGCCGAGCGCGACGTAGTGCACGGGTGCGGCGGCCTGGGCGGTGCCGGGGACGGCCAGTGCGCCGAGGGTGGCGGTGGCGAGGGCGACCAGCGTGGCGAGGGCACGGGCCAGCGGACGGTGGGACATGGCGGACCTCCACAGAGGGCGGTGGTGGAGCCCATGGACCGCGCGCGTGGCCAGGGGTTGTTACTAGCCGGTAATGCTATCGAAACATGCCGATGAAGTGAATAGCCGTTGCTGCGCGGACGCAGCACGCCCGGCCGAGGCACGGCCGGGCGTGTGTGGTGCGCGGTTGTTAGGAGGGGTCCCCTGCTATGCACGAGGCGTTAGCAGGGGACCCTTCCTTACACAGCGAGGGGTTGGGCGGCGGCGTGTACGGGGGCCGGGAGGGTGCCGACGCCACCGAGGTACCCGTGGATCGCGGCGGCGGCGGCCCGGCCCTCGGCGATGGCCCAGACGATCAGCGACGCGCCCCGGTGCATGTCACCGGCGACGAAGACACCGTCGGCCTCGGTCTGCCAGTCGGCCCGCGAGTCGATCGCGCCCCGGGCGTTGCGGGTCACCCCGAACTGGGTCAGCAGCGGCTGCTCCTCGGTGCCCTCGAACCCGATGGCCAGCAACACCAGGTCGGCGGGCAGCTCCCGTTCGGTCCCCGGGACAGGGGTCAGGATGCGCCGCCCGTCCCGCTTCTCGACGGTCACCTCGGCGATCCGCACCGCGCGCACCGCCCCGGTGCCGTCGTCGACGAACTCCTGCACCGCGACCGCGAAGACGCGCTCGCCGCCCTCCTCGTGCGCCGCGTACTCGCGCAGGATCCACGGCCAGGTCGGCCACGGGTCGCGCTCCTCGTCGCGGGCCTGCGGCGGGCGCGGGTACAGGTCGAGCTGGTGGACTCCGGCCGCGCCCTGCCGGTGCGCCACACCGAGGCAGTCGGCCGCGGTGTCGCCGCCGCCGATGATGACCACGTGTTTGTCGGCCGCGTCGATGGGCGTACCGTCCGGCAGGGTGGCCAGCACGGGACGGCCCGCGCCGGCTGCGGCGACCACCCGGTTGGCGGCGACCAGGTGCGCCATCGCCTGGTGTACGCCGCGCAGGTGCCGGCCCGGGGTGTCGGTGTCCCGGCCCTGCAACGCCCCGCAGGCCAGCAGCACCGCGTCGTGCTGGGCGCGGAGCTGCGCGGCGGTGACGTCGACCCCCACGTTCACTCCGGTGCGGAACACCACGCCCTCGGCGGTGAGCTGCGCCAGCCGCGCGTCGACGTGTCGCTTCTCCAGCTTGAAGTCGGGGATGCCGTACCGCAGCAGGCCGCCCGGGGTGTCGTCACGCTCGTACACGGTGACGGCGTGCCCGGCGCGGGCCAGTTGCTGCGCGGCGGCGAGCCCGGCCGGGCCGGAACCGACCACGGCCACCGACCGCCCGGACGGGGTCGCGCTCGGGCTCGGGGTCAGGCCCCGGGCCGTCGCGGCGTCGGCGATCTCCACCTCGACCTGCTTGATGGTCACCGGGTCGCCCCCGGCGATGCCGAGCACGCAGGCCGCCTCGCAGGGTGCCGGGCAGAGCCGGCCGGTGAACTCGGGAAAGTTGTTGGTGGCGTGCAGCGACTCCACCGCCGCGTCCCAGTTGCCGGTGCGGACCAGGTCGTTCCAGTCCGGGATGCGGTTGCCCAGCGGGCAGCCGGCGGTGTCGCTGTGGCAGAACGGGATGCCGCAGTCCATGCATCGGGTGGCCTGCTCGCGGATCAGCTCCTCGCCGGCGGGCGGATAGACCTCCCGCCAGTCACTGATCCGCACCGGCACCGGCCGGCGCGCCGGCACCCGACGGGGGTAGCGCAGGAAACCGTTCGGGTCAGGCACGAGCCACCTCCTGGGCGACCGCCCGCGGCGCGGACGGAACCGGCATCGACGCGTCGACGGGCGCCGCCTGCGGCGGCTGCGCGGCCGGTGCGAGCGCACTCATCACCGCGTCGTCGACGTTCTGGCCGGCGGCTTCGGCGGCCCGCATGATCTCCATCACCCGGCGGTAGTCCCGGGGTACCACGGCGGTGAACTCCTCCACCGCCTCCGGCCAGCGCTTGAGCAGCGCCTCGGCGACCGCCGAGTCGGTCTCCGCGAAGTGCCGCTGCACCAGCTCGTGCAGCCGGACCCGCTCCTGCTCACCGAGGGCGGCGAGGTCGACCAGCTCGGTGTTGACCCGCCGCCGGTCGAGGTTCCAGACGAACGCGGTACCGCCGGACATGCCGGCCGCGAAGTTGCGCCCGGTCGGACCGAGCACCACGATCGTGCCACCGGTCATGTACTCGCAGCCGTGGTCGCCGACGCCCTCCACGACGGCCACCGCGCCGGAGTTGCGTACCGCGAACCGCTCCCCCACCCGGCCGCGCAGGAACACCTCGCCCTCGGTGGCGCCGTACAGGATGGTGTTGCCGGCGATGATCTGGTCCTCGGCGCGGTGGCCGGGCTCGGCCCCGGTGCCGACGAACGGTGCCGACGCGTCCGGCCGGACGACCAGCCGCCCGCCGGAGAGCCCCTTGCCGACGTAGTCGTTGGCGTCACCGTGCAGCCGCATGGTGACCCCGCGCGGCAGGAAGGCGCCGAACGACTGACCCGCCGTGCCGCGCAGGGTGAACTCGACGGTGTCGGCGGGCAGCCCGGCACCGCCGTACCGGCGGGTCACCTCGCCGCCGAGCATCGCGCCGACGCTGCGGTGCTCGTTGCGGATCGCCACCTCGGCCCGCACCGACCCGACCGGCGTCCCCTCGCCGGCCGCCGACGCGGCCAGCACCGGGGCGGCCAGCGCGATCAGCTCGTTGTCCAGCGCCAGCTCCAGACCGTGGTCCTGGGCCCGGGTCCCCCGCCGGGCCGCGCCCTCCGGCAGCTCCGGCAGGTGCAGTACCCGGCCGAGGTCGAGCCCGCCGGCCTTCCAGTGCGCGATAGCGGGGGCGACGTCGAGCAGTTCTGTCCGGCCGATCGCCTCGTCGATGCTGCGCAGACCCAGTTCGGCCAGGTAGCCACGGATCTCCTCGGCGAGAAAGAGGAAGAAGTTCTCCACGAACTCCGGCTTGCCGGTGAACCGCTCGCGCAGCACCGGGTTCTGGGTGGCGATGCCGACCGGGCAGGTGTCGAGGTGACACACGCGCATCATCACGCAGCCGGAGACGATCAGCGGGGCGGTGGCGAAACCGAACTCCTCGGCGCCGAGCAGCGCCGCGACCACCACGTCCCGGCCGGTCTTGAGCTGGCCGTCGACCTGCACGGTGACCCGGTCGCGCAGCTTGTTGAGCAGCAGCGTCTGCTGCGCCTCGGCCAGGCCCAGCTCCCACGGCGTGCCGGCGTGCTTGAGCGAGTTCAGCGGGGACGCGCCGGTGCCGCCGTCGTGACCGGAGATCAGGATGACGTCGGCCTTGAGCTTGGCCACCCCGGCGGCCACCGTGCCGACACCCACCTCGCTGACCAGCTTGACGTGCACCCGGGAGGCCGGGTTGACGCACTTGAGGTCGTGTACGAGCTGGGCGAGGTCCTCGATCGAGTAGATGTCGTGGTGCGGCGGCGGCGAGATCAGTCCGACACCGGGGGTGGCGTGCCGGGTACGGGCGATCCACGGCCACACCTTGTTGCCGGGGAGCTGACCGCCCTCGCCGGGCTTGGCGCCCTGCGCCATCTTGATCTGGAGGTCGTCGGCGTTGACCAGGTATTCGCTGGTCACACCGAAGCGGCCACTGGCGATCTGCTTGACCGACGAGCGGCGGGCCGGGTCGTAGAGGCGCTCGACGTCCTCGCCGCCCTCGCCGGTGTTGGACTTGCCGCCGAGCCGGTTCATCGCGATCGCCAGCGTCTCGTGCGACTCCGCCGAGATCGACCCGTACGACATGGCGCCGGTGGCGAACCGCTTGACGATCTCAGTGGCCGGCTCGACCTCCTCGATCGGCACCGTCGGCCGGTCACCGGTCCGCAGCCGGAACAGCCCGCGCAGCGACCCGGCCTTCGCAACCAGTTCGTCGACCTTCGCGGTGTACGCGCGGAACACGTCGTACTGGCGGGTGCGGGTGGCGTGCTGGAGCAGGAAGACCGTCTCCGGGTTGAACAGGTGCAGTTCGCCCTCGCGGCGCCACTGGTACTCACCGCCCACCGGCAGCCGGCCGCTGGCCTCGGCGCCCGGCGACGGCCAGGCCAGCGCGTGCCGGGCGGCCACCTCGGCGTGGATGCCGTCCAGCCCGACGCCGCTGATCGTGCTCGGCGTGCCCCGGAAGTACCGCTGGACCAGGCGGGTCTCCAGGCCGACCGCCTCGAAGACCTGCGCCCCGCAGTACGACGACACGGTGGAGATGCCCATCTTGGACATGATCTTGAGGACGCCCTTGCCGAGCGCCTTGACGTAGTTGCGGATCGCGGTACGCGGCTCGACACCGACCAGCGCGGCGGTGGAGATCATGTCCTCCACCGACTCGAAGGCGAGGTACGGGTTGACCGCCGCCGCGCCGTAGCCGATCAGCACCGCCGCGTGGTGCACCTCGCGGCAGTCCCCGGACTCCACGATCAGCGCCACCTGGGTCCGCGTCTGCTCCCGGACCAGGTGCTGGTGCACCGCCGCGGTGAGCAGCAGCGACGGGATCGGCGCGAGGTCGGCGTTGGAGTCCCGGTCGGAGAGCACCAGGATCCGTACGCCGTCCTCGATGGCCTCGGAGACGTGCCGGCAGATCTCGGTCAGCCGGGCCTTGATGCCGGCCCCGCCATCCCGGACCCGATAGAGCCCGGAGACCCGGACCGCCTTGAAGCCGGGCAGGTCGCCGTCCTCGTCGATGGAGAGGATCTTGGCCAGCTCGTCGTTGTCGATCATCGGGTAGGGCAGCACGATCTGCCGGCAGCTCGCCGGGCCCGGGTCGAGCAGGTTGCCCTCCGGCCCGATGGTCGTCGCCAGGCTGGTCACCAACTCCTCCCGGATGGCGTCCAGCGGCGGGTTGGTGACCTGCGCGAAAAGCTGGTGGAAGTAGTCGTAGAGCAGCCGTGGCCGGGTGGACAGCGCGGCGATCGGGGTGTCCGTGCCCATCGAGCCGATCGGCTCCGCGCCGGTGCGGGCCATCGGGGCGAGCAGGATCTTCAGCTCCTCCTCGGTGTAACCGAAGGTCTGCTGGCGACGGCGTACCGAGTCGTGGGTGTAGACCTCGTGCTCTCGGTGCGGCAGGTCGTCCATCTCGATCAACCCGGCGTGCAGCCAGTCCGCGTACGGCTGGGCGGCGGCCAGCTCGGTCTTGATCTCGTCGTCGTGCACGATCCGACCTGCGGTGGTGTCGACCAGGAACATCTTGCCGGGCTGGAGCCGCCCCTTGGCGACCACGCGAGCCGGGTCGAGGTCGAGCACGCCCGCCTCGCTGCCCAGCACCACGAGCCCGTCGGCGGTCTGCCACCAGCGGCCCGGACGCAGCCCGTTGCGGTCGAGCACCGCGCCGACGATCTCGCCGTCGGTGAAGGCGACCGAGGCCGGGCCGTCCCACGGCTCCATCAGGCTGGCGTGGAACCGGTAGAAGGCACGCTTGTCGGCGGCCATGTCCGGGTCGTTCTCCCACGCCTCCGGGATCATCATCAGCACCGCGTGCGGCAGGCTGCGCCCGGCCAGGTGCAGCAACTCCAGGACCTCGTCGAAGTTGGCCGAGTCGGAAGCCGCCGGGGTACAGACCGGGAAGACCCGGCGGATGTTGCCGGACAGCTCCGGGGTCCGCAGCAGCGCCTCGCGGGCCTGCATCCAGTTCCGGTTGCCGCGGATCGTGTTGATCTCGCCGTTGTGCGCGATGAACCGGTACGGGTGCGCCAGCGGCCAGGACGGGAACGTGTTCGTGGAGAAGCGCGAGTGAACCAGGGCGATGGCGCTGTCCACCCGCTCGTCGGTGAGGTCCGGGTAGAACGCGGGCAACTGGTCCGGGGTGAGCATCCCCTTGTAGACCATGGTCCGCCCGGACAGCGACGGGAAGTACGCCGGCACACCGCGCTCGGCCGACTCACGCTCGGCCTGCTTGCGGACGCAGAACGCGACCCGCTCCAACTCGAGGCCGTTCAGCGGGGAGCCGGCCGGACCGGCGGGGGTGTCGGTCAGCCGGTGCGCGGCGAGGAAGAGCTGCCGTACCCGGGGCATCGCCGCCAGGGCCGTCTCGCCGAGGTCCGACGCGTCGACCGGGACCTCCCGCCAGCCCAGCAGCTCGGCGCCCTCCACCAGGGCGTACTTCTCGACCACCTGCCGGGCGCGCGCCTCGGCGGCGTCGTCGGCGGGGACGAAGACCAGGCCGGTGGCGTACTCGCCGGCCGGAGGGAGCGGGAAGTCGACCACCGCGCGCAGGAACGCGTCCGGCACCTGGATCATGATGCCCGCGCCGTCACCGGTGTTCGGTTCGGCGCCCCGGGCACCTCGGTGGTCCAGCCGGCACAGGGCGCCGAGACCGCTGGCGACCACCGTGTGCGAACGTCGGCCGTGCAGGTCCGCCACGAAGGCCACCCCGCACGCGTCGTGCTCGTGGGAGGCGTCGTACAGGCCGGCAGGGGGCGCTACCTGGCCGTCGCGCGGCGCCGGCTGGGGGTGGTGTGGGTACGCAAAGGCCACCCGGGCCTCCTGTCGTCACTCAGGCGTGGATCATGGTCGGGACGACGTCGGCCCTTATCGGACTATTGAGTCTACGTTAGGGCGCGGTACGCAAGGCCAGTGCAGATTGATCACACCGTCCAGACTCTGGGACGGGTAGTCTCGCGCGGTGGATACACGGCACGCCGACCTGCTCGATCGGCTGGAGCAGCTCTACGACAAGGCGCCCCGCGACGCGGCCCGCGCGGAAGAACACGGTGGCTGCGTGCTGTTCGTCCGCGAAGGTCCGGGATGGCCGTTCTATGCCCGTCCGCGCCCCGACGCCCCCCCCCCCCCGATCACCGCACCCACCGCTGCCCCGCTTGCCGCGTGGAATCGCCGCACCCACCGCCGCGTTGATCAAGAGATTTTGGCCGCTCCTGGCGATCAACTAGCGCCAGAACCTCTTGATCAACGCAGCGGACGGCGGGACGGCGAGGAGTAGGCCGGGGCAGGGGTGGACTGCCGGACAGGGGTGGGGTGGGTCAGGTTGGGGGGTGCCATTGGGCGGCTACCGTGGCGGCGCTGCCGAGCAGGCGGGGGGTGATGGTGCCCAGGGCCGCGTCACGGGCTCGCAGGGCCAGCCGACCCCGGGTCTGCAGGACCGCCGACATCCGGCGGGTCTGCCTGACCACCGTGGCCGCACGGGGACGGCGGGTCCGGTCGTACGCCACGATCGCGTCCGGCAGCGTGGACTCGCGCAACAGGGCGGCGAGCGTGACGGCGTCCTCGAAGGCCAGGCAGGTGCCCTGCCCGAGGTGCGGTGGCATGGCGTGGGCGGCGTCGCCGAGCAGCACCACGCCGCCCGGGCCGACCGGGAAGCCGTAGGATTTGGGCAGCGGACGCAGTTCGCGGATCTCCTGCTGCACCAGGTCGGCCGGGTCGGTGGCGGCCAGCAGCTCGTCGACCGGTGCAGGCCAGCCCGCGTACCAGCGACGTAGCAGCGCCAGCTGGGTCTCCGGCGGCTCGGGGCGGGGCGCCCCGGCGGCGGTCGCCATCCAGTAGATCCCGCCCCGGCTGGACGCGCCGGAGGAGCCGCGCTCGCCGAGCGAGGCGGCCGCGAAGCGGTACCCGGCGCCGAGGAACTCCCCGCCGACGGGCCCGTCGGCGGCCAGGCTCGGTGCGCGGTACCAGGGGATCACGGCACGCCAGGCGGCACAGCCGGAGCTGACCACGTTCGCCTCCGGGGCGAGCTGGCGGCGGATCACGCTGTCCGCACCGTCGGCCGCGACCACGAGGTCGGCCTCGAAGGTCTGCCGGCCGTCACCGACCGCCGGCCGGGCTCCCGGGGCTGCGCGTACGGTGCGTACCGTCACGCCGGTCCGCAGCTCGACCCGCTCACCCAGGCCGGCGATCAGCGTGTCGTGCAGGTCCTCCCGGTGCACCACCACCGGCAGGCGCTCGGCCGGGGTCTGCCGGGGCTGCACCAGCCAGTGCCCGTCCGGGCGGCGCACCCCGCCGTCGGGCAGCGGGGTCGCGATCGCGTCCAGGCCGGCGCCGAGGTCCAGGGCACGCAGCGCCCGTACGCCGTTGGGCCAGAGCACCACGGCGGTCGGCTCGGGACGGATCCGGTCGGCCCGTTCCAGCAGGGTCACCTGCCAGCCCGAGCGGGCGAGCGCACCGGAGACCGCCAGGCCGCCGAGCCCGCCGCCGACCACGACCGCGCTGCGCATGGCCTCAGCTGTCGCGATCGGCGGGACGTGCCGCCGCGCCCTCGGCGGCGGTCGGGGTGTCCCCGTCGTCGTCGGTCGAGGCGCCGGTGTCGGGCTCGGCGGGGTTCGTCACCTCGTCGGGGGCCTCGCCGGTCTGCCGCCAGTGCGCGAACTGCTCCTCGCTGACCACCCGGTAACCCTCCGGCACCTCCGGCTCGACCCGGCCGCCGCGCGTCGCCGACAGGTCGACCTGGGAGACGTCCGAATCGGCCGGTGTCGCGGTGGCGGCCGGCAGCCCGACCGGGATCAGGTACTCCCGGGGCCCGCGCACCCGCAGGAAGTAGATCAACGCGCCGACGAAGACCACAGCCGCCGTCCAGACGTTGAGGCGTACGCCGAGGATGGTGGTGGCGTCGTCGGTACGCATCATCTCGATCCAGAACCGGCCGGCGGTGTAGCCCATCACGTAGAGGGCGAACGCCCGGCCCCGGCCGAGACGCAGCTTACGGTCGAGGAAGAACACCAGCGCGGCGACGCCGACGTTCCAGAGCGCCTCGTAGGCGAAGGTCGGGTGGTAGAGCCCCTCCTCCAGGATCGGCCGGCCCGCCTCGTCGCGCAGCGCCTGACCGCCGTCCATCCGGTGGATCTCCAGCCCCCAGGGCAGATCCGTCCGGCCGCCGTACAGCTCGTTGTTGAACCAGTTGCCGAGCCGGCCGATGGCCTGAGCCAGTGGCAGGCCCGGCGCCAGCGCGTCGGCGACCACCGCGAACGGGATGCCGAGCTGCCGGGCGGCGATCCAGGCGCCGACCGCGCCACCGGCGACCGCACCCCAGATGCCCAGACCGCCCTCGTGGATGAAGAAGACCTTGATCGGGTCACCACCGGTGCCGAAGTACGCCGCCGGTGAGGTGATCACGTGGTAGATCCGGGCGCCGATGATGCCGGCCGGGACCGCCCAGAGGGCGATGTCGAGCACCGCGCCGGGGGCGACGCCCCGCTGACGCAGCCGCCGGTCGGTGACCCAGCAGGCCACCACGATGCCGGCGATGATGAACAGCGCGTACGCCCGCAGGGGGATCGGGCCGAGATGCCATACGGCGGTGCTCGGGCTGGGCAGGGCGGCCAGGGACGTCGGCGAGGCGAGACTCACGGATGCACACGCTACCGCTGCGGACCCCCGTGCCGTCACCCCGGTCCGCCCCCACCGTCCCGGGTTCTCCCCACCCGGTGGGGTTTTTGTCCCTTGAAGCATCGTGCGCGCCAGGCTCAGGTGGCGTGCCGGTCGGGTCAACGGGCCGGGTGACGTACGCCCTCGGCCAGTTCCGCGCTGAGCGTCCGCAGGGCGGACAGCCCAGCCTCCTGGTCGGGGGCGTCGAGCAGGCAGCGGATCAGGGCGCTGCCGACGATCACCGCATCGGCGTACCCGGCGACGGTGGCGGCCTGCTCCCCGGTGCCCACGCCCAGCCCGACGCCGACCGGGATCTCGCTGACCTCCCGGACCCGCGACACCAGCACCGGCGCCGCCTGCGAGGTCTGCGCCCTGGCACCGGTGACGCCCATGATCGCGGTGGCGTAGACGAAACCACGGCAGTGCTCGACGGTCATCGCCAACCGGGCGTCGGTGGACGACGGAGCGACCAGGAAGGTCCGGTCCAATCCGTACGCGTCCGACGCGGCCAGCCACTCCTCGGCCTCGTCGGGGATCAGGTCGGGGGTGACCAGCCCGGTGCCGCCGGCCGCGGCGTAGTCCCGGGCGAACGCGTCCACGCCGTACCGCTCGATCGGGTTCCAGTAGGTCATCGTCACCACCGGGGCACCGGTGGCCGCGACCTCCTCCACGATGCGCAGCGTGTCCCGGGTACGTACGCCCCCGGCCAGCGCGATGTCGCTGGCCCGCTGGATCACCGGGCCGTCCATCACCGGATCGGAGTACGGGATCTCCACCTCGATCACGTCGACGCCCGCCGAGACCATCGCCTTCATCGCGGCGATGCTGCCCTCGACCGTCGGAAAGCCGGCCGGCATGCAGCCGACCAGCAGCGCCCGGCCGTCGGCGCGGGCCTTGTCGAACGCCACCCCGATCCGGCTCATGCCGTCGCTCCGCTTCGCTCCGCGCCGTCATGAGCTACCACGGCACTGGACCGACGATTCACTCGCTGACGCTCGCTCATACCCGCGCTCCGCTTCGCTCCGCGCCGTCATGAGCTACCACGGCACTGGACCGACGATTCACTCGCTGACGCTCGCTCATACCCGCGCTCCGCTTCGCTCCGCGCCCAGAATGCCGAAGTACTCGCCGGCGGTGTGCACGTCCTTGTCGCCCCGACCGGAGAGGTTGACCACGATGGTGGGCTCCCGGCCCAGCTCGGCGGCGAGCTTCGGCGCCACGGTCAGGGTGCCGGCCAGCGCGTGCGCGCTCTCGATCGCCGGGATTATCCCCTCGGTACGGCAGAGCAGTTCCAACGCCGCCATCGCCTCGTCGTCGGTGACCGGCAGGTAGCTGGCCCGGCCGGTGTCGTGCAGCCAGGCGTGCTCCGGCCCGACACCCGGGTAGTCCAGGCCGGCCGAGATCGAGTGCGACTCGACGGTCTGGCCGTCCTCGTCCTGCAACACGAAGGTCCGCGTGCCGTGCAGCACGCCGGTGGAGCCGCCGGTGATGCTGGCCGCGTGGCGTCCGGTGTCCACGCCGTCGCCGCCGGCCTCGAAGCCGTAGAGCCGCACCTGCGGGTCCTCGACGAAGGCGTGGAAGATGCCCAGCGCGTTGGAACCGCCACCGACGCAGGCGGTGACCGCGTCCGGCAGCCCGCCGGTGAGCTCCTGGCACTGGGCCCGCGCCTCGTCGCCGATGCCTCGAACGAAGTCGCGCACCAGGGCCGGGAACGGGTGCGGGCCGGCGGCGGTCCCGATCAGGTAGTGCGTGTCGTCGACGTTGGCGACCCAGTCCCGCATCGCCTCGTTCATCGCGTCCTTGAGCGTGCGCGAGCCGTTCGTCACCGGCACCACCTCGGCGCCGAGCATCCGCATCCGGGCCACGTTGAGCGCCTGCCGCTCGGTGTCGACCTGCCCCATGTAGACCACGCAGTCCAGGTCGAACAGGGCCGCGGCGGTGGCGGTGGCGACACCGTGCTGACCGGCTCCGGTCTCGGCGATCACCCGCTTCTTGCCCATCCGTCGGGTCAGCAGCGCCTGACCGAGCACGTTGCGCACCTTGTGCGCGCCGGTGTGGTTGAGGTCCTCCCGCTTGAGCAGCACCCGGGCGCCGACCCGGGCGGAGAACCGGCGGGCCTCGTAGAGCAGCGACGGGGTGCCGGCGTAGTCGCGCAGCAGGGCGGCGAACTCCGCCCGGAACGACTCGTCGGCCATCGCCGCGCGGTGCGCCGCGTCCAGCTCGTCCAGCGCGGCGACGAGCGCCTCCGGCACGAACCGACCGCCGAACCGGCCGAAATGTCCGACCGCGTCAGGAAAACCCGACACCCGCTCGCTCACGCTGACACTCCGCTCCGCTGCGTGCCCCCGTGAGGCACCACCGCATTGATTGTTCGGTCGCCCAGCTCGCTCATGCCAGATCCTCTCGCCTCGACGGCGTCAGCGCGCCGGGCGGGGCGTCGCGGGGTGGTTGCCGGCGTTGACCAGCTCGGCCACCGCCTCCCGCGGACTCTTCTGGGTCACCAGGCCCTCACCGACCAGCACCGCGTCGGCCCCGGCCGAGGCGTACCGGATGAGGTCGTGCGGACCACGGACGCCGGACTCGGCGATCTTGACGACGTTGCTCGGCAGACCGGGTGCGATCCGCTCGAACACCGACCGGTCGACCTCCAGCGTACGCAGATCGCGGGCATTGACCCCGATCACCTGCGCACCGGCCTCCAGGGCCCGGTCGGCCTCCTCCTCGTCGTGCACCTCGACCAGCGCGGTCATGCCCAGCGACTCGATCCGCTCCAGCAGGCCGACCAGGACGTTCTGCTCCAGCGCGGCGACGATCAGCAGCACCAGGTCGGCACCGTGCGCGCGGGCCTCGTGCACCTGGTAGCTGGAGACCACGAAGTCCTTGCGCAGCACCGGGACGCTGACCGCGGCCCGGACCGCGGCGAGGTCCTCCAGCGAGCCGCCGAAGTAGCGCCCCTCGGTGAGCACGCTGATCGCACGGGCCCCGCCGACGGCGTAGTCACCGGCCAGGTCCGCCGGGTCGGCGATGTCGGCCAGCTTGCCCCTGGACGGCGAGGAGCGCTTCACCTCGGCGATGACCGCGACGCCGGGCCGGCGCAGCGCGGCGTACGCGTCGAGTGGTGGCGGGGCGGCGGCGGCGAGTTCGCGGATCCGCTCCATCGGGACCTGCTCCTGCCGCCGGGCCACGTCCTCGCGGACGCCGGCCAGGATCTCGTCGAGCACGCTGACGGACGCCGCCGGACCGGCCTCGTTCCCTTCCGCGTGCGGATGCTCAGCAGTCACCAACGGACTCCCCTCTCCGGGTGTCATGGGCCGATGCTAGGTGCCCCCACCTGGCACCCACCGGTGGGGGTATGGCGTGCCTCACGAAATGGGCTGCGGCATAATGACCGACCTGCGCGAACGGGTTGTGACGCCGAGTCATCCCCTTATCGACGCTCGCCCATGTCGACGGCAGTCCCGACCTTACCGGTCACCTCCGTCGAGGTCGGTCGATGCTGTGACCAAGCTCAAGGACGAACGGCCCTTTGCCTGCTCAGACCTCCTGGCGCAGTGTTGACCGTGCGGTCATCGCCGCGAAACGTGAACCGAGCACCATCGGACTCGGGCAGACTCGATGACGCGCCTGCCCCATCGCCACGACGATCTCTCCCCGGGGTGATCATGAATTCCTCCGCGCCGCAGCAGACCATCGGACTCACCACCATCTCGCGTACCGTCGCGTCGCTCGCCGTCGGTGTCGTGCACACGCTGGAGCGCGCCGTGGTCGGGCCGACCCGGATGCGCACCGCGCGCGGCAACGCCTGGGAGGCCATCTGTGCCGACCGGGCCCGGGCCGACCAGCGGGCCGCGCTGGACCGCCTGGTCGCCGAACTCGCCGCGAGTGCCCGGGACCGGCAGCCGGTCGGCTGACCCTCCGGGCCGCTCAACGCTCCGTCGGGTCCTCGCGCACGGTCGGGTCCTCGCCCCGGTCGAGCGCGTCCCAGGCGTCGACGGTGCCGGCCCCCCGGATCGGGCTCTGCGCCGGTGTCGACGGCCGGGACCGGCGCTCGTAACGGGCACCCATCGCCGGCCAGCCCCGCCCGCGTAGCGCCGTCAGCACTCCGCCGGCCGCCGCCAGCACCCCGCCGATCAGGGTGAGCGCCGGCCACTGCCGGGCGACCTCGTCGCCGAGATCGGCGACCAGCCCGTATCCGCCTCCGCCGGCCAGCATCAGGCCGATCAGCGCCAGCAGCCCGCCGAGTACCTGCCGGGGTCGGCCACGGGTGGCCAGCACCGCGCCGCCTCCGGCCAGCCCGACCAGGGCGAGCGCCGGCAGCCAGGGCAGCAGTTGCGTACCGGTCCGTCCCTCGTCCACCAGCGGTGTCGGCACGCCGACCACGCTGGTGTCCACCGCCCAGGCGCGGGTCACCGCCCAGAGCGCCAGCCCCGCGCCGACCAGGCAGAGCAGCACCGCGTACGCCAACTCGCGCCGGCCCGACGCGGGACTCCGCTGCGCTGCCTTCCTCGCGCTCACCGGGCCGGCCGCAGGGTTTCGGCGGCGGCGATCGCGGCGAGCACCGCCGCGGCCTTGTTCCGGGTCTCCTGGTCCTCGGCGGCCGGGTCGGAGTCGGCCACCACCCCGGCACCGGCCTGCACGTACGCCCGCCCGGCCCGGATCAGCGCGGTACGGATCGCGATGGCCATGTCGAGGTCGCCGCCGAAGCCGAAGTAGCCGACGGTGCCGCCGTACAGGCCCCGGCGTACCGGCTCCAGCTCCTCGATGATCTCCATGGCCCGCACCTTGGGCGCGCCGGAGAGGGTGCCCGCCGGGAACGTCGCGGCGAGCGCGTCGAAGGCGGTGCGGTCGGCGCGCAGCGTCCCGACCACGGTGGAGACGATGTGCATGACGTGGCTGTACCGCTCGATGGTGGCGAACTCCGGCACCTCGACGGTGCCCGGTCGGCAGACCCGGCCCAGGTCGTTGCGGCCCAGGTCGACGAGCATCACGTGCTCGGCGCGTTCCTTCGGGTCGGCGAGCAGTTCGGCGGCGAGCCGGGCGTCGGTCTCCGGGGTGGCCCCGCGCGGTCGGGTGCCCGCGATCGGGTGCAGCAGCGCGCGCCGCTCGCCGTCGATCTCGCCGGTCACCTTGAGGTGCGCCTCCGGCGACGAGCCGACGATGTCGAAGTCGTCGAAGCGCAGCAGGTACATGTACGGGCTCGGGTTGGTGGTGCGCAGCACCCGGTAGACGTCCAGCGGGTCGGCGTCGGTGTCGCGTTCGAACCGCTGGGCGAGCACGATCTGGAAGCACTCACCGGCCCGGATCGCCTCCTTGGCCGCCTCGACCGCCTTGGGGTAACCGCCCTCGGGGGTACGGCTGCGTACCTCGCCGGCGCTCGGGCGGCGGACCGTGGAGACCATCGGCGGGATCGGCCGGGACAGCGCGGTGGTCATCGCGTCCAGCCGACCCACCGCGTGGTGGTACGCGGCGGCCACCTGGGCCTCCCGGCCCGGGTCGTCGAGCGGGGGCAGGACCGCGTTGGCGACCAGGATGGCCGAGCCGTCGAAGTGGTCCAGCACCACCAGGTCGGTGGCGAGCATCATGCCCAGCTCTGGTACGCGCAGGTCGTACTCGGTGAGCGAGGGCAGCCGTTCGAAGCGGCGGATCAGGTCGTAGCCGAGGTAGCCGACCATGCCGCCGGTCAGCGGTGGCATCGTCGGGTCCGACTCGCCGGGCGGACCGGCCAGCGCCGCCACCGTCGCCCGCAGCACCTCGACCGGGTCGCCGCTGGTGGGCAGCCCGGCGGGTGGCTCGCCGAGCCAGGCCGCCGAGCCGTCCCGCTCGACCAGGGTGGCGCTGCTGCGTACGCCGACGAAGGAGTATCGGGACCAGGCCAGCCCCGACGAGCCGACGCCCTGCTCGGCGGATTCCAACAGGAAGGTCCCGGGCCCACCGGCGAGCTTGCGGTAGACCCCGACCGGGGTCTCCGCGTCGGCGAGCAGCCGTCGGGTGACCGGGACCACCCGCCAGTGGGCGGCCAGGTCGGTGAAGGTGGCCAGGTCCGGGCTGACCGTGCCGTCGGTCACGAGGTCACCTCGCCGGTGGCGACCGGGAGTTCGGTGGAGAAGCAGGTGCGCTGGCCGGTGTGGCAGGCCGCGCCGACCTGGTCGACGCTGACCAGCACCGCGTCACCGTCGCAGTCCAGCGCCACGGACCGCACGTACTGGTGGTGGCCGGAGGTGGCGCCCTTGACCCAGTACTCGCGGCGGCTGCGTGACCAGTAGGTGGCCCGGCCGGTGGTCAGGGTGCGGTGCAGGGCCTCGTCGTCCATCCAGGCCACCATCAGCACCTCACCGCTGTCGTGCTGGCGGACCACCGCGGCCACCAGGCCGTCGGGGGTGCGGCGCAGCCGTGCGGCGATCTCCGGATCGAGTCGCGACGGCCGGACCGGGCCGCCCGGCGACGCCGGCTGGTCGAGGTGTGCGCCGCTCGTCGGCGCGTCAGGTACGGGCACAGTGACCCATTGTCCCGCACGCGGCGCCGGTACCGGAGCGGGCTCCCGGCTGTCGGACAGCGCGTGGCCGACAGGCTGCCGCAACTGGGTCACGTACCGGTCGAGGCGTCCGTCGAGCAGGGCGTCGGCGAAGTCCGTACCGGCGGCCTCGGCCACCTCGGCGGCGTACGGGCGGATCAGCGGCAGGGTGCCGGCGATCATCCGGACGGCGGCGGCCCAGAGTTGCCCGGTCGACCCGGGCAGCAGGCCGAGGCAGCGCAGCATGTCCTCCCGGTAGCCGTGCGGCGCCACCGGCAGGTCGAGTGCGGCGGCGAAGGCCGAGCGGCGGGAGACCACCCGCACCGAGGGGTTCGCCAACCGCAGCACGGAGGGGCAGAGCCGGGCCAGGTCGGCGGCGGCCAGCCGGACACCGAGCGGGTCGTCGGCGTCGCGCGCCGCGGCCACCTTGCCGAGCGTGGCGATCAGTTCCTCCAGCCGAGGTTCGTCGGCCGGCTGGCAGAGCACGGTCAGGTCGATCCGGGTACGCCAGTGCGGGTCGGCCCAGAGCAGCCGCGCCGGGGCCGTCACCGGCAGCCCGAACGCCCAGTCGGCCGGCTCGCCCAGTCGCGTCACCCAGGACCGGACGTCGCGGGCGGCGACCGAGACGTGGGTCAGGCGCCCGGAGTGCTCGGTGAGGTACGCCCGGCGTACGGCGTACGGGGCCCCGCCGACCAGCACGTCGACGTCGACGTCGCTGTATGGGGTGGCGGCTCGGCGGGCGTGGCTTCCGCGCAGCAGGATACCGACCACGGGCCGGTCGGCGGTCGCCCGAAGCCGCGCGGCCCAGCCGTCGAAAAACCCACTGTCCGGTGACGGAGCGTGATCCACTGCGCCATCGTGCCGCACGTCCGATCCGGGCGCAATGCCCAACAACGGACATGGCGTCCGATACGGGTGCTTACGCCCGTGGTATCGCGATACCCTGGCTCGCCGCGAGCTGGTCGACTGAGCTCCGCTCAGTCGCCGGCCGCCGGGGGCAGCAGTTCGTCGAGCAGCCGGGGCAGCTCGTCGAGCCCGGCCACCGGGTGCGCGAAGGCGAGCCGGGCCCGTTGCCGGGCACCCGCGTGCCCGAACGAGACCAGCATCCCGTACCGGTCGATCCGCTCCACCCGAGGCGCCGCATCGACGCCGGCCAGCCCCAGCCGACGGCACAGGTAGGCGGTCAGCCGGTCGGCGTACCGGTCGGCCAGGTCGGCCAGCAGCACCGCCTCAACCGGGTGCAGCGGGTCCGGCTCCGCCTCGGCGTATGCCGCCGGGTCGATCCGGCGCTGCGTGCCGGCGCGGTCCCACTGGGCCTGCTCCACCTCGAACCGGCACAGCCGGAACCGGGTGCCGACGTCGAGCAGGTCCCCGACGGCGTCCACCTCGGCGAAGTCCAACGCGGCGGCGCGCTCCTCGGCACCGGCCAACTGGCGTACCCAGCCGGAGACCAGCGCCCGACCCAGCGACGGCGCGCCCGCGGCGGGTGGCAGGTCCAGCACGTCGAGCGCCACGGCGAGCGGACGGTCCGGACCGGTGGCGCGTAGTGCGGCGGTGAGGTCGCTGACCACCGGCACCAGCAGCAGCACCCGGCCGTCGCGGTCGGTGACGTGGCGGACGTGGTGCAGGCCGGGCCGGCAGGCCACGTGGACGAGGCCGGCCAGCCGGCCTGCGACGAGGGTACGGACGATCTCGGCAGGGCTCGGCCGCATGGCACGACCTCCTTCTAAGGTTAGGCTTACCTAACCCGAAGCCTAGGGCATCGTCCCGGCCACGTCCACCGGATCCGCCCACCGCCCGGCCGCTATCGCGTCTGCTCCAGCCATGAGGCGTAGAGCAGGCCGTAGACCGAATCCGGATCCCGGATCAACTCCTCGTGCGTACCGCGCTGCACGATCCGACCCCGGTCCACCACGATCACCTCGTCGGCGCCCTGCGCGGTGGAGAGCCGGTGCGCGATGGCCAGCGTGGTCCGCCCCCGGGTCACCGCGTCCAGCGTCCGTTGCAGGCGTACCTCGGTGGCCGGGTCGACCGCGCTGGTCGCCTCGTCCAGCACCAGCAGATCCGGGTCGGCCACGTACGCCCGGGCCAGCGCCACCAACTGCCGCTCCCCCACGCTCAACGCCTCACCGCGTTCGCCCACCCCGGTGGCCAGCCCGGCCGGCAGCCCGTCCAGCCAGTCGGCCAGCCCCAAGTCGCTGAAGGCCGCGGTGAGCTGCTCGTCGGTCAACTCGGGACGGCCGAACCGGACGTTGTCGGCCACCGACGCGTCGAACAGAAAGCCGTCCTGCGGCACCATCACCACCCGGGACCGCAACGAGTCGAACCGGACGTCGGTCAACGGCACCCCGGACAGCAGCACCGCGCCCGCCGTCGGGTCCATCAACCGGGTGAGCAGCTTGGCGAAGGTGGTCTTGCCGCTGCCGGTCTCGCCCACCACCGCGACCCGGCTCTTCGCCGGGATCTCCAGACTGACGTCGTGCAACACGGTCGGCCCGTCCGGATAGGCGAAACGCACCTGCGCGAAACGGATGTCCAGCGGTCCGCCGGGCAGTTCCTGCCCCTGCCGGCCCGGGTCGGCCACGTCCGGCTCGACGTCCAGCACGTCCAGCACGCGACGCCACCCGGCGATCGCGTTCTGCGCCTCGTTGAGCACCTCCGTGGCGATCTGCACCGGCTGGATGAACAGGGTCACCAGGAACAGGAAAGCGGTGACCGTACCGATGCTCAACGTCTGGTCGGCGCCGAGGAACACCCCGAGCACCACCACACCGGCCAGCGCCACCCCGGCCGCCAGCTCCCCCACCGAGCTGCCGAGGATGCTGATCCGGATCGCCTTCCGCTGCGCCTGCTGCTGGCTGTCGATCGCCGCGTCCAACCGCCGCGACGTCCGGCCGGCGATGCCGTACGCCCGGATCACCGGCGCACCGACCACGCTCTCGCCGACCGCCGCCAGCAACGCGCCGGTCCGCTGCCGCACCACGCCGTACGCGGCGGCGAGCCGCCGCTGGAGCAGCCGGATCACCAGCACCGCCGGCACGAACGCGGCGAAGACCACCAGGGTCAGTTGCCACGAGTACGCCAGCATCACCGCCGTGGTCACCGCCAACTGCCCCAGGTTGACCAGCAGGATCACGCCGCCCCACTGGAGGAACTGGCTGATCTGGTCGACGTCGCTGGTGACCCGGGAGACCAGCGAGCCCCGCCGCTCGGACTGCTGGTGCAGCATCGACAGGTCGTGCACGTGCCGAAACGCCCGGATCCGGACCCCGGCCAACGCCGTCTCGCTGACCGTGAACAGCCGCCGCATCATCAGATAACCGCAGGTGGTGGTCACCACCAGCACGGCGACGGTGACCACCACGACGTCGAACAACGCGTCCAGGTCGAGCCCACCGGCGATGCCCCGGTCGATGCCCTGCTGCACCGCCACCGGCACGGCCACCCGGCCGACCATGTAGACCAACGCCAGGCCGAGGGTGCCGGCCAACCCGACCCGCAGCTCCGGCGAGAGCGACAACCCCCGCCGCAGCGTCCGCCAGGTCGACTCCGTCCGGCCCGGCACCTCCGTCGTCGCGCTCACCGGTGCCGTCCTCCGTTCGCGACTGCGGTACTCCGCTGCGCTGCGTTCCTCGCACTCACCCGGGCCCGCTCTCCGTTCGCGACTGCGGTACTCCGCTGCGCTGCGTTCCTCGCACTCACCGGTCCACCTCCAGGGTGGGGGGCAGCGGGATGACCTCGTCGTACGTCTGTTGCCGTTCGTGGTCGACCTCGGCCTGCTCGTACGCGGTGACCAGGTTGGCGTAGCCGGGCACGGTCGCCAGCAGCGTGGGGTGCGTGCCCCGCGCGATCACCCGGCCCTGCTCCAGATAGATGACCTCGTCGGCGAGAGCGATGGTGGTCCGGCGGTAGGCCACCACCAGGATCGACGCGCCGGGGCCGCCCGCCGCAGGCGAGCGCAGCCCGGCCAGGATGGCGGCCTCCACCCGTGGGTCGACCGCGCTGGTGGCGTCGTCGAGCACCAGCAGGCGGGGACGCCCGGCCAGCGCGCGGGCCAGGGTGAGCCGCTGCCGCTGCCCGCCGGAGAGCGAGGTGCCCCGCTCGCCGACCATGGTGTCCAGCCCGTCCGGCAGCGCGGCGACGAACCCGTCGGCCTCCGCCAGCCGCAACGCGGCCCACACGGCCTCGTCGTCGACGCCCGCCCGGTCCAGCGAGACGTTGGCCCGGACGGTGTCGTCGAGGACGAACGGCACCTGCGCCACCAGCGCCAGGGTGCCGGCCAGCGAGTCGGCGGCCAGCTCGCGCACGTCCACGCCGTCGAGGCGGACGGTCCCGGCGCGGGGGTCGACCAACCGTACCGCCAGCGACGCCACCGTGGACTTGCCGGAGCCGGTCGGCCCGACCAGGGCGACGGTCTTCCCGGCCGGCACGGTGAAGGTGACCTCGCCGAGCACCTCGATACCCGGCAGGTGCGCCTCGGCCGGCTCGTAGGCGAAGGCGACGTCGGTGAAGGAGAGGGTGGCCGGGGCGTCGACGGCCGGGTCCAGCCGGGTCGAGCCGTACGGCATCTCGCCGGTGGCGTCGAGCACCTTGCGGACCCGGTCCCAACCGGCCACGCTGCGCGGCAGTTCGGCGAGGACCCAGCCGATGGCCCGCACCGGGAAGGCCAGCACGGTGAAGAGGAAGGCGACGCTGACCAGCTCGGCGACTGAGATGGCGCCCTGCTGCAACCGGTACGCGCCGACCACCAGCACGGCGAGCGTGCCGAGGCTGGGCAGGGTCTCCAGCATCGGGTCGAAGATGCCGCGCAGCCGACCGACCGAGATCAACGCGTCGCGCAACTGGCCGGCGCGGGCCGCGAACCGGTCGGTCTCCTGGGCCTCCCGCCCCATCGTCTTGACCACCAGCGCACCGTCGAAGCTCTCGTGCGCGATGCCACTGACCTCGGCGCGCAGCAGTTGCGCGCGGGCCTGGCGCGGTGCCATCCGGCGGGAGTAGGCCACGTTGAGTGCGAACAACGCCGGGAACACGGCCAGCCCGACCAGGGCCAGGGCCCAGTCGGTGGCGAACAGCGACGCCACCGCGCCGACCAGCATCACCAGCGTGCCGACCGCGAACGGCAGCGGCGCGATCGGCTGCCAGGCGGCCTCCACGTCGGAGTTCGCGTTGGACAGCAGGGTGCCGGTGGCGTTGCGGTGGTGCCAGGACAGTGGCAGTTCCAGATAGCGGCGGGTGACCCTGCGTCGGTAGTCGGCCTGGAGGCGGTACTGCATGTAACCCGCGCCGAGCCGCCGGCCGAAGATGCCGACCACCCGCAGCACGCTGATCCCGAGCAGCACGGCAGCCGCCAGGGCCAGTCCACCCACCCCGACCGCGCCGCGTTCGATCGCCGGGACCACCACGTCGCCCACCACCGTGCCGATCACGAACGCGCTGCCCACTACCATCACGCTGAACAGCACACTGCCGCTGACCGCGACCGCGAAGATCCTCGGTTGTTCCCCGATGGCCCGCCCCAGAACGGCCAGCCCGCGACCGAGCACGTCCCGACTAGTCCCGCTCGCCACATTCTCCCCCGCCGTAAGCCGCCACTATCCTCCCTCATCCTTACCGCAGCGCGCCGATCCCGCCGACCCGCAGCGATATGTCCGCCGTCACCTCGCGGGTCGGCACGAACCCGGCGGACCGCCCGTACTCCGCCTATGATCACCACATGACGCGCTACGCCCGGTCGGAGCGCGAGGCGCTCACCGACCTGATGTCGACCCTGGGCCCGGACGCCCCGACGCTCAACGAGGGCTGGACCACCCGTGACCTGGCCGCGCATCTGGTGGTACGGGAACGGCGGCCGGACGCCGCCGCGGGCATCCTGATCGGGCCGCTGCACGACTACGCCGAACGGGTCCGACGCGAGGTCGCCGCGCTCGACTGGGCCGAACTGCTCGCCCAGGTGCGGCGGCCACCGGTGTGGAGCCCGGTGAGCAACCCGCTCACCGACGAGTTGGCCAACACGATGGAGTTCTTCATCCACCACGAGGACGTCCGCCGGGCCCGACCCGAGTGGCGGCCCCGCGAGCTGCCCGCCGGCCTGGAGCAGGCGTTGTGGCGGCGGGCCTCCACCCTGGCACGGATGGCCCTGCGTCGGTTCCCGGCCCAGGTGTCCGTCCGGGCGCCCGGGCACGGCGAGGTGACCGCCGGCCGGGGTGGCGAGGCGCTGCGGCTGATCGGCGCACCGGGCGAGTTGGTGCTGTTCCTGAGCGGCCGGCAGCAGGCGACGCAGGTGCAGGTCGAGGGCGGATCCGAGTCGACCGAGCGGCTCCGCAGCGCCAACCTGGGCTTCTAACCTTCTGTGCGGAACCGGTCACGGCGAAATCCGAAACGTTATTTGCCCGATTGCACGGCCCTCCGCACTGCTCCCGTACGCTGGCCGCGCTGCCCTGTGGGGGGGCGGCGCGACAGGGAGCCCGATGCGAAGCTTTGCGGTCTCGGCCCTGCGGGAGCCTCCGTTCCCCGGCACCCGGCATCACGACACCGAGCAGGTTGCTCGGGAGAGCACGGACTGGGCACAGCACCTGGGCCTGATCAGTAACGGGCAACGGCTGCGCCGGGCGGACGCGGCCGGGCTGGCCGGACGGGCCTGCCCGGAGGCGCCGTTGGGCGGTCTGCGGCTGCTGTCCGACCTGATCTCCTGGCTCTTCGTGATGGACGACGCCTGCGACGAGGACGGTCTGGGCAGCAACCCGACCCGAC
This sequence comes from Micromonospora craniellae, assembly GCF_014764405.1. NCBI lineage: Bacteria > Bacillati > Actinomycetota > Actinomycetes > Micromonosporales > Micromonosporaceae > Micromonospora > Micromonospora craniellae. Next base: position 5,325,143 of record NZ_CP061725.1, on the reverse strand, counting down.
TCGCGCCAACCGTGGCCGCGCTGCTCGACGTGCTGGACCGTCAGGGCGCGCTGAAGCAGACACCGGCCGGCGAGGCCGGGCCGCTCGGTCTCGCGCTGGCCGACCTGTGCCGCCGTGTCCGGGCCCGTCAGCGCCCGGCGGTGCTGCTGCACTTCATCTCGGCCATGCGCGGGTATCTGCTCGCGCTGCTGTGGGAGGCGGCCAACCGCGAGCACGGCCGGGTGCCGCCGGTCGACGAGTACGTCCAGATGCGCCGGCACACCGGCGGCGTCTATCCCAGCATCACCCTCACCGACCTGGCCCTGGACGGCTTTCCACCGGACGGCCAGCGGGCCGATCCCGACTGGGCCGAGTTGGACCTGCTCGCCGCCGACCTGGTCTGCTGGTGCAACGACGTCTTCTCCTACGGCAAGGAGCACCGGGACGGCCCGGACGCCCACAACCTGGTCACCGTGCTGGCCGGGGAGACCGGCGACGAGTCGGCGGCCCTGCGCGCCGCCGCGGAGCGGTTCAACGACAGGCTGAGCGCATACCTGACCGCCGAGAACGAGGTGCTGGCCAGCCACGGCGACTCGGTCCGGCCGGCGCTGGCGGCCCGCCGCAACTGGATCCGGGCCACCTACGACTGGTCCCGAGCCGCCGAGCGGTACGCATAGCACGATGCCTTCATCGGCCGGTACGGGGGCGGTGGATGATCGTCAGGGCTAGCCGATGCCCCGGCGCAGGCAATACCCTTCGGTAACGAACACCGACGTGACGACCGTCACGCCTCCACCCTCGAAGGCGGCTACAGCGATGGCTCTCGATGTACCGTACCGTTCCATTCCTGACATGTTCCTCAAGCGTGTGGCGGCCACCCCCGACCGCCACGCTTTCGCCCACCCCGGTCCGGGCAACACGCCGGTCTGGCTGACCTGGACGCAGGTCGCCGCGCGGGCGAAGGCGGTCGCCGCCGGCCTGCACGGCCTGGGCGTCGGCCAGGAGGACCCGGTGGCGATCCTGGCGAACACCCGGCTCGACTGGGTGATCGCCGACTTCGGCATCATGTGCGCCAGCGGCGCGACGACCACGGTCTACCCGACGACCGAGCCACAGGACGCCACCTACATCCTCGCCGACTCCGGCTCCAAGGTGCTGTTCGCCGAGGACCCGTCCCAGGCGGCCAAGATCGTCGGCGCGGACCTGCCCGCGCTGACCCACGTGGTCCTCTTCGACGGCGAACCCGACCCGGCGGCGGCGGTGCCCCAACTGACCCTCGCCCAACTGGAGGAGCAGGGCGCCCAGCGGCTCGCCGAGGATCCGGAGCTGGTCGACCGCATCGTGGCCGGCATCGGGCCCGAGCACCTGGCCACCCTGATCTACACCTCCGGCACCACCGGCCGCCCCAAGGGCGTCGAGCTGCTGCACGGCGGCTGGTGCTGGGAGGGTGTGGCGCAGGAGGCGGTGGGCCTGCTGCGCGAGGACGACCTGCAGTACCTCTGGCTGCCGCTGTCGCACTCGTTCGGCAAGACGCTGCTCTGCGGCACCACCCACGTCGGCATGCCGACGTACGTCGACGGCCGGGTCGACAAGCTCGTCGAGCTGCTCTCGGTGGTCCGCCCGACGCTGATGTGCGGCGCGCCGCGGGTCTTCGAGAAGGTCTACAACAAGTCGGTGACCACCGCGCAGGGCGCCGGCGGCGCGAAGGCGAAGATCTTCGCCTGGGCGGTCGGCGTCGGCAAGGAGAAGGTCGCCCTCGACCAGGCCGGCAAGCCGGTGCCGGGCGGGTTGAAGCTCAAGTACGCGGTGGCCGAGAAGCTGGTCTTCAGCAAGCTCCAGGCCCGCCTCGGTGGGCGGATCCGGGTGCTGGTGTCAGGTGCCGCCCCGCTCAGCCCGGAGATCGCCACCTTCTTCGCCGCGGCGAACCTGCCGATCTCCGAGGGGTACGGGCTGACCGAGAGCAGCGCCGGCAACTTCGTCAACCCGCCCGGCGCACTGCGCATCGGCACGGTCGGCAAGGCCATGGGCGACCTGGAGTGCCGCATCGACAGCGACGGCGAGATCCTGATCAAGGGTCGGCCGGTGATGCGCGGCTACCACAACCTGCCGGAGGAGACGGCCGCCGCGTTCAGCGAGGACGGCTTCTTCCGCACCGGCGACATCGGCAGCCTCGACTCCGACGGCTACCTGCGCATCACCGACCGGAAGAAGGACCTGGTCAAGACCTCCGGCGGCAAGTACATCGCGCCGTCGCACATCGAGGGCATGTTCAAGGCCACCTGCCCGTACACCTCGCAGGCGGTGGTGATCGCGCAAGCACGCAACTTCTGCACGCTGCTGGTCACTCTGGACCCGGACGCCATCGCCGGCTGGGCCACGGGCACCCCGCTGGAGGGCCGCACGTACACCGAGATCGTCTCCTCGCCCGAGGCGCAGGCGATGGTCGAAGGGTACGTGGCCGAGCTCAACACCAAACTGAACCGCTGGGAGACCATCAAGAAGGTCACCATCCTGCCGCGCGACCTGACCATCGAGGACGGCGAGATCACCCCGTCGCTGAAGATCAAGCGGCGCGGAGTGGAGAGCAACTTCTCCACCGAGATCGACAAGATGTACGCGGGCACGGTCGCCGAGATCTGACCCGCGGGCGTCCCGCCGTCCACGGCGAGGTGCACGTCGTCGGCCCCGCGACCCGGCAACGGGCGCGGGGCCGACGCGTACGCGCTTACAGGTGGCGTCCCCGCCAGGTGGTCTGCTCGGCCTCGGTGGCGAGTTGCTCGGCCATCGCCACCTCCCGAACCTGGCGGCGAAGCGGCGCGTCGGTCAGCGTCTGCACCACCGTCACCGCCAGCACGGCCACGGTGAGCAGCGCCAGGGCGACCAGTTCCGGCACCTGGGCGGCGACCGGGACCAGCAGCACCAGCAAGAGCACACCGCCGATCGTCGGCCACCGCAGTGTGCGCAGCACCCGCCAACCCAGCGCCACCAGCGTCACCAGGTAGATCGCCACCCCGCCGTGCAGCACCAGCAGGTCCCCGCCGGGCAGCAGGCTCCCGGCCTGGGTGGTCGGCTCGGCGGTGCCGCCGAGCACCCGTTTGAGCCCGAGGGCGAACAGGATCGGGCCGGCGACCAGCGGCAGGTGCAGGTAGGTGTAGGCGTCGCGGGCCAACGCCGAGCGGGCCTGTGGATCCCGGGTGCGGTGCAGCACCTGTTCCAGGGCCAACGCCAACGTGTCGAAGTACGACCACCACAGCGCGGCGACCACCGCCACCGCGAGCATCGCCGAGAGGATCACCAGCCAGGTCAGCGGCAGCTCGACGACGAAGCCGGCACCGAGCCCCAACGCGATGATCGTCTCGCCGAGCGCCACCAGCACGATCAGGGCGTGCCGCTCGGCCCAGTGGCCGGCCGAGAGCAGCGTCCAGTTGCTGCTGCCCAGCGCCACCGCCGCCCCGTACTCGACGACGATCGCGGCGATCCAGAACAGCAGCCGCAGCCCGATCTCGGCCGCCTCGTCGGCCAGTCGCTGCGGCAGCAGCGCGGCGGCCAGCACCAGCGCGCCGACCACCGCCGCCCGCCCCATCGCGACCAGGAAGCGGCGACGCAGCTCGGGGTCGCCACGGGCCAGCCAGCCCAGGATGCCCACCTGGACGGCCCGGACGAGGAAGTAGCAGATTGCGAAGACCAGCGGCCCGGACGGCCCGCCGGCCTCGCTGCGGAACGCCTGCGGCATGGCGAGTGCGAAGACCAGGGCCCCGCCCATGGTGGCGAACGCGAGGAAGGGCAGCACACCCTGGTCGGTACGGACCAGGTTGCCGATCACCGCGAAGCCGGTCCAGGCCCACCAGAGCAGCACCAGCACGACCCCGCACTGAAGCAGGCCGCGCGGCGTGAAGTTGTCGGCGGTGAGCGTGGTGACCTGGATGAAGGCGAAGACGAAGACCAGGTCGTAGAAGAGTTCCAGACGGGTGGCGCGGGACCCGGGCGCGCCCGGTCGCACCCCGCGCGACCACCGCACTCCCCTGAGTCCGTCCACCATGGCAGTCTGCCCGCCACCGACCAGCGGGCGAGGTCGATCAGCCGGATCGGTACCGGCGGGCCGCGGTCAGGCGATGACGCTCGGCTCCCGCCACCGTGGCAGCCCGGTCCGGTCCAGGTCGTAGCGGACCGCGGCGATCCGGCCCACCGCCTCGACCAGGTCCGCGGCGGGCAGGGTGAACGGCAGCCGCAGGAAGCGTTCCAGGGTGCCGTCCAGGCCGAACCGGGGTCCGGGCGCCAGGCGTACGCCGACCTCCTCGGTCGCCCGGGCCAGCGCACTGGAGATCGGGCCGTCCAGTTCGGCCCAGAGCGTGACGCCGCCGCGCGGCACGGTGACCCGCCACTCCGGCAGCCGGTTGGCCAGCGCACCGAGCAACGCGTCCCGCTGCACCGCCAGTTGCGTCCGCCGGGCGGCGACGATGCCCGGCGCGGCGGCCAGCAGGTGTACGGCGACGAGCTGGTCCAGCACCGGGCTGGACATGTCGACGCCGACCCGGGCCGCGGCCAGCCGCTGCACCTGCGGCGCGGAGGCCCTGATCCAGCCGATCCGCAGGCCGCCCCAGAAGGGCTTGCTCATGCCGCCGATGCTGACCACCCGGGAGTGCCGGTCGAAGCTCGCCGTCGGCGGCGGCAGCGTGGTGCCGTCCAGCGGCAGGTCGACGAAGGACTCGTCGATCACGAGGTCGGTGCCGACGGCGTGGGCGGTGGACACCAGCCGTTCGCGCAGCTCCGCCCCCATCAGGTGCCCGGTCGGGTTCTGGAAGTCCGGGATGAGGTAGGCCACCCGGGGGCGTACCTGCCGTAGCGAGCCGAGCATCAGGTCGGCGTCCCAGCCCGTCGCGTCGGCGGCCAGGCCGTGGGTGGTGATCCGGGCCCGGCGGGCGGCCAGCGCGGCAAGCGCGTTGGGGTAGCTCGGTGACTCGACCAGCACCCCGCCGCCCGGTGCCAGGGCCAGCCGGAGCACCAGGTCCAGGGCGTGCTGGGTGCCGTTGGTGACCATGATCTGATCGGGTGAGGTGGGCAGGTCCCGGTCGGTGTAGCCCTGGGCCACCGCCTCCCGCAGCTCGATGATGCCGGTCGGGTGGTAGCCGGCCCCGCCGAGATAGCGGGGCAGGTCCTCGGTGGCCGTCCGAGCCGCCGGCAGCAGCTCCGGCGGGGCGGCCAGCGCCGCCACCCCCAGATCGATCATGTCCCGGTCGTCGAGGGGGATCCACAGCCCGTTGGGCGCCACCCGGTGCGTGCCGGGCAGCCGGGTCCAGCTTCCCGCACCACGGCGGCTGGCCAGGTGCCCGCTGTCGCGCAGTTCGCGGTACGCGGCGGTGACGGTGGTACGGCTGATCCGCAGCGCCTCGGCCAGGTCCCGTTCCGCGGGCAGGCGTACGCCCAGCGGCAGCCGCCCGTCGGCGAGCAGGCCGCGTACGGCACCGGCCAGCGCGGCGTAGTCGGGACTGCGCCGTCGACTGGGCAGGGCATGCCACTGGCCGAGCAGCCGGGCCAATTGGGCCCCACGTACCTGACTCGCCATGGCCACTCCCCCAGAATTGGCTCTATGCAGGCGCGGATTGGTCCCTAGAGTGGCATGCGTGACCCTGATTGGCAATCTGCGCCACCGGCCGGTCCGACGACTGACCCAACTGCACGCCGGCCTCGTCCTCTACGGCTTCAGCATGGCGCTGATGATTCGTTCCGAGTTGGGCCTGAACCCCTGGGACGTGTTCCACCAGGGGCTCTCCCGGCTGACCGGGCTGACCATGGGCACCACGGTCATCCTGGTGGGTGCCCTGGTGCTGCTGGCCTGGATCCCGTTGCGGCAACGTCCCGGCATCGGCACCGTCGCCAACGTGGTGGTGATCGGCCTGGCCGTCGACGCGACCCTGGCCCTGCTGCCCGCCGGCGGGCCACTGCCGGTGCGGGTCACGCTGCTGGTGGCCGGCATCGTCGGCAACGGCATCGCCACCGCCCTCTACCTCGGCGCCCGGCTCGGACCGGGCCCCCGCGACGGCCTGATGACCGGCCTCGTCGCCCGCCGGCCGGGCTGGTCGCTGCGTCTGGTCCGCACCGCCATCGAGATCGCCGTGCTCGCCGTGGGCTGGCTGCTCGGCGGGACGGTCGGCCTCGGCACCGTCGCGTACGCGCTGACCATCGGCCCACTGGCGCAGTTCTTCCTGCCGGTCTTCGACACCCCCGAGCCGGCACCCGCTCCGGCCGGAACCGCGCCCGCCACCTGACGGCGTCACCGCGCCGCCCGGCGCACCGGCCGCTCCGGCGATCCGCAACCGGAGTCAACGCCCGGCAGTCACGTCGTCACGCAAAGTCGCAGTAGGTCGGGTGGTGTTTCCTTCCCGCCCGGCTGACGGCAGAATCTCCACATGGGGGAGAACGCCTGGCGTCGGACCGATGCGTGGATCTTCGTTTCGTTGGTGATCGCCAGCGGTGCGGGGAGACATCGACGCTCCCCGACCACCCGCCGACCCGAGGGCGTACGCCTCGCCGACGTGCTCTCCACCGCCGACCACCTCGACCGGACCCTCCCCGAGCGGCACGACATCGAGGGAGCGATCCGCCGGCTGCTCGGCGCCGGCCTGGTGGACGTCTCGGACGGCTGGTTCCGGATCACCGCCGACGGCGAACGGCTCTGGCGTACCCGGCCCAACGCCGGGCTGGCCACCACCGTCGACACCGTGCAGGGCGTGCTCAGCCGACGGCACCCGCCCGGCAACGCGGACTGGCACCTCGACGAGGCCGAGCACACCGCAGCCGTGCAGGAATACCTGGTCCGCTCCATCCCGATGCCCCGTCGCTCGCCCGAGGGCCACTCCGGCCGAGCCGGAACGCCGGGGTCAGCCGACGAGGCGGAGAACCCGGGTCAGCGGACAGGGTGACCCGCTCCGCGCAACGCGTCCTTGACCTGCGTGACGGTCAGCTCCCCGAAGTGGAAGACGCTCGCCGCGAGGACCGCGTCGGCGCCCGCGCCGATCGCCGGCGGGAAGTGCGCCACCTCACCCGCGCCGCCGCTGGCCACCACCGGCACGTCGACCACCCGACGTACCGCAGCGATGAGTTCGAGGTCGAAACCGGCCTTGGTGCCGTCGGCGTCCATCGAGTTCAGCAGGATCTCCCCCGCGCCGAGTTCCGCGCCGCGCGCGGCCCACCACACCGCGTCCAGCCCGGTGCCCCGCCGGCCACCGTGCGTGGTGACCTCGAAACCGCTGTCGGTGGTGCCGGTCGGTGCCCGCCGTACGTCCAGCGAGAGCACCAGCACCTGCCGGCCGAACCGGTCCGCGATCTCGGCGATCAGCTCCGGCCGGGCGATGGCCGCGGTGTTCACCCCGACCTTGTCGGCACCGGCGCGCAGCAGCGTGTCCACGTCCGCCACCGCGCGCACGCCACCGCCCACGGTCAACGGGATGAAGACCGACTCGGCGGTACGCCGGACCACGTCGAGCATGGTGCCCCGGTCACTGGACGAGGCGGTCACGTCCAGGAAGGTCAGCTCGTCCGCGCCCGCCCGGTCGTACGCCGCCGCCAGCTCGACCGGGTCACCCGCGTCCCGCAGGTCGAGAAAGTTGACGCCCTTGACCACCCGCCCCGCGTCCACGTCGAGACAGGGGATCACGCGCACCGCCACCGTCATGCCGGAAGCCTATCGCTCGGTGCCGGTGCGCTGACCGGCCGTACCTGCGGCCCTCGGCCGGCTGAAGTGTTGGCAGGGGGCCCTTCCTCTACCGCAGGCGTTAATAAGGTGCCCTTCCTTACCGCTCGGCGAGGGTTGCGAGGGCCTGGGCGACGGTGAACGCGCCCGCGTAGAGCGCCTTGCCGGCGATCACGCCCTCGACCCCGATCGGCTCCAGCGTCGCCAGCGCCCGTAGGTCGTCCAGGGTCGAGACGCCCCCGGAGGCGATCACCGGGGCGTCGGTGCGGCCACACACCGCCCGCAGCAGGTCCAGGTTCGGCCCGCGCATGGTGCCGTCCTTGGTGATGTCGGTGACCACGTACCGGGAGGCACCGGCCTTGTCCAGCCGCTCCAGCACCTCGTACAGGTCACCGCCGTCGCGGGTCCACCCGCGCGCCGCCAGGGTCCGACCCCGCACGTCCAGCCCGATCGCGACCCGGTCGCCGTACTCGCCGCAGATCCGGTCGCACCACTGCGGGTCCTCCAGCGCCGCGGTGCCGATGTTCACCCGCTCGGCGCCGGTGGCCAGCGCGGCCCGCAGGGACGCGTCGTCCCGGATGCCGCCGGACAGCTCGACCCGCACGTCGAGCCGGCGTACCACCTCGGCGAGCAGCGCCGCGTTGGAGCCCCGGCCGAACGCCGCGTCGAGGTCGACCAGGTGGATCCACTCGGCGCCGTCCTGCTGCCAGGCCAACGCGGCCTCCAGCGGATCGCCGTAGGTGGTCTCGCTACCCGCGGCGCCCTGCACGAGTCGGACGGCCTCGCCGTCGGCGACGTCCACGGCGGGCAACAGGGTGAGGCTCACGAATCTTGGTCCTCTCAGATCAGGAACGGCGGTTCAGGGCGATCACCACGATCACCGGCAGGACGAGCAACAACAACACGATCAACAACAGCCGCAGCCCCAGGTCGGGAACGAGCAGCCAGATCAGGACGATCGCCGCCAGGGTCAGCGCCACGATCGCGGCACGTTCGCCCCGGGAGTAGCGCAGCAGCCGGCCGGTCCGGCCCCGGCGAGTGGTGGGCACGAACCGGCGGACCAGCGCGCGACGCCGGGCCCGGCGGGCCATCGCCCGTTCCCGGACCACCTGGCGTCGGGCGGCCTCGGCCTCGCGGACCGCGCGACGACGGGCCCGTTCCTTGCTCACCGGCGCCCCCGACGCGCGCTCGTGCGCCCGGCGGTCCCCGACCGCCGGGCCCCGCTCCGGTCAGCCACCGGCGGGCACCGTGGCCAGCCAGTTGCGCAGCAGGGCGGCACCGGTGTCGGCGGACTTCTCCGGGTGGAACTGGGCGGCCGACAACGCACCCCGTTCCACCGCCGCGACGAAGTCACCGTCGTGGTGGGCGGTGGTCACCCGGGTGCCGGCCCCGGTCAGCGCCGCGACGTCACCGGCCGCGTACGAGTGGACGAAGTAGAACCGGCTGTCGGCGGGCAGGCCGGCGAAGAGCACCGAACCCACCGGCGCCTGCACGGTGTTCCAGCCCATGTGCGGCAACCGGGCGGCAGGGAGCCGGGTGACGCCACCCGGCAGCAGGCCAATCCCCTTGGTGACCACACCGTGCTCGTCGCCGGACTCGAAGAGGATCTGCATGCCCACGCAGATGCCCAGCACCGGCCGGCCGGCGGCGACCCGGTCGGCGATCACCGGACCCGCGCCGATCTCCTCGATGCCGGCCATGCAGGCGGCGAAGGCACCCACCCCGGGCACCACCAGACCGTCGGCGGCGCCGGCGGCGGCCAGGTCGGCGGTGACCACCACGTCGGCACCGGCGGCGGCCAGGGCACGTTCCGCCGAGCGCAGGTTGCCCGAGCCGTAGTCGAGCACCACGACCCGGCGACGCGCGCCCTCGTCATCGGCCGGGCGACTGATCACGTCGGCCACTATCCCTCCCCCGGCAGCAGCCACAGCACACCGGCGACGCTGGCCAACACGGCCAGCAGACCGCAGACCACCACCGCGCCCCGGGGCGCGCCCTGCCGGTGCAGCGAGAGCGTACCGCCCACCAGCACACCGGCGAAGATCAGTAGCAGCGTCGGCAGCACCGCGCCCATCAGCGGCACCCTCGCCCGGTCACGTCCCGGCCGGTCACAGCGCGCCCTTGGTGCTGGGGATCGCGCCGGCCGCGCGCGGGTCGAGCGCGGTCGCCTCGCGCAGCGCCCGGGAGACCGCCTTGAACTGCGCCTCCACCACGTGGTGGGCGTCCGGGTGCCCGCCCGGGCGAGCCGCCCGCAGGACGTCCACGTGCAGCGTGATCCGGGCCGCCTGGCCGAACGACTCCCAGATGTGCCGGGTCATGCTGGTCGGGTAGACCGGCCCGATGTACGGCGCCAGCAGCGGCTCGTCGTGCACCACGTACGGCCGGCCGGACAGGTCGACGGCGGCCCGGACCAGCACCTCGTCCATCGGGACGACGGCCGAGCCGTACCGCCGGATGCCGGCCTTGTCGCCCAGCGCCTGGTCGAACGCGGCGCCCAGCGCCAACGCGGTGTCCTCCATCGTGTGGTGGGCGTCGATCTCCAGGTCACCCACGGTCTGCACGGTCAGGTCGAACCCGCCGTGCCGGGCGATCTGGTGCAGCATGTGGTCGTAGAAGCCGACCCCGGTGCTGATCTCGACCGCTCCGGTGCCGTCGAGGTCGATCTCCACCAGGACCTTGGTCTCCTTGGTGATCCGCTCCACCCGGGCGGTCCGGCTCATGATGGGGTGCCTTTCGGTCGCGGCGGGGCAGCCTGGCCCTCGCGCTGAATCTCGTCCACGGCGGCAAGGAAGGCGTCGGTCTCGGCCGGCGTGCCGGCGGTGACCCGCAGCCAGCCCGACAGGCCGACATCGCGCACCAGCACCCCCTGCGCCAGCATCGCGCGCCACGCCACGCCCTGATCACCGCCCACCTCGTAGAGCACGAAGTTGGCGTCGCTGTCGGCCACCCGCAGACCACGGTCGCGCAGCGCGGCGACGATCCGGTCGCGCTGGCGCATGATCTCCGCGACGGTGCCGAGCAGCGTCTCGCGATGCGCCAGCGCCGCCCGCGCGGCAGCCTGGGTGAGCGCCGAGAGATGGTACGGCAGCCGGACGAGCTGCACCGCGGCCACCACCGCCGGGTCGGCCGCCAGGTAGCCCAGCCGCCCGCCGGCGAAGCCGAACGCCTTGCTCATCGTGCGGGTCACCACCAGCCGAGGATGCCCCGGCAGCACCGCCAGGGCGCTGACCGTCCCCGGCCGGGCGAACTCCGCGTACGCCTCGTCGACCACCACCATGCCCGGCGCCACGTCCAGCACGGCGGCGACCACCGCCGGATCGAGCGCGGTGCCGGTCGGGTTGTTCGGTGAGCAGAGGAAGACCACGTCCGGCCGGTGCTCGCGGACCTGGGCCACCGCCTCGTCGGCGGTCAACCCGAAGTCGACGCCGCGCCGGGCCGGCACCCACCGGGTGCCGGTGCCCAACGCCAGCAGCGGATGCATCGAGTACGCCGGGGTGAAGCCGAGCGCGGTACGCCCCGGCCCTCCGAACGCCTGCAGCAGCTGCTGCTGGATCTCGTTGGAGCCGTTGGCCGCCCACACCCCGTCGCCGGTGAGCCCGTGGCCGAGGTACTCGGCCAGGTCGGCGCGGAGCGCCACCGCCTCGCGGTCCGGGTACCGGTTGAGGTCACGCAACTCGGCGGCGACCGCCTTGCCGATCGCCTCCACCACCGGCTCCGGCACCGGGTAGGAGTTCTCGTTGGTGTTCAGCCGCACCGGCACGTCGAGCTGCGGCGCACCGTACGGCGACAGCCCGCGCAGGTCGTCGCGGATCGGCAGGTCGGACAGGCTGGTCATGACGGGTCCTGGGGGAATCGGGCGGACACGGCCTGGCCGTGCGCGGGCAGGTCCTCCGCGGTGGACAGCGCCACCACGTACGGGGCGACCTCCCGCAGTGCCGCCTCGGTGTACTCCACGAGGTGGATGCCGCGCAGGAAGGACTGCACGGAGAGCCCGGAGGAGTGCCGGGCGCAGCCACCGGTGGGCAGTACGTGGTTGGAACCAGCGCAGTAGTCGCCCAGCGACACCGGCGAGTACGCGCCCACGAAGATCGCCCCGGCATTGCGTACCCGCATCGCCCACTCCCGGGCGTCGACGGTCTGGATCTCCAGGTGCTCCGCCGCGTACGCGTCGACCACCCGCAGCCCGGCGGCCAGATCGTCGACGAGCACGACCCCGCTCTGCTCCCCGCCCAGTGCGGTGCCGACCCGGTCGGCGTGCCTGGTGGCCGGCACCTGCCGGGTGAGTTCGCGGTCCACCGCGTCGGCCAGCACCACCGAGGGGGTGACCAGCACGCTGGCCGCCAGCGGGTCGTGCTCGGCCTGGCTGATCAGGTCGGCGGCGACGTGCGCCGGGTCGGCGGTGTCGTCGGCGAGGATGGCGATCTCGGTCGGGCCGGCCTCGGCGTCGATGCCCACCACGCCACGGAGCAGCCGCTTGGCGGCGGTGACCCAGATGTTGCCCGGCCCGGTGATCATGTCGACCGGAACGCAGTGCGCGCTGCCGGCGGCGTCCACCGCGCAGCCATACGCCAGCATGGCCACCGCCTGTGCCCCGCCGACGGCATAGACCTCGTCGACGCCGAGCAGCGCGCAGGCGGCCAGCACCCGCGCGTCCGGCAGGCCGCCGTTCTCCTTCTGCGGCGGCGAGGCCACCACCAGCGACCGGACTCCGGCCGCCTGTGCGGGCACCACGTTCATCACCACGGTCGACGGGTACACCGCCAGGCCGCCGGGGACGTAGAGACCGACCCGGTCGACCGGCACCCAGCGCTCGGTGACCGTGCCGCCCGGCACGACGTGGGTGGTGTGATCGGTGCGCCGCTGGTCGTCGTGCACCCTGCGGGCCCGGCTGATCGACTCCAGCAGGGCGGCCCGGACCTGCGGGTCGAGGGCGCCCTCTGCTGCGGCGATCGCCTCGACCGGCACCCGCAGCACCTCCGGGGCGATCCCGTCGAAGCGCTCGCTGGCCTCACGGACCGCCTGGTAGCCATGCTCACGGACCGCCGCCACGATCGGGCGGATGCGCTCGACGGCCACCGACACGTCGAGTTGGGCACGTGGCAGGAGGTGGCGTGGGTCGGGCTCGCCACCGCGCAGGTCGATCCGGTTCAACACCCCTGCGAGTCTAGGCGGCCCGCCGACGGGCCGACCGACGCCGCCCGCTGTCCGGGATGGTGAGCCGGGACACGCCGGTGGCGCCGGGTGGGGCTACGCTCGATCACGTGACCGCACGGCTGCCGGTGTTCCCGCTCACCACGGTGCTCTTCCCCGGTCTGGTGCTGCCGCTGCACATCTTCGAGGAGCGCTACCGCGCGCTGGTCCGACACCTGGTCGACCTGCCACCGGGTACGCCCCGCGAGTTCGGTGTGGTGGCCATCCGCAGCGGCTGGGAGGTGGCCCCCGGCCCCGGCCGGGTCACCCCGGGCACCGGCGAGGTGACGCTGCACGAGGTGGGCTGCACCGCCGAGCTGCGGGAGGTCGCCGAGTTGCCCGACGGCGGGTTCGACATCGTCACGGTGGGCAAGCGACGGTTCCGGGTCACCGAGATCGACTCGGCCTCCGCGCCGTACCTGACCGCCGAGGTGCGATGGCTGCCCGAGCCGAGCGGCCCGGACGAGGCGGCCGCCCCGCTGGCGGCCCGGGTCACCGCCGTCTTCCGGCAGTACCTCGGGCTGATGCGGGCCGAGGCCGACCAACTCAGCGAGCAACTACCCGAGGACCCGACGGTGCTCTCCCATCTGGTGGCCGCGACGGCCGCACTGACCGTGGCCGACCGGCAACGGTTGCTCGCGATCGACGACACCGCAGCCCGGCTGCGCGCCGAGCTGACGCTGCTCAACCGCGAGGCGGCTCTGCTGCGCCAGGTGCGGGCGGTGCCGGTGCCGCTGGCGGAGCTGGCCACGGCGCCGCCGGCTCCGAACTGACCGACGGCGACGCGGTCCCTTCCGGGATGCCGACCGGCGGCGGCACGGTCCCGCCCGGGGAGCCGACCGGCGGGAGCGCGTTGCCGCCGGGGTAGCCGGCCGGCGGGGCGAACCAGGCCGGCTCGGGCACCGGCTCGGGACGCAGCGACGGCCACCGGGACCAGCCGGCCAGCAGGGTGTACGCCGCCGCAGCCCCGAACGCCGGCAGCAGCAGGTTGCCGTGCGGCACCGGCAGCACCCCGAGGACGAGGTCGATTCCGCCGGCCCGCAGGTCGGGGGGTTTGGTCAGACGGGTGCCGTCCGGCGCGCCGTCCAGCAGCCGCTCGTAGTCGCCCAGCCCGATCCGCCGCCCCACCTGCCAGGCGACCAGGGCGGCGGCGAGCCCGCCGGTCACCACGACGATCAGGCCGACCGGTCCCCGGTACCGCCGCAGCACCATCCACACGACGAGTGCGGCGAGCACCCCGAAACCGAGACCGAGCAGACTGAACCACCCGTCGGCGGCGATCGGCTGCTCCGGTTGCGCCTGGCCGTACACGGCCGTCCCGGGCCCGCTCTTGACCACCGGGGTGGCCGGAGCGAGCACCGCCCAGAGCAGCCCCAGCGGAGCACCCAGCAGGCCCATCACGAGCACCGTCAGGGCACCGGCCCGCACCGCACGGGCGCGGCGGGGCTGCGGTCCTGCCGACGGCGGCGAAACGGCCGACGGCGGCGCGGGCGGCGCTGCCGGCGCGGGCGGTTCGGAGGCGGGGGTGTCCGGGCTCACCCGATGATCCTCGCAGTTGCCGTCGGGCGCCGTGCACGGTGTCGCCACTCCGCCGCCACCGTCGGTGGTGAGCTGCCCGGACGTGTCAGCGGCCGAAGAGGTCCAGCATCGCCGACGCGGCCCGCAGCCACGCCTGCCGGGTCTCGCCCTGGAGTTGGTGGTACTCGATCGAGGAGCCGGTCTCCAGCGCCGGGTCGTACGGCACCACGGTCACCGCCCGGGTCCGGGTCGCGAAGTGGCGCTCCAGGTCGCCCTGCAACGGCAGCCGGCCCGGCGTCGGGCAGGAGATCAACGTGACCGCGTTGTCGGCCAGCTCCCCCATCCCCTCCTCGTGCAGCAGGTCGAGCATCCAGTCGGCGCTGAACGCGGCGTCCTCGCGCGGCACGGTGGTGACCACGAGCTGGTCGGCGGCCTGCATGACCGTGCGCCAGTTCGGACTCTCCACGTTGTTGCCGGTGTCCACGCAGATCACGTCGTGGGTGCGGCGCAGCAGTTCGAGCACCCGCTTGACGGTGAACTGGTCCAGTCGTTGGGCGAACCGGGGGCTCTCCTCACCGGCCAGCACGTCGTACGAGCCGTCGGAGGCGTGCCGCAGGTAGTCGTCGAGGATCTCCAACAGCTCCGGGCCCTCGCGGATCTCGATCTGAACGAGGTCGGCGACCAGGTGACGGATCGTCCGCGCGTGCCGGGCGCTTCCGGCGCGCAGCCCGAGGGTGCCACGCAACTCGTTGTCGTCCCAGGCCAGCACGCCTCGCCCGCGTACGCTGCCGACGGTGGCCGCGGCCAGGACGGTCGCGGTGGTCTTGTGCACGCCGCCTTTGGGGTTGGCGAAGGCGATCACCCGGGGGGTGCCCAGGTCCCGCCGGAGCACGGCGGCGGCCCGTTCCAGGTCGCCGCCGGAGCCCTGGGCCCGCCACTCGAAACGTCCCGGGCGACCGCCGACCGCCCCGGGCGGCGCTGCCGGAGGCGCCTGGGCCGGTGGCGCGGGTGGCTGGTAGCCACCGTTGTCCAGCAACGCGTAGCGCGACTCCATCGGCGGGGCGGCGTGCCGGTAACCGTTGTCCAGCAGCGTGTACCGCGACTCGCCCGGTTCGGGGCGCCGCTGCTCGGGACGGGGCTGGTCAGGACGGCGCTGCTCGGGCACCGGCGAATAGCCCGGGTCGGCCGGGTAGCCGGAATCCGCCGGGTAGCCGGGCTGCCCGGGGTACGTCGGGGCCGGGCGCGGCGGCTCGACCCGGAAGCTCGCCTCGGCCCGATAGCCGGGCTCCACACCGTACGGCTGCCGGTCGGGGGGCGGGGGTCCGACCGACGCCTGTCCGACCGGTGCCACCCGTCCGGAGTAACCGGAACCCGGGCCCCGGCGCGGCAACGGCTCGGATGACGGAGGCGGCTGGTCCTCGTCGGCCTGCCGCTCGACGGACTGGTCGGTGCCGCGACCGCCCAGGCGGGCTCGGTCCAGCAGCGCCCGCCATCGCGGTGCCGGTTCGGCGGGGCGTCCCCAACCGGTCTCGCTGCCGTCCACGGCTCGCCCTCCCCAGCGCTTTGGTTTCCGTCTGACAGGCTACGAACGAATCCCCATTCAGGCCACACCGGGCGACGTACCGATGTGTCCGCAACCGTCACGGTGTAGGGCTCGCTTCGCTCTCCTCGGCGCTGTCCACCGAGGTGGGAGGCGTCACGCGCGGAATGACGGGGGGTACCGACGAAGGAACCGCCGGTGATGGTGACGAATCCGTCACCTCCGGCGAAGCCGACGTGTCGCGCTCCGGAGTCGAGGGCGGCACGGGCGGGCCCGTCGCGGCGGTCGGCATCGGGGAGGCGGTGGGGCCGCCGTCGACCGACGGACGGACCACGTCCTGCTGCTCGGGCAGCGGCGGCGTGAAAACGGTGCGCTCCAGCCGCCGTACCTCCGGAGCCGGGTCGACCACCCGCACACCCGGCCGGGCGGCCACCCCGCGCAACTGCGCCGGTGCGGCCCGCACCACCAGCGCATAGAGGCAGGCACAGCCGGACCGGTACGCGGTGGCCTCCGCCGCAGCCACCTGCGCGCCGCTCTCGTAGAGCTCGCGCAGTTCGCGCTGCTGCGGTCCACCGCCACCGAGCGCGGCGGCCCGGGTCCGGTAGTCGGTCGCCTCCCGCTCCTTGCGCTCGGCCAGCCGGGTCATCCCGGCGGTCACGTCCTCCGGCAGCCGTTGGGCGGGGATCCGGACGATCTCGGTCTGCCGGTCCGGCAGCGGCACCCGGCCGAAGACGACCGCCACGCCGACGTCACCGACGACCGCCGCGAGCGACTGCGGGGTCCGGTACTCGGTCAGCGAGACCAACGCGTACGTGCCGTCGGCGAGGGACGCGCCGGCCAGCGCGGCCAGGTCCGCGGCGGCGATGCGCTCGTACCCGGGGATGGAGTCGCCGTCGGAGACCCCCACCCGGGTCACGTCGCCCAGGGTACGGTCCGGCGCCGGCGGGCCGCTGGTGGCGAGCACGGCGGTGGTCAGCACGGCGGCGCACGACAGCACCGCCACCCACCCGAGCAGCGGTACCCGTGTCGGCCCCTGGCCGAGCCGGGTCAACGCGGCGGCGAGACGGGGCAACAGTCGCTGGTCCAACTGCCGCAGCAGGTCGCCGGCACGCACGGGCAGCCCCCTCGTCGGATCGGGCGGGACGGGTGGGGCGCGTCAGTCGCGCAGAAGGTCCAGCGCGCGTCCCAGGTCGTCAGGGTAGTCGCTGACGAAGCGGACCTCGTCCCCCGTACGGGGGTGCTGGAAGCTCAACTCTCTGGCGTGCAACCACTGCCGATCCAGTTTGAGCCGGGCGGCGAGCGTCGGATCCGCGCCGTACGTCAGGTCACCGACGCAGGGGTGACGCAGGGTGGAGAAGTGCACCCGGATCTGATGGGTGCGACCGGTCTCCAGCCGGACGTCGACCAGGCTGGCCGACGGGAACGCCTCGATGGTGTCGTAGTGGGTGATGCTGGGCTTGCCGCCGGAGACCACCGCCCAGCGGTAGTCGTGGTGCGGGTGCCGGTCGATCGGGGCGTCCACGGTGCCGCGCAGCGGGTCGAGATGACCCTGCACCACCGCGTGGTACCGCTTCTCCACCTCGCGGCACTTGAAGGCCCGCTTCAGCACGCTGTACGCCTGCTCGCTCTTGGCCACCACCATGACCCCGGTGGTGCCGACGTCGAGCCGGTGGACCACCCCCTGGCGCTCGGCCGCGCCGCTGGTGGCGATGGTGTGCCCGATCGCGGCCAGCCCGCCGATCACCGTCGGGCCGGTCCAACCGGGGCTCGGATGCGCCGCCACACCGACCGGCTTGTCCACCACCACGATGTCGTCGTCGGCGTGGACCACCCGCAGTCCCGGCACCGCCTGCGGCACCACCACCGGCGCGGTCGCCGGCGGCGGCAGCGTCACCTCCAGCCAGGAGCCCGCCCGGACCTTGTGCGAGTTGGGCCGCACGGCGCCGTCGACGAGCGCCGCGCCGTCGTCGACGAGCGCGGCGGCGGCGGTACGGGACAGGCCGAACAGTCGGGCCACGGCCTGGTCCAGCCGCATCCCGTCGAGACCGTCGGGTACGGGCAGGCTGCGGTGATCGCCGCCGGCGGCGAAGGTGGCCGTCACGCCTGCTCCCG
The DNA here is from genome assembly GCF_014764405.1 of Micromonospora craniellae. Taxonomy (NCBI): domain Bacteria; kingdom Bacillati; phylum Actinomycetota; class Actinomycetes; order Micromonosporales; family Micromonosporaceae; genus Micromonospora; species Micromonospora craniellae. The sequence goes on along the minus strand of NZ_CP061725.1, from coordinate 5,307,114 downwards.
CCGTCCGTCGTCGGTCGTCTCGGGCGCCCCGGCACGCCGACCGGCCTCGGCATCGTCGCCGGGCGTCGGGTCGTCGGCCCCGGCCGCCTTGGCGGGCCGCTCCTCACCGACGGCCCGGGTGCCGTCGCGCTGGCGGCCGGTGAACTCCAGCCCGACCGCGAGCACCACGCCGCAGACCAGGGCGCTGTCCGCGATGTTGAAGATCGGGAAGACCCGGCCGTACGGGTCGAAGACGCTGATCATGTCGACCACGTGCCCGACGAACCAGCCCGGGGCCCGGAAGATCCGGTCGATCAGGTTGCCGGTCACGCCGCCGACCACCAGGCCGAGCGAGATCGCCCACGGCACCGAGCGCAGCGTCCGCCCCATCCAGGCGATCCAGCCCAGCACGACGATCCCGATCACCGGGAAGATGAAGGTGTAGTCCGAACCCATGCTCCACGCGGCCCCGCTGTTGCGGGTCAGCGAGAAGTACAGCGCGCCACCGAGCAGGCGGACCGGCTCACGGTCGCTCAACTCCTGCAGGGCCAGGTGTTTGGTGAACAGGTCGACCGCCACCGCGAACAGCGCGAGACTGAGCAGGATCGTGACCGGCCGGCGCCGCGACTTCGTGGCGGCGCCCGGCTCGGTGGTGCCGGATCCTGCGGGCGGTGCTGCGCTCATTCGCCTCCCATCGACGATCGCGGCGGTGCTGTCGCACCGCCGCGCACCAGTGCCGGGGAGGGTGCCGTCAGCGCCGCTCCTCCAGCTGCTTGCAGGTCACACAGAGGGTGGCGGACGGGAACGCGGCCAGGCGCTCCACCGGGATGGGGTTGCCGCACCGCGCGCACCAGCCGTAACCACCCTCGTCGAGCCGCTCCAGGGCGCGCTCGACCTGCGTGATCCGTTCCAGGATGCTGTTGGCGAGGGAGATCTCCTGCTCCCGCTCGAGCGTCTTGGTCCCGGTGTCGGCCTGGTCGTCCCCGGCCGAGTCGGTCAGGCGGTCGCGCTGCAACTCGGTGATCTCGCTCAGCGTCTGATCGTACTCGGCGCGCAACTCGTCATGGCGGGCCGCCAGCGCGGCACGGATCTTCTCGGTCTCCGCGGCACTGCGGGTGGACTTCGGCGCCGGCTTGCGGCCTGCGGTCCTGGTGTCGGCTGGCTTGGCCATAGTCGCTCCCTCGGCCACGGAGCCACGGGAAATCCGCGGCGCCTGGACAGGGGCCGCCGACATCGACTGCCCCAGGTACAGAACGGGCGCGCGGCGACCTGGCCGCGCACTCCGGAGGTTGGCAAGGATACGGAACGTACAGGCGTCCGACAATCTGCCGCACCGAAACGCCCTATCCGCCCCGATTCATGCCATACCGGGGCAGAGGAAAACGCTAGCAGATCGCGCCCCCGGCGCCGGCCGGTTCGCGTGCCTCGTACCCCGGTTCCGGCACCCTCGCGCGGCGGTGCCGATCAACCGGGCGGTGCGATGCCGTCGCGTAGCCGGGACAATCGCGAGGCCGGATCCGGCCCGGCGTCGGTGACCAGGAACAGTTTGTCGCGACTGGCAGCGCCGGTCCGCAGCGACACGGCCGACGGCCGGACGCCGAGCGCCTCGGCCAACGCGCGGCGCGCCGCCTCGGTGGCCCGTCCGTCCACCGCCGGAGCGTTCACCGCGATGACCAGGGCGGGCCCGTGCGGGCCGTCGAACCGGCCGCCCACCCGGGCACGGGACGCCCCCGGCTTCACCCGGACGGCGACGGTGAGCAGCTCGGCCACGAGGTCAGCGGCGGCCGGACTCGGAGAGCAGGATGGTGCCGGGGGTGCACTGCCCGCACGGCGTGAAGCCGAGTTCGGCCGCCTCGGCGACGGGCAGCGGCTCGTGGTCCCGCCCGAGCAGGTGCGCGCACTCGGCCAGATGGTAGCGGGGACGCCCGTCGACCACCCGGACCTCGTCCGGGAGCCGCGCCAGAAGCGCGGCCTGCTCCGTGGTGATCTGCTGGGCCGCCGGCTCATCGTCGTACCCGTCGGCCACCGCACCGCCCTCGACGGGACCCTCCGCGTCGACCGTCACCGGCGAGCCGGGTGGTTGCCGCCACCCGGCGTCGCCGGTGTCGACGGTCGGCGGGACGTGCTGCGTCGGGATGCCCGACGGGCCTTCCTGGACGGTCGGCCCGGTGCTGTCCGGTGCCCCACGGGCAGCGGCGCGGCCGGTGGCGGCCTGGCGGGCACCCGCGACCAGGGCGACGGCAGCCAGCAGGCTGGCCCCGATCGAGACGACCAGCAACGGACTTGAGCCGCTGGCCAGACCGAGCACCAGCAGCACCACGGCGACGAGGATGAGCGCGAGACTGGCGACTATCAACGCTCACCCCCGCCGCGTCGTACCGATGAGGCAGGGCGGGCGACCGCCATGTCAACAGCGGCCACCGGCCCGATCAGCGACCGGCCTCGAGAGCGCCGGAGCGACCGCCGCCGTAGGAACCGGCGAGCCCGGCGGCGGCCAGGCCGTTGCCGGCGGCCCGGGTGCCGTCCCCGCGGGTCATCTCGGCCTCCAGGCCCTGGCCGCGGCCGTCGAGGTCACGCAGCTGGCTCTCCAGGTACGCCTTGAGCCGGGTGCGGTACTCGCGCTCGAACTGCTTGAGCTCCTCGATGTGCTTCTGCAACGCGGTGCGCTTGGCGTCCAGGCCGCCCATGGCCTCCTGGTGCCGCTGCCGGGCGTCCCGCTCCAGCGCGTCGGCCTTGGCCCGCGCCTCGCGGGTGACCTCCTCGGCCTTGGAACGGGCCTCGGAGAGCAACTGGTCGGCCTCGCGGCGCGCGTCGGAGACGTGGTCGTCCGCCGTGCGCTGGGCCATCATCAGCACCCGCAGCGCCTGCTGCTCGCCGTCACCGCCCGGCACCGCACCACCGGCGGAGCGGGTCTGCTCCAGCTCGGCCTGCATCGCGCGGGCGGCCTGCTCGGCAGCGGCCTTGTCGCGCTGCACGCGGTCGAGCTGCGCCTTGACGTCGTTGAGCTCGGCGGCGAGACGGGCGTCACCACCGGGGCCGGCCGGGGCGCCGCCCCGACCGCCACGCTCCACCTGGGCACGCAGCTCGTTGTTCTCCTCGATCAGACGGGCGAGTTCGCGCTCGACCTCGTCCAGGAAGGCGTCGACCTCCTCCTCGTCGTAGCCCCGCTTGCCGATCGGCGGCTTCTTGAAGGCGACGTTGTGGACGTCGGCCGGGGTCAGCGGCATCGAAACTCCTCGGGTCAGTTGCGGCCGCGATAGCGCGTCGGTCATCAGGCGGTCCTGATGATCGCCGGCTCTAACACAAACCTCATCAGCACGAACAGGATAACCAGGAGCACAAGGGAGGCCAGGTCGATGCTCACGGTACCAATTCGCAGCGGAGGGATCACACGCCTCAACGCCCAGAGCGGGGGATCAGTGACGCTCCACACGGATTCCAGTCCGGCCGATGCTCCGCGACCGGGTTGCCAACGCCGCCCGTACTGCAGGACGGCGCTCAACACGAAACGGGCCAAAAGAACGATCAAAAAGACATACGTGATCAGGTAGAGGACCTGTAGCAAGATCGACAACACGGCTTGTGGCGTCCCTCGGGTCGGGCGGGTCAACTCAGGCTGAAGAACCCACCCTCAGCGATCTTGGCCTTGTCCTCCGCGGTGACCTGGACGTTGGCCGGCGAGAGTAGGAACACCCGGTTGGTCACGCGCTCGATCGTACCGCGCAGCCCGAACGCCAACCCGGCGGCGAAGTCCACCAGACGGCGGGCATCCGCCTCGTCCATCTCGGTGAGGTTGATGATCACGGGGACCCCGTCCCGGAAGTGCTCGCCGATGGTCCGCGCCTCCCGGTAGGTGGTCGGGTGGAGCGTGGTGATCTGGTAGCGCTGCTCCTCCTCGGGCATCACCCGCTCGCGCGGCTGCACCTGCGGCGCCAGGGCAAGGTTGTCCCGCGTGTGGTAGCCCGCCGTGCCGGACGACTCACCGGACGACCGCGTGATCGACCGGACGCTGGCCCGCTCGACCCGCTCCGGACGCTCCGACTCCAGCCGCTCGGAGTCGCCGAGGCGACCGCCGGCACGCTCGCTCAACCGCCCCCGGTCACCGAGCCGTGGCCGGGGCGCGGGCGCCTCCTCCACCTCGTCGTCGTCATCGTCGGCGAACTCCTCGGCGTACCGGCTCTGCCGGTAACGCGACTCGCGGTAGCCACCCTTCTCGTAGCCACCGTCGTCGTAGGCCCGCTCGTCGTCCTCTTCGACCAGTCCGAGCCAGACCCCCGCCTTGCGCAGTGCACCCATCCCCGCGCCCTTCCCGTCCGCCGTGCGGCACACGCCCCCGCCGTGTCGCCCTGTCGCGAGTGAGCCATTCCTGCCCACCGGACCGGAACGGCAATCCCCTGACGCGCAATTCGCGTTGCACGTCACGCCCCCATGGCCAGGAAGGCCGTTCCCACAAACAACACTGATGTAATTTGCTTCCCTGGCGGCCAGGCTACCGCAGCGTGGGACGCATTCCGAGCAACGCGCTACCGACGCGGACATGTGTCGCGCCGTGGCCGATGGCCGCCTCCAGGTCGCCACTCATGCCCGCCGAGAGCACGGTGGCGCCGGGATGCTCGGCGCGCACCGCCGCAGCGAGGGTGGCCAGCCGGGCGAACGCCCGCTCCGGTTCCCAGCCGAGCGGCGCCACCGCCATCAGGCCGGCCAGCCGCAGACCCTCGGCGGCAGCCACCGCCCCGGTGACCGGGCCGAGCCCGACGTCCGGGTCGGCCGAGGACGGCACCGCACCGCCCCGGGACGGGTCGCCGTCGATGCTGACCTGCACCAACACCTCCAGCGGCCGGTCCCGTCCGCCGGCCGCGGCAGCCAACGTGGACGCCAGCCGTACGCTGTCGACGGACTGGACCGTGTCGGCGTAGCGCAGCACCGACTTCACCTTGTTGCGTTGCAGCCGGCCGACGAAGTGCCAGCGGGGCGCGACCCCGGCCGCGGCGACCTCGGCGGCCTTCGGGGCCGCCTCCTGGTCACGGTTCTCCCCCACGTCGGTCACGCCGAGGCCGGCCAGCGCGATCACGTCGGCGGCCGGGTAGGTCTTGGTAACCGCGATCATCGTCACCTCGGCCCGGTCCCGACCCGTGGCGGCACACGCGTCGGCGATACGGGCGCGCACCCGGGCCAACCCGGCGGCGAGTTCGGCACGCCGATCGGGTCGGACCAGTGCGGGGCTGTCGGTCATCGGCGCCGCTCAGGAACCGTTCTTGAGGAAGTCGGGCACGTCGACGTCGTCGAACAGCACCCGGCGCGGCGACTGCTGCGGCGCCGGCACGGCGGGCGACGGCACGACCGGCGTGCTCGGCTGCGCCGGCTGGTTCTGGTTGGTCTTGCGCGCCGGCTCGGCCGCCTTGTACGCCGGAGCGCCACCGTCGAAACCGGCGGCGATCACGGTCACCCGCACCTCGTCACCGAGAGCGTCGTCGATCACCGCACCGAAGATGATGTTGGCGTCCGGGTGCGCCGCGTCGGTGACCAGCTGGGCGGCGTCGTTGATCTCGAACAGGCCCAGGTCGGAGCCGCCCGCGATGGAGAGCAGCACGCCCCGTGCGCCGTCCATGCTCTGCTCCAGCAGCGGGCTGGAGATGGCCGCCTCGGCGGCCTCCACGGCGCGGTTCTCGCCACGCGCGCTGCCGATGCCCATCAGCGCGCTGCCCGCGCCGCTCATCACGCTCTTGACGTCCGCGAAGTCCAGGTTGATCAGACCCGGCGTGGTGATCAGGTCGGTGATGCCCTGGACACCGGAGAGCAGCACCTGGTCGGCGGTGCGGAACGCGTCCATCATGCTGATGTTGCGGTCGCCGAGGGCCAGCAGCCGGTCGTTGGGAATGACGATCAGGGTGTCGCACTGGTTGCGCAGCTCGTCGATGCCGGCCTCGGCCTGCACCTGACGGCGCTTGCCCTCGAAGGAGAACGGACGCGTCACCACGCCGATGGTCAGCGCGCCCAGCTTGCGGGCGATGTTCGCCACCACCGGAGCGCCGCCGGTGCCGGTGCCGCCGCCCTCGCCGCAGGTCACGAAGACCATGTCGGCGCCCTTGAGCACCTCTTCGATCTCGTCGCGGTGGTCCTCGGCGGCGTTCTTGCCGACGTCCGGGTTGGCTCCGGCGCCGAGGCCCCGGGTCAGCTCGCGGCCGACGTCGAGCTTCACGTCGGCGTCGCTCATCAGCAACGCCTGCGCGTCCGTGTTGATCGCGATGAACTCGACGCCCTTGAGCCCAACCTCGATCATCCGGTTGACGGCGTTGACGCCGCCGCCCCCGATGCCGACGACCTTGATGACCGCCAGGTAGTTGTGCGGAGGTGTCATCTCCGGTCCTTTCCCTTCGAGATTGGCTGCTCCCCGACCGGCTTCGGCGTGGCCAGACCTGTGGTCGACTCTGCTGTTCACCAGCGAGGTCGCGAGGCAAACCCTAACCCTCTACTAGAGGGTTACAGTTATGTCAACCACTGATCCTCTTCCGGGCAACGTAAGCGCAGCCGAGCGATGTGCCAAGGACCTTTCCGGCGTGTCGCCGGTGGAGCGGGACGCCTCACAGCCTGACCGGCCACTCACCGGAAGGTGACCACGTCCGGCGCGCTCACGTCGATCCGGTCGGCCTCCTCGCCGAGCAGCGCGGTGGCGACCCGGGCCTTGTCCGCCCCGCGCGTCGCGTCACCCCAGAACACCGTGCGGTCGTCGCGCAGCAGCACGCTGATCCGGGCCAGGCCCTCGACCCGGACCTCCGCCAGCTGACCCCGCAGCTGTGGAGTCAGCTCGGCAAGCACCGTGAGCCCCGCCCGGGTGTCCGGATCGTCCGGCCCGGCGGCGGCCAGTCGCAGCAGCGGCAGTCGGTCCGGCCGCTGCGGCACCGTCCGGAACGCCACCCCGGCCGCGTCGATCACGTCGAACTGCTGCCCGCGCGGCACCACCGCCACGCCGGTACGCTCCGTCAGCCGCACCACCAGCCCGTCCGGCCAGTCCCGGTGCACGGTGACCCGCTCCACCGGCGGCAGCGTACCGATCCGGGCGGCCAGCGCAGCCAGGTCGACCCGGGCCAGCGGCGCGCCGTCGGGCACCCCGGCCACGTCCCGCACCTGCACGGCCGTGACCAGCTCGGCACCCTCCACCCGCACCTCGCGTACCCCGAACAGGCCGGTGCCGAGCAGCGTCCACGCGACGAGTCCGGCCAGGGCGAACACGCCACCGGCGACCGCCCAGGGCAGCGCGGCGCGCATCCGCCGCCGCCGGGCCCGGGCCATGAAACGCCGGGTGGAGGCGGGTACCGCGTCCCGGCCGGCCCGAACCAGTTGCCACCGACGGGTGGGACGGCGACCTCCGCCGCCGTCCACACCGGTGCCGCGCCCGCGCGCCGGGCCGGGACTCATTCCGCCGCACGGTCCACGCCGACGGCCGGCACCTGCGGAGCGGTGGTCCGCGAGGTCAGCGCGACCAGCAGTTCGTCACCCATCAACGAGATCGGCGGGGCACCCATGGTCACCACCACGTCACCGGGTCGGGCGCGCCGGGCCACCTCCACCGGCGCGTCCTCCCACGAGTCGACGAAGACCTTGCGTTCCGCCGGCAGCCCCACCGCCTCGACCAGCGCCGCCGATCCCTCGCCCGGGCCGCGCAGCTCTCCCGGGCCGAAGACCTCCAGCAGCACCAGCTCGTCGGCGATCGCGAGCGCCTCGGCGATCTCCGCCTGCAGGTCGCGGGTGCGGTAGAGCCGGTAGGGCTGGAAGACGACGATCAGTCGCCCCTCCCCGGCCACCTCGCGCAACGTCTGCAACGCCAGCGTCATCGAGGTGGGATGGTAGGCGTACTCGTCGTAGACGAGCACCCCGTCGACCACGCCCTTGCGCTCGAACCGCCGGCGTACACCGGGGAAGGCCGCCAGCGCGGCCTCCGCCGCCGTCAGCGGCAGCTCCAGCAGGTACGTCGCCAGCACTGCCGAGGCGCTGTTCAGCCCCATGTGCCGGCCCGGCACCGGCAGCCGGAACTCGCCCAGCGACCGACCGTCGATGTGGGCCTGGTAGCGCACGCCCTGGGCCGACGACACGATGTCGCTGCACCGCAGGTCGGCGTCGTCGGCCTCGCCGTAGGTGTACACCCGGCGCCCCTCGGCGCGCAGCGTGGCCGCCAACCGCCGGCCGCCCTGGTCGTCGGCACAGGTGATGACGACACCCGCCGGGTCGGTGAGCCGGGCGAACTCGGCGAAGGCCGCCTCCAGGGTGGCCAGGTCACCGTAGGTGTTCAGGTGGTCGGCCTCGACGTTCGTGATGATCGAAACGAACGGCCGGTAGATCAGGAACGAGCGGTCACTCTCGTCCGCCTCGACCACGAAGTACTCGCCGGAGCCGTGGTGCGCGCCGGAGCCGCCCTCGGAGATCTCCCCACCGATCACGAAGGACGGATCGGTGCCGGCCCGCTGGAGCACCATGGTGACCATGGAGGTGGTGGTGGTCTTGCCGTGCGTACCCGCCACCGCCACCGTGCGCCGGCCGGTCATCGCCGCCGCGAGCGCCTCCGAGCGGTGCAGCACCCGCAGGCCGCGCGCCCGCGCCTCGACCATCTCCAGATGGTCGGCGGGGATGGCCGTGGAGTAGACGACGGTGTCCACACCGTCCAGGTTGGTCGCCTCGTGGGTCATGTGGATCGTCCCGCCGAGCGCCCGCAGGCCCGCCAGGGAAGGCCACTCGCGCAGTTCGCTGCCGGAGACCGGCAGCCCCCGGGTGAGGAAGAGTCGGGCCAGACCGCTCATGCCGACGCCACCCACCCCGATCAGGTGGATGTGGCCCAGGTCCTCGGCGGTCAGGGTGCCGGCCGGGCTGAACGTGGTCATCGGAGCCAACCTTTCGTTCGCGACTGCGGGGCTCGCAACCCCGGCTCACTCCTCGCGCTCACCGGAGCCAACCTTTCGTTCGCGACTGCGGGGCTCGCAACCCCGGCTCACTCCTCGCGCTCACCGGAGCCAACCTCTCACTGGGGAATCCGGTCCGATCACCGGTTCACCGCTTCGTAGACGAAGTTCAGCAGCGCCTCGTCGCCGTCCCGCCGGCCGTACGCGGCGGCGGCGTTACTCATCGCGTGCAGCCGCTGCGGGTCGCGGACCAGCGGGATCACGGTCCGCTCCAACCAGTCCGGGGTCAGCTCCCCGTCGTCGACCAGCAACCCGCCACCGGCCTCCACCACCGGCAGCGCGTTGCGCTTCTGCTCCTGGTTGCTGTGCGGGTAGGGCACGTAGATGGTCGGCAGTCCGATCGCGGCGACCTCGGCACACGTCATCGCCCCGCCCCGGCTGAGCATCAGGTCTGCGGCGGCGTAACCGGCATCCATGTCGGACAGGTACGGCAGGGTCACGTACGGCACCGGCAGGTCGGTGGGTACCGACACCGGCTCGTTGCGGGCACCCATCACGTGCAGCACCTGGATGCCGTTGCGGGCCAGTTCCTTGGCCGCGCCGGCCACCGCGAGGTTGATCGACCGGGCGCCCTGCGAGCCACCGGCGACGAAGAGCACCGGCAGGTCGGGGCGGAGCCCGAAGTGGGCGCGGGCGGCGTTGCGCATGGCGGCCCGGTCCAGCCCGGCGATGGCCCGGCGCAACGGCACCCCGACCACCCGGGCGTCCCGCAGCGCCTCGGCCTGGGCCGGCTGGTGCGGGAAGCCGACCGCCACGTGCTTGGTGAACTTCATGCCCAGCCGGTTGGCCACCCCCGGCGGCACGTTCACCTCATGGATCACGATGGGCAGTTCCCGTCGCCACGCGGCCAGGTACGCCGGCACCGACACGTACCCGCCGAAGCCGACCACCGCGTCGGCGCGCACCTCCTCGATCACCTTGCCGGCGGCGCGGGCCGCGGTCCACATCCGGCCCGGGGTGCGGACCAGGTTCATGTTGACCGAGCGGGGCAGCTGGTAGGCCGGGATGTTGCGCAGGTCGTAGCCGGCCGGCGGGATCAGCTCGTTCTCCAGGCCCTTGGGTGTGCCGAGGCAGGTGATCCGGACGCCGGGGTCGTGTCGGCGCAGGCAGTCGGCGAAGGCGAGCAGCGGGTAGATGTGCCCCCCGGTGCCACCTCCTGCGAGCACCACCGAACGCAGCGGACCCATCAACGTCTCCTCTCGTCCGCCGACCCGCCCCGGCCCCGGCCCTCCCGGGTGCCACGCGGTGCGGCCTGGTCGTCCCTGCGCCGCTTGCGTGCCTGGGGTACGGACCCACGGGCAGCCGCCGGCGCCGCCGCGCGGCGGCGTCTGCCGGGAAGCGGCGGTAACGGAGCCCACACTAGTCGGACCCACCGGGCCGGCGGACGGGCATGCAGTGCCCGGGCCGCATCGGGTTCCGCCCGGGCGAACGAGGCCAGCATGCCGACCGCCGCGAGCGTGACGACCAGGGCGCTGCCCCCGTCGGAGATGAACGGCAGCGGCACGCCGGTCAGCGGCAGCAGGCCGATCACACCGCCCATGTTGATGAACGCCTGACCGACCAGCCACGCGGTGGCCCCGGCGGCGGCGAGGCGGCGGAACGGGTCGTCCACCCGCCGGGCGATCCGCAGGCCGGTGTAGGCGAGCACGGCGAACAGCACGACCACCACCGTGCAGCCGACCACACCGAGTTCCTCGGCGATGACCGCGAAGATGAAGTCGTTCTCCGCCGCCGGCAACCAGGCCCACTTGGTAAGCCCCTGCCCCAGCCCGGTGCCGAACCATCCGCCGTTGGCGATGGCGTACCGGGCCTGGATCATCTGATAGCAGAGGTCGTTGCGGCAGTCGTCCAGCGGCGGCGGGTTGAAGAAGACGGTGAGCCGGGCCAGCCGGTAGTTCTCCTCGCCCCGTACGCCGGAGCCGGCGCCGAGCGAGGCCACCGCGACCAGCAGGCCGATGCCGGCCAGACCGATCGCGCTCAGCGCGGCGAAGATCCGCAACCGCACCCCGGCCGCCCAGAGCAGACCGACCACCAGGGCCAGCAGGCTCAGCATGCTGCCCAGGTCGTTGTAGCCGACCAGGACGAACATCAGGGCCACCACCGGGAACAGCGGGGTGGCCAGTTCCCGCCACCAGCCCAGCGCCGCGCCCTTGCGGGCCAGCACGTACGCCCCCCACAGCACCAGGGCGAACTTCGCCAGCTCGGAGGGTTGCAGGCCGAACCCGAACACGTACAGCCAGAGCAGGTCGGCCTCCAGCGGACCGATCCGGGCCTCGCCGTCGGTCAGCCGCCCGTACGCCTCCAGCAGGTTCAGCAGCACCAGCAGTCCCACCGAGACGGCCAACGCCGGACTACCCAGCGACCGGTAGGTGCTGGCGGGCAGCCGTTGGCAGGCCCAGAACACCACGATGCCGATCACCGCGAAGATCGCCTGCCTGGTCAGCGACGTGGAGGCGCTCCCGCCCTGCGCGTAGTCGCGCACGCTGGTTGCCGAGAAGACCATGGTCAGGCCGATCAGCAGCAGCAGCCCGGCGCTGGCGAGCAGCAGGTGGTAGGAGGCGAGTGGCCGGGACAGCAGGCCGCGCAGCGCGGCCAGCCCGCCCATCGCGTCCAGGCCCCGCCACGGCGCACCACCCGGTGCCTCGCCGGGCGCACCCGACCCACCGGTACGACCGGTACCCGCTCCGGTGGTCGCGGCCGCGCGCGTACCGCCGGTCGTTCCCGATCCGCCGGGGCGCGCCGCGTCGCCGGTCCCGACCGCCACGGACGTACCACCGGCAGCCCCTACCCGGGACGACCGCCGAGCAGGCCGCGCGCCGTCGTCTTCTCGTGCCTCCCCCACAACGCCATCATCGCCGCTCGGGGGACCTGACACCGGCGGTACCGGCCGGTCGGCGTGTCGAACTTGCGTTCAGCCACGATCCGCCGCACCCCGATCACCCTCCGACACCCCCGCCCAGCCCTCGCGATCATGGAGTTGCGGCTGACGATCAATCCCGGTACAGGGCTTTCGTCCATGCCGTGACTCCATGATCGCCGAGCAGGGTGGGGGTCAGCCCATGTTGGCCAGGAAGTCGCTGTAGAAGAGGCCGAGGGCGATGGCCACGCCTATGCCGGCGATGATCCAGAACCGGACCACGATGTTGACCTCGCTCCAGCCGGCGAGCTCGAAGTGGTGTTGCAGCGGCGACATCCGGAACACCCGCTTGCCCGTGGTCTTGAAGGAGATGATCTGGATCACCACGGACATCGTGATGATCACAAACAGGCCACCGATGATCGGGAGCAGCAGCACCGTCCGGGTGGACATCGCCATGCCGGCGATCAGGCCGCCCAGGCCGAGCGCCCCGGTGTCCCCCATGAAGATCCGGGCCGGTGAGGTGTTCCACCAGAGGAAGCCGACGCAGGCGCCGGCGGCGGCGCCGGCGATCAACGCGATCTCCAGCGGATCCCGGACCGCGTAGCAGTAGTTGTTCGGGTTGGCGGTGTACGACGGGTCGGCGCACCAGTGCCGGTACTGCCAGAACGCGATCACCGCGTACGCGCCGAGCACCATCACCGAGGCGCCGGTGGCCAGGCCGTCGAGGCCGTCGGTGAGGTTGACGCCGTTGGTCGCCGCCATCACCACGAAGATGAAGATGATCACCGCGCCGATCTTGGTCACGTCCAGCGCCGGGATGTCCCGGATGAAGCTGAGCGTGGTGCTGCCGACCGTCTCGGTGTTGGTCACCTCGCCGCTGGAATCGGTCATCGTGGACGGGAAGTAGAGCGCGACGACCCCGAACACCGCACCGACGAGGATCTGGCCGAGCAGCTTGCCCCGGGCGCTCAGCCCGCCGCTGTGCCGCTTGCGCACCTTGAGGAAGTCGTCGACGAAACCCACCGCGCCGGAGAAGACCATCAGACCGAGCAGCACCAACGCGGTGATGGTCGGCTCGACCTGGGCGATCTGCGCGTCCGGCAGGGTGGTCAGGGCCAGGTGGCCGGCCACGTACGCGATCACGGTGGCCAGGATGAACACCACCCCGCCCATCGTCGGGGTGCCTTTCTTGCCCTGGTGCATCTGCGGGCCCTCGGCCCGGATCGGCTGACCGGCCTTCAGTCGGGTGAACACCTTGATCGCGATCGGGGTGCAGAACAGCGAGACGAGGAAGGCCACCCCGATGGCCACGATGACCGCTCTCACGAAGCGTCACCCTCGCCGTCTGCGGCCGCATCGACGCGCAGCGCGTCGGCCACCTCCCAGGTCCGGTACCGGGAGCCCTTCACCAGGACGACGTCGCCCGGCCGTAGCTCGCTGCGCAGCACCTCGACGGCCGCTGCCTGATCGGTGAGCAGCACCGACTCTCCTCCCCAGTCACCTACCGATGTCGCCCCGTGGTGAATCGGCGCCGCGGCCTGGCCGACCACCAGCAGCCGGGCGACGCCCAGCTCGGCCGCGAGACGGCCCATGTCGGCGTGCCCCTGCGTCTCGAAGTCACCCAGTTCGGCCATGTAGCCGAGCACCGCGACGGTACGCCTCCCGCTGCCGATGCCGGCGAGCGCACGCAGCGCCACCGCCATCGACGCCGGATTGGCGTTGTACGAGTCGTCGATCACGGTCACCCCGTCGGTGCGTTCGAAGACGTCCATCCGACGGGTCGAGACCAGCCCGAGCGCGCCCAGCGCGACGGCCAGCTCGGTCAGCGGCATGCCCAGTTCCCGGGCCACCGCCGCGGCGGCCAGGCTGTTGGAGACCTGGTGGCGTCCGGTGAGCCCGAGCCGCACCGGCGCGCTGCCCTCCGGCGTCACCAGGGTGTACGCCGGCCGCCCGCGCTCGTCCAGCGTCACGTCCTCGGCCCGGATGTCGGCGTGCGCCGCCTCGCCGTGGCGGATCACCCGGGCCACCGTCCGGGTCGCCATCGCGTCGACCAGCGGGTCGTCGGCGTTGAGCACCGCCAGGCCGTCCGCCGGCAGCGCCTCCACCAGTTCGCCCTTGGCCACCGCGATGTTCTCCTGGGAGCCGAACTCGCCGATGTGCGACACCCCGACGTTGAGCACCACGGAGATGCGCGGCGGTGCCACCTCGCAGAGGTAGCGCACGTGACCGATGCCCCGCGCGCCCTTCTCCATCACCAGGAAGCGTGTGACCGGTCCGGCCTGCAACGCCGTGTACGGGTGCCCCAGCTCGTTGTTGAACGAGCCGGGCGGGGCCACCGTCTCGCCGAGGCGGGCGGTGAGCTGGGCGATCAGGTCCTTGGTGGTGGTCTTGCCGGAGGAACCGGTCAGCCCGATCACGGTCAGCTCGGGCAGCCGGTCCACCACCGCCCGGGCCAGCCGGCCCATCGCGGTCAACGCGTCGGCGACCAGGACCATTGGCACTCCGGGCACCTCGCGGGTGCCCAGCACCGCCACCGCACCGTCGGCCACGGCCGCCGCCGCGTAGTCGTGCCCGTCGACCTTCTCGCCGTCGAACGCGACGAACAGCCCACCGGCGGTCACCTTGCGCGAGTCGAACTCGACGCTGCCGGTGACCCGTGCGGCCGGGTCGGCGGCGACCAGCCGCCCGTCGGCGGCTGAGGCGACCTCGGCCAGGCTGAGCGCGATCACCGCTGATCCTCCAGGTCACCGAAGCGGGCCCGCAGCGCGTCGGCGAGTTCCGTCCGGTCGTCGAACGGGTACGTCTCGCCGGCGATCTCCTGGCCACGCTCGTGGCCCTTGCCCAGCAGCGCCACCACGTCCTGCGGTGCGGCCATCCGGACCGCCTCGTCGATCGCCACGCGCCGCCCGGCCACCTCGATGATCCGGGCCGCCGTGCCGGCCTGATAGGCGCCGGCGAGCACCTCGGCGCGGATCGCCGACGGCTCCTCGGTACGCGGGTTGTCGTCGGTCACCACGACCACGTCGGCTCCCTCCGCGGCAGCGGCGCCCATCAGGGGCCGTTTGCCCCGGTCCCGGTCGCCGCCCGCACCGATCACACAGATCAGCCGGCCGGCGCTGAGTTCGCGCAGTGCGGCCAGCGCGGCCACCACGGCGTCGGTCTTGTGCGCGTAGTCGACCACCCCGCGTACCCCGCCGGCCACGCCCACCGACTCCAGGCGCCCGGGTACGCCACCGCAGGCGGCCACCCCCTCGGCGGCGGTCGCCGGGTCGACACCGGCAGCGACCAGGGCGGCGACGGCCAGCAGGGCGTTCGCCACGTTGTGCCGGCCGGGCAGCGCCACCCCGGCGGGCAGCGTCAAGCCGTCCGGGCCGTGCACGGTGAAGCGCTGGGCGTACCCGTCGCCGTCGACCTTGCCGGCCCACCAGGTGGCGGCCGGGTCGCCGGCCGCCGAGTAGCTGACGGTGGCCGGCGTGAAGAGGGGTTCCAGCGCCGGGTCGTCGCGGTTGAGCACCTCGACAGCGCAGCGGCCGTCGAACAGGCGCGCCTTGGCCGCGAAGTAGTCCTCCGCGTCGGCGTGGAAGTCCAGGTGGTCGGAGCCGAAGTTGGTCCAGCCGCCCACGCTGAACCGCACCCCGCCGACCCGGCCCATCGCCAGGGCATGGCTGGAGACCTCCATGACCACCGCGGTGACGCCCCGCTCGCGGGCGGCGGCGAGCATCGCGTGCAGGTCGGTGGCCTCCGGCGTGGTCCGCACGCTGTCCACGACGAGGTCGCCCAGGCGCGTCTCGACGGTGCCGATCAGGCCGGTGGTGTGGCCGGCGGCGCGCAACCCGGACTCGACGAGGTAGGCGGTGGAGGTCTTCCCGGCGGTGCCGGTCACCCCGATCATCAGCAGGTGCGCGGTCGGGTCGCCGTAGACCGTCGAGGCGACCGGGCCGAGCGCCGCACGTGGGTCGTCGACCACCAGGACCGGCAGCCCGGTGCCGGCGGCCGACTCGGCACCGGCCGGGTCGGTCAGCACGGCGACCGCACCGGCCTGCGCCGCACCGGCGGCGAACTCCGCGCCGTGCCGGCGCGCGCCGGGCAGGGCCGCGTACAGGTCGCCGGGTCGAACCTCCCCGCTGGCATGGGTCACCCCGGTCACAGGCGGATCGACGCTGGTAGAGGGCGCCACGGCGAGCCGGGCGGCTAGGTCACCGAGCCGGATTCCGGTCACGGTACGGGGACGAGGATTGCCGCGCACGGCGTCAGACCCTACCCGGTCGCCCGGTCCCGGCCGCACGGCGCGCCTGAATCTCCGCCGCACGGAGTCGAACCGCAGGTGGCTGCGGGTGGGCGCGGCACCGCACACACCCGGGCGGCACGCCGGGGCGCTCTGCGGTGGCCGGGTGTCGGGGGCGACGTCCCGGGATTCGCCCGAAAGACACTGCGGCGAATGTGCGTACGTCAATTCCTCGGGTCAGGCGATGATGTGTCCGGTGACCCGAGGAATGACGCCGATGACAGTTACGGGAATACGGTGAACTTCGGCGCCGGATCGCTCGACGGTGGCACCCGAAAATGCCGCAGCGCGAAGGTCATCATTTCCTTGAACGCCGGCGCCGAGACCTGGCCACCGCCGCCACTCGGGCTGTGCACGAACACCGCGATCACGTACTTCGGGTCGTCCGCCGGCGCCATCCCGATGAACGAGGCGACCTCGCCGGGCTGTTTCTTGCCCTCGACCAGGCGCCACCCGGTGCCGGTCTTGCCCGCCACCCGGTATCCGGGCACCGCCGCCGCCAGTCCGGTGGCGTTGTCCACCGTGGTGACCGCCTCCATCATCGTCCGCAGCGCGGCGGCGTTGTCCGGGCTGAGCACCTGGCGGGTCACCGGCTCCTCGGCCGGGGTCCGCGTCCCGTCCGGCCCGATCGTCGCCTTGACCAGCCTCGGCTGCACGTACGTGCCGTCGTTGGCGATGGCGGCGTACACGGCGGCCATCTGCAACGGGGTGGCGTCCACGCTGTGCCCGATCGGCACCGAGCCGTGCGACGACTCGCTCCACTCCGGTACCGGCAGCAGTCGACCGCTCGCCTCGCCGGGCATCCCGACACCGGTCGGCTTGCCGAGCCCGAACCGCTGCTGGTAGTCGAGCAGCCGCTCCGGGCCGACCTGGTCGGCGATCTGGATGGTGCCGACGTTGGACGAGTGGGCCATCATCCCGGCCACGCTCATCCGCTTCCCGTTCGCCGGGAACGTGTCCCGGAACCAGGTGTCGCCCTTGCGGATTCCGTTGGCGACCGGGAAGACGGTGTCCGGGGTGATCACGCCTTCCTGTAACGCCGCCCCGAACGTGATCGCCTTGTGCACCGAACCCGGGTCGACGACGAAACTGGTGGCCGCGTCCTCCCGGTCGGTGGGGTCACTCGCCTGTGGTTTCGCCGCGTTGTAGGTGGGATGGCTGGCCTGGGCCAGCACCTCACCGGTACGCGCGTCCACTACCACTGCGGCACCCGTGCTGCCCTGCACCGCCGCCATCCGCTCGCTGAGGATCCGCTGCACCGTGTACTGCAGGTCCCGGTCGATGGTGAGCACGATCGAGCTGCCCGGCTTGGCCTTGGTGGTGCGGCTGTAGCCGCCGGGGATGGGCGCGGCCAGGGCGCCCAGGCCGATCTCGAAGACACGCTGACCGTCCTCGCCGTGCAGCAGGTCGTCGTAGCGCGCCTCCAGGCCCTCCAACCCGACCATGTCCAGGCTGGTGAAACCGATCAGGTTGGCGGCCAGGTCGCCGCCGGGGACCTCACGCCGCTCGTCCCGGCCGGCGGCGATGCCGGGCAGCCCCAGCTCCATGATCTCCCGCGCCCGGGCCACGGTGACCCCGCGCGCCAGGTACTCGAACTGCGAGTCGTCGCCGTTGATCCGCTTGCGGGGCTGCATCTTCTCGGCCAGTTCCGAGGCCGGCAGGCCGAGAAGCGGGGAGAGCGTCTGCGCGGTCGCCGCGATGTCCTTGATCCGGGTCGGATCGGCGTACACGTACCGCGCCTCGACGCTGTGTGCCAGGGCGGCGCCGTCCCGGTCCAGGATCGCCCCGCGCGGCGCGGGCAACGGCACGGTCCGCAGCCGCTCGGCCAGGCCGCCGTCGGCGTACGCCGGAGTGTCGACTGCCTGGAGCACGACGAGCCGCACGCCGATGGCGACGAAGAGGGCCAGCGCCAGTGCGGTGCCCAACCGCAGTCGGCGGCCGGGGTCGGCGAGCCGGGGCGGACGCGGCGTCTTGCGGGACGGCCGGCGCGCGGCCGGGCGGTCGCCCCGGCGCGGCTCCCGGCCGCCGACGCGACGCCGGGGCGTCGCGGCCGGCGCCGCATCCCGTGAGGTGCGGTCGGTGACGGTACGGACCACGGTGGTCCGGCCGGCGGTGGACTCCCGCCGGGCTGCGGCACCCGAGCGGGCCCCGGTCCGGGTGGCGGCGGACCGTCCACCGTCGAGTACCTGCAACGCCGGCCGGAACGGGTCCTGGGTCCGGCTGGTACGCGGATCGCGCCGCTGCTCGGCCCGACCGCCGCCGTCGCGGACGGTGCGACCTCGGGGGGTGTACGCGCGGGCGTCGGAGATGCCGCCGATACCCGGCTCAGCACCGCGCTCGCCCGACACGCCCCCATTGCGGGAAGAACCGCGCCGGGAGCCTGTGGCGTCCCGGCGCGGTTCGTCTGATCTTGAGGGCACGGCCTACCCCTCCGAGCTCTGCTGGCTGGTGATCGACACCTGCCCGCCGGCCGGCTGCGGCACACCGATGATCTTGCCGTCCGGCAGCCGGATGTACGCCAGCTCACCCGACTCGACCAGTCCCAGGCGGCGGGCCTGGGCGGTCAGATTGCCCGGCGACTCCGACTCGGCGATCTGCTTGGTCAGCTGCTGCTGCTCCACATTGAGCTTGGCCTGCTCCTGCTGGAGTTCGTCGAGCCGGAACGCGTTCTCGTTGATCTTCGTGTTGACGGCCAGGATGCCGAGTACCCCGCCGACGACGAGCACCACCACGAGCGCCGCGAACGGCGCCCGGGGCACCCGCACCGGCGGCGGCGGGGCGACCCGCAGCCGCGGCGACTCGGTCCGCTCCGGCTTGCCGGCCGTGGCCCGCTCCACCGGACGCAGTGCGGCGCTGCCCTGGACGGGAAACTCGCGCGCCCCCCGGGCGCGAGTGTCGTCCAGCCGGCTCACCCGATCCTGCCGCCGGGTGTCGTTCCCGGCCGCTCGGGTCCGCTCCGCCGCGATCCGGCCCCCCGACCGCGGTGTGCGCTGCCCGACGCCGGCGACGTCCCGGCGCTTGCTCACATTCATATTCCCTCCCCCTCTTCGTCCGTTTCCCCCGGCGTCCGCCGCGGTCCCCTTCGGGCTTCCGCGGTCGACCCTGTCCCCGGTTGGTGCATCGCCTTGACCCGGCGCCGGTACCGTTCGCGGTCGGTACGCCCCTGGTGCCGGGCCTGCGGGTCGATCCGTTCCGCCGCCCGCAGCCGCACCGATGCGGCGCGCGGGTTGGCGGCGACCTCCCTCTCCCCGGGCAGCTCCGCGCCCCGGCTGAGTAGCCGGAACGTCGGCTCCGACCCGGGCAGTTCGACCGGGAGGTCGACCGGGCCCGTACTGCGGACCCGGTCGGCGAGCGCCTGCTTGGTAAGCCTGTCCTCCAACGAGTGGTAGGACAGGACCACCATGCGACCGCCGACGGAAAGCGTGTCCAGAGCGGCCGGCAGCGCCGTCTCCAGCGCTGCCAGTTCTCTGTTTACCTCGATCCGTAAAGCCTGAAACGTTCTCTTTGCCGGGTGTCCCCCGGTTCGCCGGGCCGGCGCCGGGATCGACTCCCGCACCAACTCGGCCAGTCGCGCCGACGAGGTGATCCGGGCCCGCTCCCGTTCCCGGATGATCGCCGAGGCGATCCGGCCGGCGAACTTCTCCTCGCCGTACACCCGCAGCACCCGGGCCAGATCCGGATGCGAGTAGGTGTTGACCACCTCTTCGGCGGTCACCCCCCGGGTCTGGTCCATCCGCATGTCCAGCGGCGCGTCCTGTGCGTACGCGAACCCGCGGTCGGGCGCGTCGAGTTGCAGCGAGGAGACACCGAGGTCGAACAGCACACCGTCCACGGACGAGTAGCCCAGCCGGTCCAGCACCTCGGGCAACTCGTCGTAGACCGCGTGTTCCAGATGGACACGATCGGTGAACCGGGCCAGCCGTACCCGGGCGTGAGCGAGGGCCTCGGTGTCCCGGTCCAGGCCCACCAGGATCGTCTCCGGATGCGCCTGCAACACCGCTTCGGCGTGCCCGGCCAGGCCGAGCGTCGCGTCGACGTGGACCGTACGCCCGCCTCGACCCAGCGCGGGGGCGAGCAGCTCAAGACACCGCTCAAGCAGCACCGGCACGTGCGTGCCGCGTAGCTCCCCCATGTCGACCCCCACTGGTTGAACCGGTCTCGTTCCTGCGTCCTGCTCGTCGGACGACGCCGTGCCGTCGTACCGCCAGATCCCCATCCGCTCTCGATCCGTCCGCCGGGCCACGGCCCTGCGTGTGGATCGTGCGCCTGGCATCGGGGAAGGGATGCCAGGAACTCGAAAGCGGCTGGAGATCTCGCAGTACGTCGGGCGTCGCCACGCCCTACAGACCGCCTGGCAACACCCCCTCCTCGATGTCGGCGAAGTCGTCTTCGCTCTCGGCGAGGTAGGTCTCCCAGGCGACCTTGTCCCAGATCTCCACCCGGGTACTCGCGCCGATGACCACCAGGTCCCGGTCAAGCCCCGCGTAGCTGCGCAGGTGTGCCGGGATGGTGACCCGGCCCTGCTTGTCGGGCACTTCGTCGTGCGCGCTGGCAAAGAAGACCCGGCTGTAGGCCCGGGCCGCCTTGTGCGTCATCGGCTGCGCGCGCAACTGCTCCGCGATGTGCTGGAACTCAGGCGTCGGAAAGACGTAGAGGCAGCGCTCCTGCCCTTTGGTGATCACGACACCCCCCGCCAGCTCATCCCGGAACTTCGCCGGAAGGATCAACCGGCCTTTGTCGTCCAGGCGCGGAGTGTGGGTGCCGAGAAACATCGGCCCAACCCCCTCGCCCTTTAACGGCGTTCGCGCACCGTTGACCCCCCGGGCCGGTGGGCCCCTCCCGGCCCCACCAATGCGCCCCACTCTACTCCACTTCCCTCCACCCGCAACCAGAATCGACCGCGTGGCGCGCCGTTCCGAGCCACAAAACCGCACGTCAGCCGGGGTGGGGCAGAGTGGAGGGCGGCGGGGCGCCGGAGGCGGTCCGCTATCCGACATAGATCGACTCGGGCCGGGCCGGACACCCGCCGCCCCGTCCACCGACGAAGTGGACAGAACGGAACACCGTCGGCGGCGATCTGACGGGCCGTCTGGTCCGGTAACCTCGCTCGCGTGACGGACGCGAAGATGCCCCTGCGGGCGAAGGTGGCCAGCTCCGTGTCACGGACCGCCGCGGCCCTGTCGCGGGCTGCGGGCCGTGGCGACGGCTCGGTGATCGGTGGCTGGATCGGCCTCAAGATCGACCCCGACCTGCTGGCGCACCTCTCCGCCGGGCGGGCCATCGCGCTGATCTCGGGCACCAACGGCAAGACCACCACCACCCGGCTGGCCGCCGCCGCCGTCGGCGTGCTCGGCCGGGTTGCCACCAACTCCTTCGGCGCCAACATGCCGACCGGGCACACCTCCGCCCTGGCCAAGGCGGGCAGCACCCCGTACGCCGTGCTGGAGGTCGACGAGCACTACCTCGCGCAGGTGATCGAGGCGACCGATCCGCACGTGGTGGCGCTGCTCAACCTCTCCCGCGACCAGCTCGACCGGGCCAAGGAGGTCGCCATGATGGCGCAGCTCTGGCGCGCGGCCCTGGTCCGCCACCCGGACATCCGCATCGTGGCCAACGCCGACGACCCGATGGTGGTCTGGGCG